>NZ_FUYE01000008.1 GCF_900167535.1 Prosthecobacter debontii
TCCACCGTCACGGCTCCCACGTTGATCTGCTGGAAGAACCACTGCTGCAACGGCGGGAACACCGCTGTGTTGCGTGCTTGGGAGAACTTGCCAAAGAACCGGCTGTAGGTGCTTTGGCTGGGCAGGTTCACGTAACCAAAAAGGGCCGCTAGTGTCGAGTCCTGACGCAGCCAGTCGCAGTGGATGTAACGGCTGGCTCCTGTCCAGATCCCGAGCCAGAAGCTCTCAATGATGTGCACCGGATCATAAGCGCGGTTAGAGCCGCCTTCCGGCAGATCCAAGGTGGCCAGATGCTCACGGATGCCAGTCTGGTCAATAAAACGCTTGAGGATCGCTAGGCCTCCAAAAGGCGTCACGGACTTGTCGGAATACTCAATGGGTAGATTCACCATCACGGTGATCCTGCCACATCTCCCCCTCTCTCGTCCACACGCCCTTTCATCTCCCTCTTTGGCTTCCTATTGCATATTCCGGCTTATCCTCGTTCAGACAAGCTCGGTGGCAAGAAACGGCACTTCAACCGGGGGACAACAAAAAAGACAGGCCGTGGGGCCTGTCTTGGGAAGCATGAGGGCTGGTAGCCCTCACACCCGCGATGCTAGACTCGGAACCGTGGCTTACAGGCCGACGATCGGGTAGAGATTGTCTTTGCACCACTGACCGTTCTGGAGGGTGACACCATCCGGATCTTCGACAGCGATGTGGGCCTCGTCTTCGCAGATGATCCAGCCTTCGTAGTTCCGCAGGACGAGCCACTCGGTGATCTTGTGGAAGTCGAGCTTACCGGTGCCCATCTGAGCCCACGGCTCAGCACCGTTGCCGGAGTAGTCTTTGTAATGGATGTGGTTCACCAGATGCTGCCACTTATTCAGCGTAGCGATGACGTCCATGCCACCACGGATGATGTGACCGACGTCTGGGGTCCAGCCGGTGACGGTGGGGTCCAGGCTGCTGAGGACGACATCGTAGTCTTCCTGGGTGCGGACGATGGAGGCTGGGGGGCTGTTCGGGTGATAGGAGGCCTTGATGCCCAGCTCAGCGGCTCGCTTGGAGACGGCGTTGACGTTTTTAGCCACGTTCAGTCGGCGATTCTGGAGGTCCTTGGTGCGACCGCTCGGCAGGGTCACAGTGCCCAGCATGGAGCCGGGGAAGTGCTGGAGGAAATCCAGGGTGAAGTCAGCCGCGGCGCGCTCATTCGGAGCTTCGGTTTCACCATCCCAGGCGCAGACGAGGGCCAGACCGGCGAGCTTCATGTTATACTGCTGAAGGGTGTCCTTGAGCTTGATGGGATCGCAGAAGTCACCGAGCCAGTATTTGCCACAGCCGAGGGCGCTTTCCGAGATCTCGAGCACCATGGGCTCGATGCCGGTGAAACCGGCTTGGGAGGCGATCTTGATCATGTGGTCCAGCTTGTTGTCGTAGCCTTTGCCTGTGCCCTGCATGAACCAGGTGTAGACTTCGGAGCCGAATTGAATTTTTGCCATTGTGGTAGGGATGGGTTCGGTAGTTGGGGATGGATCGCTAAGAAAAAGCGCCGGGAAATCCGGAGCGTGCCATTTGAAACGACGGCTTTCGGGATGTCCAGCAGTGAATTTGAGGGGAAGCGAGGAAAGGCGGAGGTCTTCAGGATTCAGGCTGTAAAAGACAAGGAATCGGAGACGAAGGTTACACGGCTGACGGCGACAGGGAGAAAGGAGATTGCAACGCGAACGTGCTGCTTTAAAAACGAAGCCCTCAGGATTCTTTCGGATGAACTACATCGCCCTACTTTTGCTCATGGCTCTGGCCGGTTGCAGGTCTGGCACGCCTCAGCAGGCCAACTTTTACAATCCGAGGACCGGGGCCGACCAGGACCGAGCCAGCAATTCTTTTTTCAACTCCAATCTCGGCAGCTACCGGGCAACGCCGCGCTACCGCCCCTTTCACACTAACGCGCCATCCTCCAGCGCGAACCCGTCCTGATTCCCCCATGATCCGAAACCTCATTCTCGACTGGTCCGGCACGCTGGCCGATGATCTCGGTGCGGTCATCACCGCGACGAACCGGGTGATGGCCCACTATGACAAGCCGCCTTTCACCCGGGAACAATTTCGGGAGGTCTTCCAGCTCCCTTACACGGAGTTTTATCGCAACATCCTGCCGGACACCCCGCTGCATGAACTGCAGGCACTGTATCTGGAGCACTTCCCGGAAGATGATCAGCATGAGGTGCCGATGATCGAGCACGCGCGCGAGTTTCTCCAATTCGCCCAGGAAACAGGCCGACGGATGTTCGTGTGCAGCAGTGCGCCGCTGGAGCATGTGCAAGCGCAGGCGGAGACGAATGGGGTGGCGCATTTCTTTGAGCATCTGCACTGCGGAGTCATCGACAAATGCGGCCACGTGCATGAACTCCTGCGTCAACATCATCTGCTGCCGCAGGAAACGGCTTTCATTGGGGATATGCGTCATGATATCCTGGCGGGAAAAGCGGGCGGGCTGATCACCATCGGCACCGCCACGGGTTATGAATCTGTGACGACCTTGATGTCAGCGGAGCCCGATATCTTAGTGAAGAATCTCTCGGCTCTGACCCAACTGATGCGCCCCCCCATCCCCTCCCACGCATGAACTCCCCTGCCCCCTTGGACGAAATCCGCCTTCATGGCCTGGACCTGCCGGTGCAGATCGGCGTGCCGGAAGAGGAGCGGGCGGGTTGGCAGACGCTGCAAGCGGACGTGGTGATGCGCATCGAGCGTCGGTTTGAAGCCATGGCCGATGACCTGACCTGCACGATCGACTACTCAGCGGTGGCGATCCGGCTGCGAAATCTGGCAGCGGAGCGCCCGCGGCAACTCATCGAAACCCTCGCTGCCGAAATGTCTCAATGCATTTTGAGCGAGTTTGGTGCCAAAGGCGTCACAGTGACACTCCGCAAACGTATTCTTCCTGGCTGCGATTGTGTGGCTGTGCATCTGACCCGCCCCTGATTCACCCTCAACTCCCAAGAAAAGCTTGTCTGACTCCCCGATGAATGGTTTGCTTCAAAAATCGTGCGACACGGATCGCCCGGTGAGTGGACGCATGGAGACCCCGATGGATCAGCCCCCAACGAATGTCAGCGCAGCTGAAGATCGCGCGCTGGTGGAGCGTGCTCAGGCTGGAGATACCCGGGCCTTCGATGAACTGATCCGCAAATACACTCCGAAGCTCTACGGTCTGGTCTATAACATGACCTCGAACCGAGAGGATACCGCCGATCTCCTCCAGGAAATCTTTGCCAAGGCCTATCGCTCCCTGAAGCGATTCATGGGAAAATCGTCCTTCTACACCTGGATCTATTCGATCGCGGTGAACATGACGCTGAACTTCCTGAAAAAGCGTGGCCGCTACGCCAAGGTCAGCCTGGATGATGTGGATAATGGCATCCACAACGATCCGGATTTTGTGAAGCTCACCACGACGAATCGCGACACGGTTCGGGAAGTGAATATTCACGAACTGCAAAAAAGATTGAACGATGCCATGATGAAGCTGTCGGAAGATCACCGGACCGTAGTGACACTCTATGATGTTCAGGGCCTACAGCACAACGAGATCAGCAAGATCCTTGGCGTGTCTGAAGGCACTGTGAGATCGAGATTGTTCTACGCCCATCGTCTTCTCCAGACCTATCTGGAAGATTTTGTAAAGTGACATAGTTCCTGCTAACACCTGACAGAAATCCCGCCCAAAACCGACGATCTATCTACCATGAACGACTTCGAAAACATTCAGCGGCTGCTTCGACTCAAACGGTATGAAACTCCCGGTGAAGATTTTGTGGAAGACTTTGTGACCCAGTTCCGCGAGCGCCAGCGGTCTGAGCTTCTTCGTCAATCTGCACGTGGCCTCCTCTGGGAACGCGTGAACACTTTTTTCAGTGATCTTGTATCGCCAAAATGGGCGACGGCTGCAGCCACAGCAGCATTCGCCATCACGGCAGCCTGGGCCACTCTGGGTGTGGTGGGTAATAGCCACAACAACTCCAGCATGGCTGTTGCCGCCGCTGAACCTCTGCCGTCGGCATTACAAAATCGCCCCTCCTTTGCCGTGGACAGCGAGTTGATTAAAGAGGCTACTCCGCAGAGCGATGCTCTGAAAATCGAGAGCATCCTGCTCAGTCGCCACTTCGAAGGCGATGATGCAATCGCGCTGACAAGCTCGGGCTCGATGGCACCGATCTCGACCGAATTGCTGCCCGTCAGTGATTTTGGCCGTTGAGTTGCTTGCATTCTGACCGAGGACAGGATTCAAATGGATTCTGTTCCTCGGTTTTTTTATGCCTACCCACAGCTCTCCAACGAAGCCGGGAGTTTCTCTTCTCACAGCCACGGCGGTGGTCGTGGCCAATATGATCGGCACCGGGGTCTTTACGAGCCTCGGCTATCAGGTGGGCGGTCTGCCTTCAGGCTTCGCCATTCTCGCGCTCTGGGCTGTGGGCGGCATCTGCGCTTTCTGTGGTGCTCTCGCCTATGGCGAGCTCGCGGCCGCACTGCCCAGATCCGGCGGTGAATACCATTTCCTCTCCCGCATCTTCCATCCCGCAGCGGGTTTTGTTGCTGGTTGGCTCTCGGCCACCGTGGGTTTTGCGGCTCCGATCGCTCTCGCAGCGATGGCCTTTGGCAAATACTTCACCGGAATCTTTTCGGGCTTTTCGGCGCTGCACTTATCAATAGGAGTCAGCATCCTCGTGACCCTGGTGCACATGCGGGGAATTCAGGTCGCCGCTCGATTTCAAAATCTGGCCACCTGGGGTAAGGTAACCTTGATTTTGGTCTTCATCATTGCAGGAGCTCTGCTTGGAGAGGGCCAGCCCATCACATTCTCACCTGTCCCTGGTGATGCAGCCTTGCTTACCAGCCACTCCTTTGCAGTCAGTCTGGTGTATGTGATGTATGCCTATGCTGGCTGGAATGCGGCCACTTACATCATTGGAGAAATCCGCGAACCGGCAAAGAACGTGCCGCGCGCTATCGCCTTCGGCACCGGCTTGGTAGCCCTGCTTTATGTGGGACTGAATGCCATCTTTCTCCATGCCGCCCCCATGAGTGCTCTGGAGGGCAAGATCGAGGTCGGCCATGTCGCTGCAGACTATATCTTTGGAAAGGTCGGCGGCAATTTGATGTCTGGGCTGATCTGCCTCGGCCTCGTCTCCAGCATCAGTGCCATGACCTGGGTGGGGCCGCGCGTGACGATGTCGATGGGCCAGGATCTGGCACTGCTTCGCCCTTTTGCCGTGCGCACCCGTAGCGGCGTCCCCATCGTCGCGCTGCTGGTCCAACTGGCCATCGTGATCGGCCTCTTGCTGACGGCCAGCTTCGAATCCGTCATGAACTACGTTCAGTTCAGCATTCAGCTTTGTTCCTTTGCCACCGTACTGGGAATGATGATCCTACGCTGGACTCATCCTGATCTCCCACGCCCCGTGCGCTGCTGGGGATATCCCCTGACTCCGCTCATTTTCCTGGGCATTAGCCTCTGGATGTTAATCTTCGTTTGGCAAGCAAAGCCCACCGAGTCTTTGGCTGGCTTGGCCACCATTTTGGCGGGCCTCTTGATCTATCTCCTTTCTCCAAAGAGCCCACAGAAAGCCTGCGACTGATCGAAGGGAACGGAGATTACCAAATGGTAATTTTAGTGATCTTGCCGTGTTTTTTGTTTTTCGGATAAAATCTCCGAATGCCTCTCTCACAGACGACACGTCGCGGTTTTCTGACAACCCTCACTGCTGCGCTTTCTAGCTCAGTGTTAGGCAGTGATGTTCCCCCCACTCCTCTGGGAGTGCCGCTGCGTCAAGAACCTTTGGCCTTCGCCTTTGAAGAGCTTGAGCCCTTCTTGAATGCCCGCACCCTGCGCCGACATTACGAGGAGCACCACGCCAACTATCTCCGCGAGCTCCGAGAAACGCTTGCCGCCGCCGATATGACGGTCGGGAATGTGACCTCCCTCATGCCTGGCATGAGCCACATGGCCCATCCGCCCAGAGCTGACTCCAAGCTGCCTCTGGGCAGACTGCTCAGCAGTGGCCTCTCCTTTCAGGAGCCGCAAAAGCTCTCCAAAGAATCCCTTAAAGCCATTCGAATGGCAGGCGGTGGACATATCAATCACACGGTCTTTTGGCGCTTTCTCTGCCCACCTGAATCGGGGCCCTCGGGCCCGCAAGGGCGGGCAGCAAGAGCCATTGTCGAAGATTTTGGCAGTGTGAAAACCTTTCGACGGGTCTTCAAGGAAGCTGCTTTAGCCCATCCTGGATCAGGCTGGGCATGGCTCACCTATCGCCCAGACGGTTGCCTGGTGGTCAGCACCACGCCCAATGAAGACAATCCCCTGATGAAGGATCACATCCCCTGGCACCTAGCGGGCAGACCCATCTTGGCGTTGGACCTGTGGGAGCACAGCTACTGTGAGCAATATGGCGAAGATCGAGAGCAATACATCGATGCTTGGTGGAAAGTGGTGAACTGGGAGTTCGTCGGTCATGCCTATGAGATCGTGACGGCCAAGGTCTAGCCAGCCATCATCAAGCATAAGAAAAAATCGCTTTTCTACTCGCTAGCTGGCGGGAGGGCTGCTGTAGTTTGCCCGTGATCGTTTTTTTCTGTGCATGAAAAGACTCTTCCTCGGCCTGCTTTGTTTCGTTAGTCAGCTTCAGGCTGTTGCGCCTCCCGATCATCAGGCACGTTTTCTAGCCGGGCTTTCCGTGGATGCCACTGAGCTAGAGCCATTCGCCAGAGAGGCATCTTGGGCCGATCACTCATCGGCGTTTCATCGTGCCTGGCTGGATCTTGAGGAGAGGCAGTTATCCAAAATCAGGCAATGGATGCCCACCACCTTGAAATACATTTATGAGGATAGCAGCCCGCTGTTTTATACCTTCAGTGGCCCTGATTTCCTCTACGCCAACACCTTTTTTCCAAACGCACAAACCTACATTTTATGCGGTCGTGAACCTGTCGGCACGTTGCCCGATGTCGCCTCACTCAGCAGTGGAGACCGAGCCAATGCGCTGGGTAATCTACGCACCGCTCTGAATGCTATTTTAAGCTTTAGCTTCTTCATCACCGCGGATATGAAGAACGACCTGACCCAGACTCAGCTCAGTGGCACCATCCCTGTGCTCTATGTCTTCCTTGCCCGAGCAGGCTGCCGCGTTACCGATGCGCAACTGGTCAAACTGAATGATGCCGGGGAACTCACGACTGGAAAATCGAAGACCCCAGGAGTGAGAATCTCCTTTATCGGCACCCAAGGCCAATCACAGACGCTGTATTACTTCACGACGGATCTGTCCAATTGGGGCATCAAAAGCAATCCCGCCTTCATGCAGTTCTGTAAGAGCCATGGGCAAGGCAATGCCTTTGTCAAAGCCGCCTCTTATCTCATGCACATGAGTGAGTTCACCACGGTGCGAGATTTCCTCCTCTCCAATAGCCGCAGCATCATCGAAGACGATAGCGGCATCCCCTTGAAGTTTTTCAATGGCAATGACTGGATGGTGAGCTTATACGGTTACTACCCAGGTCCTATCGAGCTCTTCAAACAACACTTCCAAACCGATCTGGACGCCGCCTTCAAGACATCGACCGCCGGCCCCATCCCCTTTGGCTTCGGGTATCAATGGAAACCGGGGGTTTCTTCCTTGATCGTAGGCACCGCCTTCCGCGCCGCCCCCAAGGCCGTTCCCGTGCAGGAGTAATGATTTATTTGGAAGTCATCTCTTCGAGAATCACGGCAAGAATGGATGGCCCATAAACCTAATTTTAGGTTTGCTGCGACGGGTTATTCTTATGATTAGCTCCTGGTGTTTAGCTATCGATTCATCAAGCAAACATCAGCCTACCAATCACGACTGACATGGTTAGGCCAACGAAATCGGCTGTCAGTCCCGCAGCTAAGGCATGCCGAGTCTTGCGGATGCTGATCGAGCCGAAATAGACTGCCAGCACATAGAAGGTCGTCTCCGTGGAACCAAACATGATGGCGGCGGTGTATTTGATGTACTCCAGGATGTCGCTACGAGCCAAGAGTTCATTGAGAATACCCAGAGAGCCACTGCCGCTGAGCGGCCTCATGAGGGCCATGGGCAGAAGCTCCACCGGGAAAGCAATGAGATTGAGCACGGGGGTGAGGACGTATTCCAGAATCAAGAGGGCACCAGAACTGCGGAAGATGGCCAGTGCGGCCAGCATGGCGACCAGGAAAGGCATGATTCGGGTCGCCACCGAGAACCCCTCCTTGGCACCCTCCACAAATTCTTCATACACCTTCACGCCTCGGATTAAAGCGACCCCGAGGGTGATGACGAGCAGCAGAGGAATCGCGACACCAGACGCGCCATCCATCAGACGGCGTAGCGGGCTCGCCTGTGCCGTGGCGTCAGCCGTGACGGCAGCGCTTGCAGCTTTAGCTTCGGCTGCGCGCTGATCTGCCGCAGCCATCACCTGGGAAAGGCCCGTGGCCTCCAATACCCCTTGGCGTAGGCTCGGAGCGGCGAGTTCCAGGACAACCCCACCTGCAAAAAGAACCAGTAACAGCATGAATAGAAAGCGAGCTTTCGGCGTAGCGCGCTGCGGATGTTCTTCAGCCACGTCCACCGCCGTGGGGCCCGGGGCTGCAACGTCAGAACCGGGATTGGGAGCGGTTAAGGACACATGGGGCGGAGAAGACTGTGGCTGAATACGGAAAACGGGCAACTTTTGCAAAGCCTTCGCCACGAAAATAGCCGTAAGGGTCGTGCAGGCAGTGGCGAGAATGGTTGGCACGATGATCTGGTAAGCCCCCTTCACGCCTGCAGCGCTGAGGTAGTTAATCACCGTCATGGGGATGAGGGTAAAGGCGGCGGTGTTCATGGCCAGGAAGGTGACCATGGCGTTGCTGGCCGTATCCTTATGCGGGTTCAGTTCCTGAAGATGCGTCATCGCCTTCAAGCCGAGAGGCGTGGCATTGTTGCCTAACCCCAGCATATTGGCCGCCAGATTCATGATCATGGCGCTCATCGCAGGATGGTCACGCGGCACATCCGGGAAAAGACGAGTCATAATCGGGGCCAAAGCGCGGGCCGCTAACTCGAGCAGGCCGGCTTTCTCCATGAGCCGCATGATGCCGAGCCAAAACATCATCATGCCCGCCAGTGGCAGGGCGATATCCATCACGGCCGTCTTCGAGATATTGAGGGCAGAGGTGATGACGCCACTGTCTCCCGTGAACCTTCCGAGCAATCCAGCGACGAGTAGGCCGATGAGAATGAGTGACGCCCAGATATAATTCAGCATGCCGCCAAGAGGAATGCCTGAAGAAGAAGATTCAACCCGAACTTTACTTGAAATGAGTGCATCGCCAGTTCCCCTGAAAACGTTCTTGCCGTAAGATACTTTGTAAACTTGATCTATGCATTCCACCATCCAGGCCGCGAGTATCCGCAGTGGGTTGAGCCCACACGTCATCCGCATCTGGGAACGGCGTTATGAGGCGCTGACACCGACCCGGACAGGCACGAACCGTCGCATGTATTCCGAGGACGACATCTCCAGACTGGTCCTCCTGAGAGAGCTGACAGAAAAAGGCCATCGGATCGGCAGCATCGCCCACTTGAGCTCCGAAGAGCTAGATAGCCTGCTCAAAAAGTCCCTCACCGAGTGCGTTTCTCTACGGGTCAGTTTCTCCGTGGATTCCATGGGCGATGAAGACACCGAACACGGCTATGTCGTCCTATGCAGTGAAGCGGCTAAAAATTACGACTCGGACCGTTTACGCAGATTGCTCCTCCGTGCCCGTCTTCAGTTTGGCCAGCGAGCTCTCATTCTCCGAGTCATCTGCCCTCTCATCGCCCACATCGGAGAATCTTGGCAAGCCGGGGAGATGCGCCCAAGTCATGAGCACATTGCGACAGCCGTGATTCGTGAGATTCTAATGACCCCAGTCCCTGGCAGCACTGTGGCCACGAATGCACCTGAATTGGTGGTCTCGACTTTATCCGGGGAGGTGCATGAACTGGGGGCACTGCTGGTAGCCGCCTCGGCGCGGGACCTGGGCTGGAGAGTCGCCTATCTCGGACCCAATCTGCCTACCGAGGAAATCGTGGTCTGTGCCCGGGCTCGCCGGGTTCGAGCTGTGGCTGTCAGCCTCGTCTATCCAGATCAATGTCCAATCATTGAAGAAAAGCTGGTGAAACTGCGAAACTTGCTGCCCGAATCCATCGCCCTCGTTGTGGGGGGGCGCGCAGCCCCTGGTTATCAAGAGAGGCTTCAGCTAAGCAATGTCTGGTGGGGGCAGGATCTGGACAGCCTTGACCGGATTTTAAATGAACTGTCCACCACAAGGTGACTCTGAGGTTTGACACGGGAGGTGCACCCGCTACGCTCGGCTTTACCCAGCCATGCATCTCTATCGCACCACACACGGCGTCTATCTCTACAACGATCCACATTGGTATCGCCTCGCCGACTTCGAATGGGATGCATTATTCAATCATGAAAATCTGCATGCCTACCTGGAAGAGGTCGCCAGCACCTACACCGCTGTTCCGGAACCAGCCGCAGATACCCTCCTGGCACCGATCTCCTCGCAAGAAGTTTGGGCCGCCGGTGTGACCTATTTCCGCAGCCGCACGGCACGCATGGAAGAGAGTAAGGATGCCGGAGGCGGCACCTTCTATGACCGTGTGTATGAGGCTGTGAGACCCGAGATCTTTTTCAAAGCCACTCCACAACGTGTGGCCCACCCAGGACAGTCCATGCATCTGCGCAGCGACTCCACCTGGATGGTGCCAGAACCGGAGTTGACGCTGGCCATCAACAATCAAGGGCAGATCATCGGTTATACCGTCGGCAACGATCTTTCCTGCCGGGACATCGAGGGGGAAAACCCGCTGTATCTCCCCCAGGCCAAATGTTTCAAACTCTGCGCAGCCGTGGGCCCCTGCCTCCTGATCACTCAAGCGGCATTGCCCCAAGAGACCCGCATCCAGCTTAAGATCCAACGCAGGGGAGAAACGGTCTTTGAAGGTCAAGCCACTCTGGATCAACTGAAGCGCACCCCGAGCGAACTGGCAGGCTTCCTTTATCAGGACAATACCTTCCCCACCGGAGCCCTGCTGATGACAGGAACCGGAATTGTCCCGGGTGACGAATTTACCCTGCAACGGGGTGATCTGGTCAGCATCACGATTGACGGGATCGGCACTCTCGTGAATCCGATGGGCTAAGCTTGCAAGCCACCTCCCCCACTTCTTTTACCCGCCCTTTCCCCTGCCCCATGATCACCGGACACCAACTCATCGCCGGCCGCGAAGCCCCTTGCGACCACGCCCCCTATCACGCTGTCAATCCCACCACCAACGAGTCTCTGGAGCCAGCTTTCTGTGAAGCGACCACCGCCCAGGCAGACGAAGCGCTTCGGGCAGCCGATGGAGCCTTTGATGCTCTGCGCAGTGCCGCCCCAGAACAACGTGCTCAGTTTCTAGAAACACTGGCTGACGAAATCTTGGCACTCGGAGACACGCTGCTTGAGCGTGCCCATGCCGAGACGGCACTCCCCATGGCCCGCCTCACGGGTGAGCGGGGTCGAGCCATCAATCAGTGCAAGATGTTTGCCACGCTGATTCGAGAAGGTTCCTGGGCTGATGCCACCATCGACCGTGCGCTGCCGGACCGCCAGCCCCTGCCAAAGCCGGACGTCCGTAAGGTGCTGCTCCCCATCGGCCCCGTGGTGGTCTTTGGTGCCAGTAACTTTCCCTTCGCCATCGGCGTCATCGGCACGGATACCGTCTGCGCCTTGGCGGCCGGATGCCCTGTGGTGGTGAAAGCCCACCCCGCTCATCCCGGAACCTGTGAATTGCTCGCTCGCGCCGTCTTCAGTGCTCTACGCAAGACGGGGCTGCCAGACGCCTGTTTCTCCATGCTGCATGGCCGTGGCACCGAGATCGGCATTGAGTTGGTGAAACATCCACTTACACAAGCCGTGGCCTTCACTGGCTCGCTCCGTGGGGGTCGCGCCCTCATGGACGTGGCGGCGGCACGTCCCCAGCCGATCCCCTTCTACGGCGAGATGGGTTCCATCAACCCCGTCTTTGTCTTGCCAGGTGCCCTGAAGGAAAATGCCGCCAAAGTGGCCGAGGCATACGTCACCTCCGTGACCATGGGCGTGGGGCAATTTTGCACCAACCCTGCCATCGTCCTTGGGCTGCAGAGTCCGGAGCTGAGCCAGTTTGTCGAAAAAGCTGGAGAGTTCGCTCAAAAAGTGGCTCCGCAATCCATGCTGCATAGGGGCATCTGTGAGAGCTATGATGCCGGCACCGCCGTGTGGGCCACCATCAATGGGCTGCAATTGGCCGGCCAATCCTCCGCCGAACCTAACCATGAAGCCACCCAGGCGGCCTGCCGCATCTACACCACCACCCTGGATGTGCTGGAATCTCACGAAGAACTACGCCGCGAGGTCTTCGGCCCCTGCTCAATCGTCACCCAGTGCCCCACTCAGGAAGAGATGCTTAACTTTGCCCGAGGGCTGGAAGGTCAACTCACGGCAGCTGTCCATGGCACGCCGGACGACCTGCGCGAACACGCGGCCCTCATCCGTGTCCTGGAGCGCAAAGTCGGACGCATCATTTTCAATGGGTTCGGCACCGGCATCGAGCCCTGCCCTTCCATGCACCATGGAGGCCCTTATCCCGCCGCAAGTCACAGCTACTTCACCAGCATCGGCACCGACAGCATCTACCGCTTCGTGCGTCCGGTCTGCTATCAGGGTTTCCCCGATGACTGCCTGCCTGAAGCCCTCCAGAATGCCAATCCCACCCAAGCACTGCGCTACGTGGACGGCAGCTACACCCGCGAAGGGTTTTAGGATACACGACGTTCGATAACTATGGAGCACTCTCCAGTCTCTGGAGAGTGCTCTTCCTTGGCCAATCTAATAGACGGCTAACGAGACGAGAGGCCTAACTCACACCACCACGGCCCACACCACCTTCAAATACCGGCTCTCGGGGCAGTTGGACATGACGGGGTGGTCCATGCCGGGGCCGGTGTGGTCGAGGATTTGCAGCTTGCGACCGTGACGGTGGGCGACGCCGACGACGAGTTCCTCGAAATCGGCGGGGGAAATGAGGCCGGAGCAGGAGCAGGTGACGAAGAGGCCGCCTCGCTTGACGAGCTGAATGGCGAGGCCGTTAAGGTCGCGGTATTTAAAGATGCCTTCCTCCTGGCTATCGCGGTGATGGATGAGTTTGGGAGGATCCAGCACGACGGTGTCCCAGAGCTCGCCGTTTTTGATCATCTGGCGGGACCAGCCGAAGGCGTCGCCCTGGGTCCAGTTGATCTTGGTTTGGTTGAGGTTGGCGTTTTGCTTGGCCTGGGCGATGGCTTTTTCATCGAGGTCCACGCCGGTGACGTCTTCACAGCCGCCGATGATCTTGGCGGAGAGGGCAAAGCCGCCGGTGTAGGTGCAGAGATCGAGAACGCGGCCATGGGCCATCTGACCGAAGCGGAGGCGGTTGTCGCGCTGGTCGCAGAAGAATCCCGTCTTATGACCGTCCTCGAAGTTGACGAGGTAACGGACGTCGTTTTCACGGACGCGGACGACGCGGGGGCCGGGATCATCCACCTCGGGCACCTCGCTGATACGCATGTTTTCGATCAGGGAGATATCGGGATCGGTCTGGATGACGTGGTTGCTGGTGCCGAGTTCCTTATGAAGGAGCGGCAGCCAGCGGCGGATGCGACGCCAGACGCCGAGGGTGGTGACGAGGATGGAGAGGGTCTGAGCGTAGCGATCGACAATGAGGCCGCTGATGCCGTCGGCATCGGAGTGGATGACGCGGTAGGCTTCGGTGGTTTTATCCAGCTTCAGGACATCACGACGCAGGCGGATGGCCTGGAGGAGGCGGGCGTCGAGATCGGCCTCGGTGAAAGGTTCACTGCCGTGATGAATGACGCGGAGAGGGACGCGGGCTTTGGGATTGAGGAAGCCAGCCCCGAAGAGGTTGCCCTCTTTGTTATAGACGTTCACCAGATCCCCAGCGGCGGCATCGTCGGAGGTGGCACCGACCATGTTGGGATAGATCGCCGGATGGTAGGAGAAATACTTCATCTGCGCCCAGGGGCGTGCCCAGTTCTCACTGCCAGCAGGCGGTGGTTTAGGGGCGGAGGCGGGACGGCGCTGAGGATAGGGACGGGACATGGGCGATGCGGCTGGAATCGGCAGCTATGGCACAGGTTTTGGAGATTTCACTTCTCAATGCACAGAAACCGTCGTCATTTTGCTCCACCATGCCGGAAATCGAGCTGAAAACTCTGCGTCTGACGACCCCGTTTCGAATCGCTCACGGAGCCTCGTCGGAGCGACAGGTGCTGCGACTGCGGGAGGGCGCGGCGGTGGGCGAGGCTCCCTTTGTGCCGTATTACGCGGATCGTCCGGAGGATTCGCTGGCTTGGCTCCAGGGGGAAACGCAGGGGGAGATGCCGCGCCCGGTTCGGCTGGCTCTGGATCTTTTAAGGCTGGATCAAATGCCTGAACCGACTTGGCGGGTGGCAGAGCAGAGCCTGGGGCCGGGGAGGAAATGGGCGGAAATCCTGGCCTGTCGTTCCTTCAGCATTCCCACCGATCTGGCGGCCTTCGCGGAGCAGGTGCGGGAGACGGCGAGGCAGTTTCGCGTGCTGAAGCTGAAGCTGGGCAGTGGTGATCTGGCGCATGATGAGGCCATCGTGCGCACGGCTTCTGAGAATGCGGCTGGAGCCACACTGATGGCGGATGTGAATGGTGGCTGGACGGTGTCGCAGACTGAAGAACTGCTGCCGAAGCTGGCCCCACATCTGGCACTGGTGGAGCAGCCGATTCATCACAACCTGGACATCGCAGGATGGCAAGCGTTGGCAGCTGTTAGACAGCGGGTGGGCTTGCCTCTGTATGCCGATGAATCGGTGCAGAATGCGGAGGATGTGCAGCGTCTGGCACTCTACGTGGATGGGGTGAATGTGAAGCTGCTGAAGTGTGCCTCTTTCACCGGTGCCGTGGAGATGATTCAGGCGACTCGGCAATGTCGGTTAGGCGTGATCCTGGGTTGCATGATCGAAAGTAGCCTGGGCACCACGGCGGCGGCGCATTTGGCACCCTGGGCGGATTATGTGGATCTGGACGGCCACCTGTATCTGGCGGATGATGATTATGTAGGCATCACTTTTGATGCCTCGGGCCATCTGCAAATGCCGGAGGGATCGGGAATCGGTGCCAAGCCGCGTCATCGTGTTTAAAATGGAGAGCGTATCGTATGAGCGACATGATCGAAGAACTCACTGCCAGTGCCCAACGTCATTTGCCGAAAGCTCTGGAGTGGCTTCAGCGCATGGTGGAGATCAATAGCTTCACCACGAATAGCGAAGGCGTGGAGTCTTTGGGCCGACTGACAGCGGCTTGCTTTGCCCCCCTGGGCTTCACGGCGGAGCTCGTGTCTGCACGGCACTTGGAACACGGACCGCATTTGTTTCTGCGTCGGCGAGATGCTGAGAAGAAGGCTGCGCCGGTGGTCTTAGTCACGCATTTGGACACGGTTTTTCCTCCTGAGGAGGAGAAGCTCAATCACTTTCATTGGCAGGAGGAAGGCTCTCGGATTTACGGTCCGGGCACCGTGGATAACAAAGGCGGCACCGTGCTGATCTGGCTAATGCTGCGCACGCTGCGGGATGTGTTGCCGGAGCTGTTTGAGCAGACGCATTGGCTCATCGCTGCGAATTCCGCGGAGGAAGTCATCGGCTCTGACTTCGCCGAACGGACGACTGAACGATGTGCCGAGGGAGCGCGCTGTGTGTTGGTCTTCGAAGGTGGGCCCGTCGATAAGGCGGGATATCACATCGTAACCTCCCGCAAAGGCCGACTGGAATATCGCATCTCTTGTGAGGGAAGAGCTGCCCATGCGGGGAGCAATCACGCGGTGGGTATCAATGCCGTGGTGGAGCTAGCACGAGTGCTGCCCTATGTGCATGCGCTGAATGATCCTGACGATGGCCTAACCGTGAATGTGGCCCATGTGCAAGGTGGCACGGTGCTGAATCGCGTGCCGCATCTGGCCCAGGCTGAGCTGGAGATGCGTGCCTTCGATCCCGTTGTGCTGGAAACCGCAGGGATGGCTCTGGAAGCCATGGCGGGCAAGACGGATGCGGGCGCGACGATCACCGTGGAGCGAATCGGCACCACCGCCGCTTGGCCGGGAGGTGTGGAAACGCAGCGGCTTCTTGAAGCCTGGCAACAAGCGGGTGCTCAAATGCAAATCCCTGTGCTCTCCATGGCTCGTGGTGGCCTCAGCGATGCGAACTATCTCTGTCACCTTGCGCCAACACTGGATGCCATGGGGCCTGCGGGGGGCAATGCGCATTGCTCCGAGCGCAGCGCCGATGGTAGCAAACTCCCCGAGTATGTGGAGCCGGGTTCCTTTGTGCCCAAGGCAGTGATGAACATCCTGGCGCTGATGGGGCTGCAGGGGTAGGTGGCATTCCGGAGGTCTCGAACCTCTGTGCACTGGGATGAATGGAGCCTAACTGGATGGTTGTTTTTTGCCAACCGATAAAGCACGTGCGGTCGCAGCGGGTGGTTTTCCTCCAGGGCGGGATGCAGAAAGTCGTCGCAAGGATCGTGGGTGAAACCGAGACGTTCCATGAGGCGGCGGGAACGGTGATTGAGGACAGCGGTGAAGGAGACGAGCTGATTCAGGCGACGTTGATGGAATGCATCATGAATGGCCTGCTGAGCCGCAGCATAGGCGATGCTACGGCCCCAGTAAGCACGATGAAGGCGCCAGCCGATCTCGATACAAGGAGTGAAGTGAGCGGTAAACTTGGGCTCGGACAATCCGGTGAATCCAGCGAATTGCCCCTCCACCTCGACGGCCCACAGTCCCCACCCGCGTTGAGCGATGCCGTCACGAAAACGCTCGAAAGTGGCCCGAGATTCTTCCTCCGTCAGAAGACGAGGAAAGTACTGCATGACTTCTGGATCAGCGTTCATGGCTGCAAAGGGGACGAAGTCCTCCTCGCGCCATGAACGGAGCTTGACGGAAGGTGTCATGGAAGAATGAACGCTGAGCATGCCTAGGCATCACCTCAAACGGTTGCCACAATGTGGGCAATGGTAGCTTTTGCCGAACCAGTCGTTTGAACGGGAACGTTTGTCACAGGTGCTACAGAAATAGGTATTACGGATGGTCAAAAAAATGATGCCGGCGACGAGGACCATCCACACCGGAATACTGAGATACTGCTTCCAGCTTATCAGGAGCAGAATGACGACCCCGATAAAAATGACTCCGGCGGCAATGGCCCAACGATCAAACCACTTTTTCTTCTCCTGGGGTGTCGGGCGTGAACGAACGTGAAGTGTCGACCCAAGGGCAAGAATACCCCAGACAATGGCAAAGGCTATGAAGAGGATCGCGTCGGGGTCGTTTTTCATAAGCTAAACGGTACGTTAAGCGGATATCGGTGCAATTCTTTGATGCATGGCGATGCAGTAAAAGCGTTTCATGAACTCATCGGGGATGACGCGATTTTTTGGCTTACGTCTTGTCTAAATAAGCGAGTCCCAAAGCGCGATTGAATCGATTCCACACGGTGGTTTTGCTGCTTGCTGATGGGAGAATGGCTTCAGTAAATCCCACAAAAAAAAGCCCCGGCTTGTGACCGGGACTTGGAGAGGTTTTGAATGGGGTTAGGCGAGCGAACGAATTAGTTCGCGCGGCCCAGGTAGCTGTTGTCTTCCGTCTTGACGCTGATCTTGTCACCAGGGCCAATGAAAAGAGGCACCTGAACGATCAGACCGGTTTCCAGAGTGGCTGCCTTGTAAACGTTGTTGGCGGAGTCGCCCTTCACACCTTCAGGGGACTCGGTCACTTCCATGACCACGGATGGTGGCAGTTCGATGCCGACGACCACATCGTCAGCGAACTGAACAGTGTATTTCTGACCTTCGATGAGGTAGTCCTTGGCGTTCTTCACCTGACTCTCCATGAGGATCACGTCCTCAAAGGTTTCAGGGTGCATGAAGTGATAATCTTCGCCGTCCTTGTAGCTATACTCATGCGGCTCACGGTTCAGGTTCACGGACTCCAGAGACTCGTTGGAAGTCATGCGCAGGTTATAAACCTTGCCGGTGCTGAGCGTGCGGATGGACATCTGCACATAGGACGCCATACGCGGAGGCGTCTTGAGTTCGAAATCGGACACAGTGCAGACTTCGTTGTTGTAACGAACCGCGTGCCCCTTGCGGAGGTTGATGACTGGGGTAGATGCCATAGAGAGCGAGGGTTTTAGGCGTAAATGCGGGAAAAGCAAGGATGGATTCGCTCGCAAGGCAAGGTCTGGCGGTCGGAATGGTGGCCCCAAATTGCCGCTCCGAGAGCCCAACCCGCAGCCCAAGACCGTTTCTGTTCTGTTGGACTCAGGATCAAGCTAGGAGACTTTAGAAAGGCTAAAATATGCAAAAATCCATGACAGCATCCCCGACAAATCAGTAAGGTAGCTTCATGAGAGTTCCCGAGTTAGGCCGTTTGGAAAAGGTATCATTGAGAGAAGCTTGGCTGACTGAAGCTCAAGACTTTACGCCATGGCTTGCTCAAGGAAAAAACCTGGCTCTACTGGGGCAAGCCTTGGAGATGGATCTGGAGACGGAGTTCCAAGAAAAGCGGGTAGGACCGTTCCGGGCGGACATATTATGCCGAGACCGCTCGGATGACTCCTGGGTCCTGATCGAAAATCAATTGGAGCGCACCGATCATTCTCATCTTGGGCAACTTCTTACCTATGCAGCAGGCCTTTCGGCGGTGAGCATCGTCTGGATCGCTGAACGCTTTACCGATGAACATCGAGCGGCGTTGGATTGGCTGAATGAAAAGACCCAAGAAGGGGTGAACTTCTTTGGGCTGGAGGTCGAATTATGGAGAATCGGAAATTCACCCGTAGCCCCTAAGTTCAATATCGTCAGCAAACCCAATGCCTGGACAAGGCGAGTCATTGAGGCGCGACATCCTAACAACGATAAACAGCAGTTGTGCCTCGATTTTTGGCAGCCCATTTACGATCAAGTCCAAGCGCAAGACCTTCCCCTCCAACGGGTTGCCCCCCTGCGTCGTAAAGATACGGTTTTTATGGTCGGCTGGCATACCTTTCGACTGAAGGCTTACTTCAGCACCGTTAAAAAAGAGAGCGCGGTTTGGATTTCCTGTCGTGGCCCTAAAGGGCTTGAAAACTTTGAGACACTCAAAAACCACCAATACGAGATCGAAGCAGCCTTTGGGGAGGCTTTGCAGTGGAGTCCACAGCCCCTTAAAAACTCAGGCAGCATCCTCACTACCCTCTCTCAGTATGGGGCTTCTCATAAGGAGACTTGACCTCAGCAGCAGCAAGAAATCAGCGATCGGCTCATTCGGCTCTATCAAGCCGTGAAGCAGTTCATCGAGCCCTTAGATACTTCTCACGGAGAGCCATTGGGCGAGATTTCCGAGTAAAGCCACGAACCTTGGAGTGAAGACAAAGCGCGAAACTTTCTTTCCCTCCCTAACCTGAATCCCGTCATGTCTTCCGTCCTGCCTATTCACATAAATTGGCCCTCGGCCATCGGCAATTACTTGCTGAACTTCAGCATGCTGGATCTAAGCGTGCTGAACTTCGTGAAGCGAAGATCGCCCGCCGAAGAGACGGCGAAGCTGGAGCGGATGCATTTTCAGGATCGGGTGAAACGCATGCGGCAGATGGTCGAGCAAGCCCCCGATTTGCAGCCCCAGCACGCCCAGTTTCAGATCTTATTTGAGCAAATAGAAAGCCTGCGAGATTTACGGAATCTTCTCGCTCATGGCGTTCTTTCCGTCGACTTCAATATCAGCGAGAGGGAGAAGGAAGTCCGCCTCTGTTTGCGACTGCCTCGAGATATCGGCAAACCCGAGTCGGACGTGGGGCCGGGCTTGAGCTTTGAAGACCTGCTGTCTCAACTCCAGCCTCTGGCCGACCTGAACGGAGAACTCCAACAGCTGGAGGGCGGCTGTGAGGTGACAGAGCTTTCTGGTCCCACGACACCGCAGATTGCCGTTACCAGTTATCTATATAGGACAGCGCATGAGCCGACTACGGACTCCTGAAAAGAAGAGCCTCACTTCAGCTTCCACAGCTTCTTGTCACTGCGCACATAGACCGCGCCGTGGCTGATGGCGGCGGAGCTGAGGATGGTGTCTTTGAGCTCGACGGTGTGGACGACTTCACCCTCGGGGGCAGTGGTATCCACGACCTGGAAAAAGCCGCGTTCACTGGCGATGTAGATGTATTTCCCGGCCGCCACAGGTGAGCCGCTGCTGGGGCCCTTGAGGCGGAGTTTCCACGCTTCGTCGCCGTTGGCGGTGCTGGCCTTGATGAGCACGCCTGTGTTGTTCAGCACGTAGATGGAGTCTCCGATGACCAGCGGGCTGCCCGTGCCGGGTTTCAGCCCCTCGGCTCGCCAGAGTTGAGAGGCTGCGCCTTTTTCGGGGGCCAGAGCGGTGACGCCATTGGAGGGCACGTAGATGGCCGTCTGGGTCACGGCAGAGCTCGGGATGGTAGAGGCTCCGTCGGTGTAATCCCACACGATTTCACCGGTCTGTGGATTCACGCCGGTGAGGCCCTTGCTGGATTGCAGCGCCACCACATCTTGATAGATCACGGCGCTGGTCCAGTTGGCCGCTTTCGGGCGCTCTTTCTTCCAGCGATTCTTTCCGGTCGTGACATCAATGCCGACGGCGAGGGATTCACTGTCATTCTCGCTTTGCACGATGAGGGTATCACCCACGACCACGGGGGAGGACGACATGCCGAGGCTGTTGCTGGCGTTGGCGTAATCATAGGTTAGGCCGCGGAGCCAGAGCAGATTGCCATCGAGATCAAAGGCAAAGAGATCGTTGGACGAATACAGAGCAAACACGCGCTTGCCATCGCTGCAGGGTGTGGGGGCGGCCACGCAGGTCTTGTTGTGCGACATGGTGCGTCCCGTGGCCTTCATCACGCGTTCCCACAGCTTTTTGCCATCGGTCGCACTGAAGCAAAACACATGCAGGTTGGATTGATCGGGTCCGCTGGAGCAGGTGAGAAAGACCTTATCGCCCACGATGATGGGGCTGCTGAGGCCGCGCCCAGGCAAGTCCACACTCCAAGCAATCTCCAGATTCGGCCCAGGAGCCGCTTCCGTGGACACGGCCGAGGCGTTGGGTCCCCGGAACTGAGGCCAATCGGCGGAGAAGGACGAATGCAAAAGGGCGACTGAGGAAAGCAGGAGACTGAGAGTGAAAGAAGGCTTCATAAGATCGAAAGCGGTTAAGCAGAAAACAAAATCACGAATGAAAAACCAGGGGAGCGATAAGACCTAACAAACTAAGGGTGATCAGGGTAAACGCGCCCCATTTGGCACGTACACTCAGATGCCAGCGCTCATGCGAGAGGCCCCAGTTCCAGTGGAAATAAAACAGCCCTGCGACGCCGAGATAGATGAGGGCAACGAGAGCCCCGGGCAGTCCCGGCACCTTGGGGAAACCTTTCACTGGGATCACCGTCTCTCCGATGAGCAGAGCAAACAGCACATACAAACTGATCACGCCCGGGATCATTTGGCCCATGAAGAATTTCGTGTATGGCCCGCCATCTGGGGGCTGAAACAGTTCCACGACAATCATGAACAGGCCTTTCATACGCAGTGCGTGTCTCGTCTGCGGTTAAGGCAGTTCCTTGATCTGGATGTGGCGATACTCCATCTGACCGCGATCTCCCTCCAGACCGATGGGGCCGGTTTCAGGGAGCTTCAGGGCTTCTTCCAGCACCTCGCCATTGCAGGTGCAGTGAGCAACGCTGTCCTTCACGATGATCTCGATCTGATTCCAATCCTGGGCTTTGTAGTTCTTCAGGCCTTTGTAAGCCTCGGGCCCGGCCACGAGATAATCGCGGCACTGAAGCTGTGGGCGACGGATGAAGATGCCGCTGTCGGCATTGACGGAAGCGCGAAACTCCAGCTTCAGGATGAAGTTTTTCGGGAACTCCTGCACCGTGTAAATCTGCCCAGTCAGCTTATCCATCTCCTCGGGAAAGCGGATGGTGAAAACTCCGTCCTTCACCAGATACAGCCCGCCATCTGAGGCTTCGGTTTTGCCATCATGGGTCACCGCCACGGCACCCACGGCAGGGGCCTTGCGATCCACCTTTTCACGGAAGCACCACCCCGTGAGATCCTTGCCATTGAAGAGGCTGGTGAAGCCTGGCTCCGGGGTGAAGTCCTCGGCTTCAATCGAAGGAGTGAGAGTTAGGATGAAGAGCGCTGAAAAAAGTGTTCGGATCATGTCGGTTAGGAAAGGTGGGATTTTGACGGGTTAAAAACGGACTCATCTTCGGTTGGATGAGAGGGAGTCTTGCTCGAATAAGGAGTGAGAGGAAAAACCTCCAGAAATTTGGCAAAAATAGCCGTGAAGGCTGCCAGTGAGATGAGGAGGCAGAGAATAGCCATCACCATCAAACAAACCTCGACCGATCGGTTAAGTTCACGGTCGGCAGGTCCCTCTCGCTGCAAAAGCGTGGCTAGATAAGTCAATGGCGAAACGCTGTACATGGCGACCACGCCCAACAGCCACAATTTCAGGCCTTGAAGGCTCCAATGGATCGTCCAGCCAAAGAATCGAACGAGTTTCATGAGATCATCAAAGGACGAGATGGCATGGGGAGGAAAACTCACTTCGCCTCGGCAATCGCCGTGCCAGTGGCATCGCAGACGCGGAGCTGGAACTGCCACTCCACCGTCCACTGCTCCGTCTGCTCGTTTTGGCAAAGCTTCACCAAGATGGCGTTCTTGCCTTTCTTGAGCCTAACCGGAAGCTTGTATTGATCCAGTTTTGCGCCGCGATGGTATTCATCACGGGCAAAGAGTAGCTCGCCATTCAGCCACACCTTCCAGCCGTTTTTGCAGCCGAGACGGATCTGGGCATCGCGTTCTTCAGCGGAGTCAAACTCGGTGTAGGCATAACCCGTCACCTCCTTGAGCATGGTGAAGGGCTTGTTAAAGTCGATCATGCCATAGTCATCCTGGCTGGTGAACTCCTGCCATTTCACGTCACCGGTTTTACCAGGGTAGCTGGCATCCAGCTTGATCTCCTTTTCCGGTGGGAACACGGTATCGAAACCCTTGCGCTCCACATTGGGGAAAGGCGCGATGACCTTCCAGCTCATGAGGAAACCGAAGTGCTTGGGCAGATCCACGGGTTGGCCCAGGTCCTTCAGCTTCTTCGCCAGCGCCTTGATCTGATCTTCATCGCGCGCGCTGTTCATCGCCTGCTGATAGGCCGCCAGCGCAGCGTCTTTTTTATCCTGAGCCAGAGCTTCATCCCCTGCCTCTGTCAGCTTGGCCACGGGATGCCTGCGCAGTTCACTGCTAGGGTCTTCCAGGAGGCTCGGGGTGATCTTCTCCGCCAGCTCAGGCTCGGCGCGTTGGATGAGGTCAAAGGCCACCACCCGTGCGGTCGGGCTGTTCTTGGTATCGTCCAAAAACGCCTGCACCGCCTTCACCGGCAGCGTCTTTTGCTCCAGCGCCTTGTCCGCGATCACCCCCACCGCCGCCCGCAGCCAGTTCTCTGCCAGCGGATTCGCACCATTCATGCCCGCCAGCACCTCCGGCAGCGTTGCTGGGTCCGCCTGAGTCAGTGCCTGCCAGGCCGCTGTGGCCTTCTCATTGCCCGCCCCCTCCTTACCCACCGCACGGATCTCCTCCAGCGGAGCCTTCAGGGAATTGGCCCACACCGAGGTGGCCAGCAGGAGGAAAAGGGGCAGCAAGACTTTCATAACCGAGATCAGAAAAACGCTTCCTATCAGAACTCCGTTTCGCTGTCTCCTCGCTTTTGGCAAAAAGTCTGTCTGAGGGGTAACGTCCTCGTGCTTAGGCGGGGATGCTGGAGTGCTTTTGTTGAGTTTTGATGCCTTTTGTAGAGCTTTTGATTTTGGGCTCTTTTTCGGACGATCTTTGGTCGTCGTTCTTTGGGAATGAACCCTTGCATGGTTTTAACCGTGGCTCATGGATGGCTCAAAAAGGCTCAAGCCGTCTCCTGGCATTTCCGGCTGTGCCAGCATCCTGTCCACCCACGCTTTCCAGTGGCGATGGTCATTTCTAGAACGAGGTTTCATTTTCATATCCATCACGGGGTGGATTAAGCACGGGCAATGCAAGCGGATTGTTGGGCCGATGAGACCTCTCCAAATCGTTGTCGATGGAGTTGGTCGATGAATCTGGCTTTCCGTTCACGTAGGAATGCAGGTGAAATCCTACGTCCCGATTCTCGCTCTGCTTTGTAGCCTCTGTTTTGACCGCGCCCATGCCGACTCCGCGCCTCTACCTCCCATTGATCTTCAAGGCGTTCGAGAGCAGCATGTGATGATTCCCATGCGGGATGGCGTGAGACTTTCTGCGTATGTGTACCTGCCGGAGGGCGAGGGGAAATGGCCGGTCGTGTTTGAGCAGCGGTATGCCTCTCTTACGGGAAGTGGCACACGCAAAAGCTCGGCGGATCTGGCCCGGCGAGGTTATGTCGTGGCCATGGTGAACTTCCGCGGCTCGCAGCAGAGCGAAGGGACCTATGTGGGCTACCGAGCGCTGGCTTGGGGCGAATTGAAGGATGGTTATGATACCTGCGAGTGGCTGGCCACACAGCCATGGAGTACGGGAAAGGTTGGCAGCTTTGGCAGCTCTCAGGGCGGTTTTGCCCAAAACTTCCTCGCGGTCACCCGTCCTCCACATCTGATCTGCCAGTACATGGTGGACACGGGCGTCAGCCTCTTTCAGGAAGGTTATCGTATCGGAGGTATCACCCGCCCGCTGCGGTTTGAGGCCTTCAAGTCCAACTGTCGCAATCCAGACGACAACGCGGCCTTGCTGCGCGAATGGGACCAGCATCCCAACTATGACGCCTACTGGCGCGCCGAAGATTGTGGTCTCCATTTCGACCAGATGAACGTGCCCTGTTTCACCATCGGGAGTTGGTATGATTTCATGGTACAGGGCAGCATTCTCAGCTTCCAGGGCCGCAAGCCGAATGCAACTCAGCAACTCTTGTTAGGCCCCTGGCTGCACGGTCGTTTGAACAAAGGCAGCAAGGTCGGCGACCTCGTCTATCCCAACAATGCGACCTGGCCGGAGCTGGAGCACATGGTGCGATGGTTCGATCATTGGCTGAAAGGCGTGGATAACGGCGTCGAAAAGGAACCTGCCGTGCGCTACTACGTTATGGGAGCCGTCGGGGAAACCAATGCTCCAGGCAATGTCTGGCGCGAAGCCTCCGACTGGCCGCCTGCAGCAACCGAGACTTCATTCTACCTGCATGAAGGTGCGGTCCTGAAAGACACCTCCCCTGCATCGGCCACCAGCGGCACCTCTTATGATTGTGATCCGCTGCATCCCATGGAGATCCCAGGTCGGTCCTTCCCAGGTGCCAAGGATACCCGAGCCTTCGACCAGCAAAAAGAAGTTCGCACCTGGGCGACTGAACCCCTCACGAAGCCTCTGGAAATCACCGGCGCCGTCCAGGCCGAACTCTGGGTGAAATCCACCGCCCCCGATACTGATTTTATTGTCCGTGTCTCCGATGTGTACCCGGATGGCCGCAGCATCCTGATCATGGATTACCCCCTACGTGCCCGTTATCGCGAAGGTTTTGATAAGCAGGTCTTGCTTATTCCTGGCCAACCTGCCCAGTTGAAATGGCGCATCGGCTGGACCAGCATCATCCTCAACTCCGGCCACCGCCTTCAAGTCACCCTTTCAAGCACAGGAGCCCCGCTCTATGAGCCCAACAATCAAACCGGCGGTAAGATGCATACCGAATGGATGCAGGAAACCCAGACCGCCACACACACCATCCTGCATGAAAAGGAGCATCCGTCACGGCTGCTCGTTCCCATTGTGAAGTGATGCCTCTCTGATTATTTAACGGGTATAAAGGGTGCGGAACAAACAGTTGGTTGTAAAAGCAGCCAACCTTGATCCATCAACGAGTTGATTTGTCTTGGTGCCAACCAAATCCCTTTCAGCCATTGCGTCGTCTGCTCCTCCAGATGATTCGGGCATTTCCAGCGGTTGCACAGCCCGTCTAGCAGCATGTCTCAGAGCTTTCCCCCCATTGTCGGTATTCAGCTATCCACGCCGCTTGGGTGGAAGCCCGATCCATCTCAATGACCCCATGCCGCATGGGGATCATGCTGGCTGATCTGTTTTAAGAGCACGCCGCTGGGTTCTTTGTCTGCCACCTGATGCAATAACACGCCGATGAAACAGAAGGCTGGTAAGGAGGCAACCGCGCCCTATGCGCGTTTTGCTCATTACCATCGGGGCGATGAATATTTCGTTAGATTCAAGTAATCAGTCGTCTTTGGCCTCGAGAAAATCCCATGCTCATGCTCCCACTTCACCAGGTCAATCTGGAGAGACTCATGAAATGAGGATATCTTCACCGGAGATTGCGGGCCTTGTGGAAATGCTCTTCCAACGAGGCTCGTGTGAGGCCCCGCGCTCATGCTCGCACCCAAGTAGATGTGATCGACAATGATAAGCGTTCCTGGAGGAAGGATCATGTCCGCTGGAAGATGGATGGCAGTCCAACTTCCATCGTCCTGAAGCTGGTAGCGTACAGGTTCGAAGCGGCTCGCAAAGTATCCGTCCTTTCCCTTAACCTGTAAGTAGAGCGTCTTGGTTGTTTTTGAAGGTCCAAGCAGAGACTCCCGATGGGGGTGGATAGCCGTCACATCGTCGCGATACGCGCAGCTCGCCAGAATCAGTACGAAGAACGTTGTAGCAAAGCGGCGCATCATTTGTTTTCAAGACTATCGGTTTTTTGCGGCTCGCCAAACATTTCATTAAGAGGAAGCATGAAAAGCGGAGGTCAGGAACTGCTAGGCCGGAGGAGGGCGCTTCACCTCGCTTGGCCGACTCAGACGGAAGGATAGCCTCCGTGATCGGGACAAAAGGACTGGAAGGCTCGGCACAACGGGTTAGACGGAACCTCGTTGAGGTTCGCCAGGATCAGGGCGTTGATGGATCCAAGGTCCCAGGGTTCGGGGAACCCTGGGCTGAATGACGCAAACCCGTTGGGTTTGAAGAATGGGAACCTTGGGGACGGAAGCGCTGTTGGAGCCGTTCGCGGCGGTGCTTGGTTATGTGCTGAAGTCATACGCAGCGTGCTCAAGGGCTGGTGAACCTGACTGCCGGATGATTGTGCTGGGTGCGACTCTGAGAGTTTGGAGAACATCCCAGATCAGGGCGAGGCCACGCTGAGTGTCTGTCACCTCAATGTCGATGTTGGTGATGCCCCTGCCGCTTCCTCCGCCCGTAGCCTCACCGAGGCCCGCTGCCTGCAGCGCCTCGTCGAGCGGATCCTCAATCTCGTCACGACCGCTGAATGTAAAATCCGCTGTCTGCAAGATGATCTCGAAGAATGTCGTTGTGCGCACGTTAGATGTGTTTTGATTCCATTCCAGTGTGAGCGAGCACTGCCTAACGAGCTTAGGGCCCGCGGTGCGGCCTACTGGAAGCTACGACTGCAACCTCGACGCTCTAGCCGGGTTCGATGCAGCTCATAGTTAGGCTGGGGTTCGATAAGCGCGGAGTCGCTCACTGGTGTAGGGATTCGGCGGGAGTTGTTCGAGCTTTGTGGCTAGCTCTTCGAGTTTGGGTCGGAAAACGTCCTGCTCCTCCCGCGTGAGAAAGTCGATAGCGTCGGACAGGAGACAAAAGGCGTGGATATAGTTTGGCAATGCCTGCTGCGGCTGCCCCTGCTCCTCCTGGATCTCTGCGTCCTGAATGAGAAATTCGGCCAGCATCACGGAGCGAGGATACCGCAGCGCGCCGGATGAGGTGAGTTGAGCCGCCAGCGCGTCGGGAGAAAGCTGCTTCACGGTGTCGAGGTTCAGGCCGACGTTCTGGCGGCAGAGAGTGGCGAGATCCTGTTTCGCGTCTTCGACTTGGCCGGCGCGTCGCTTGGCGATGATCGCGGCAAGCATGGCGACAACCTGTTGCGTCAAGCGCATGATGTAGTCTTGGGCCATAGTGAGTCAGTCGAAAGACGTGGAGTTGCCTAACAGGAGAATCATCGACAAGTTTGTTGTTTTGTCACCCGCTTTATCTCCGACAGAAAAGGGAGTCCTTACTCTAATGAGCGGGCCAAAGCCAAGGTGTGAATATTCCAAACACGGAACCAAGCCTATCAAGCGTTGACGCAGGCCAGTGGACCGGAGCGCGAGTATGGCGGAGCCTACTCGCGTAACTTTCCTGAGATAAGGAAGGCGCGGCATCGCAGGCGGGAACAAATGGCTCGTCGCGTTCGCTGCGCTCAGCATATAGTCGCGCTCCGGTCGGCCGACTGCGCGAGTCGAGACAAGGGGGTGGTTTGCCCCTTGTAAACTGAACATTGATCACCGTTTACTGAACACTGCGCCCTCCTCACTGCGTCACGCGGGTGTATTTCCGCATCCAGACGTGGCCCTCGCCTTTTTCGGCGGCGGTGACGAAGTCGTCGATCTCGGGGCGGGCGATCTGGGGGTGTTGGGTGACGAGTTGGCGGTAGATTTTGGCGAATTGGCGGGAGCCTTCCTGGAGGCAGGTTTCGGCGTCGCCACCGGTGAGGGCGGCTTTGGCGCTGCCGAGCATGAAGGCGCGCAGGAGGGTTTCCTCAGTGCCGGGGGCGATGGCTTTTGCGTGCTCCAGCCATTGAGCGACGGGGTGCTCGGGGATGTTGATGGGGAAATAGGGGGTCTGCTGAAGGTAGGCCAGGACGGCGGCGGCGGCTTGCACACCATACTCAGAGAAGGGATCGGCCTGGTAGTCCTTGATGAGGCTCTGGATGTGGCTGCGCAGGGCGGGGTCTTTGATCACCTGGAAGACGAGGCCGATGAGGCGCTTCATGGATTCCTCGCCGGCGTCGCCAGTGGCGGCAGGGCGCATGTGACGGAGGGTGATGAGGTAGTCATCGAGAAGGGTGATGCCCACCCACTGGCGGACAACGGCCTCGGCGCTGCCGGTGTCAGAAATGCCCATGCGGGTGGCGGTGATGACGCGGGTGGCGATGGGGAGGGACTGTTTTTGCCAGAGTTCCAGCTCGCCGCCCTGGAGCTCGCTTTCGGAGAGGTTTTTATAGCGGCCCTGTTTGACCATACTTTCCATATCGCGCGAGACGATGTCCATTTCGGCCAAAATGCGGCGGTGTTTATCCTCCAGTGTGGGGAGAGGGGCTCCAGCCTTGAAGAGAAAGATGTCCATGCGAGCCTGCTCTTCCAGGTTTTCGTAACGGAGGAGAACGCCATCGTCCTTGTAGTCGAAGTGACCAGCAAACCGGTAGTCACCCAGGAAAGGCGGAAAGGCGAGCGAGGTGGGCGCGTGCTTCCAAAAGCTGCCATCGGTGGGGGGCGGGGTCCACTTTCCGGAGGGCTCGGCAGCGGTCAGGGAGAGGGCACTGACGCCGGTGACGAGGAGGAAAAGAGCGGCTCGGGGGATGAAGCGGGGGAAATTCATGTGCGCAGATGTTGCGTGGAGGGCGGGTCTGATGCAATGCGAAAGCGTGCGGGTTTGGGACAGAGCGTTCTGGCAAATCGTTCATGCTTGGGCGCTTTCCTGCTCTTGACTCTGACCGTCAGCCGCCGAACTACTTGGCTTCCTTTTTTTCTATCCCTACCCCTGATCCAATGCCCCGCCGAATCACCTACCGCGACGCCATCCGTGAAGCCCTGGACGAAGAGATCGCCCGCGACCCGATGGTCGTGGTGATGGGGGAAGAGGTGGCTCAATACAACGGAGCCTACAAAGTGACCCAGGGTCTGTGGGACAAATGGGGTGACAAGCGCCTCGTGGATACCCCGATCAGTGAGGCCGGTTTCATCGGGATGGGCGTGGGTGCCTCCATGCTGGGCGTGCGTCCGGTGATGGAGCTGATGTTCTGGAGCTTTTACACCGTCGCCTGGGACCAGATCGTGAACAACGCCGCGATGGTCCGCTACATGAGCGGGGGTAAGATCAACTGCCCGATCGTGGTGCGTGGTCCGGCCAACGGGGGCACCAGCGTGGGGGCAACCCACAGCCACACGCCGGAAAACATCATGGCCAACTTCCCCGGCATGAAGTGCGTGGTGCCGAGCAATGCCTATGACGCCAAAGGCCTGATGAAGGCGGCCATCCGCGACAACGACCCCGTGATGTTCATGGAAAGCACGAAGCTCTACGGTGAAGAGTGGGAAGTGCCCTCCAACGATGAACTGCCGAATGGCGAGCTTTTCATCCCTCTCGGTGTCGCTGACATCAAGCGCGAAGGCACAGACATTTCCCTGATCGCTCATGGCAAAGCCGTGATCACCTGCTTGGAAGCCGCCCGCATCCTGGAAGAAGAGCATGGCATCAACGCTGAAGTGGTGGACTTGAGGAGCATCCGTCCGCTGGATGAGGAAACCATCCTCAACTCCGTGGCCAAGACGCACCGCGCCATCTATGTGGAAGAAGGCAAGCCTTTCTGCGGCGTGGGTTCCCAGATCGCTTACACCATCCAGGCCCAGATCTTCGATGAGTTGGATGCCCCGGTTCTGCGCGTGAATAGCCTGGACTCCCCCGCCATCTACAGCCCGCCGCTGGAGGCCCTTCAGCTTCCGACTGCCGATGTGGTCATCGCCAAGGTTCTGTCCATCTGCTGATCTGATCGCCTTGCTTTCCTGACTCGAGCTCTCTCGCACTCCTCGCTTTTCTTTTTCTCCTCCAACGCTTTTTTCTGCCATGCCCAAAATCATTGAAATGCCCAAACTGAGTGACACCATGACCGAGGGGACCCTCGCTAAATGGACCGTCAAAGAAGGGGACAAGGTCACCACCGGCCAGACGCTGGCTGATGTGGAAACGGACAAGGCCACGATGGAAATGCCCTGCTTCTTTGAGGGCACCCTCCACAAGATCCTGGTGAAAGCGGGTGAAAAGGCTCCCCTCAATGCCCCTCTGGCCATCGTGCTGGAAGAAGGCGAGGAAGTCCCGGCCAACCTGGATGAAATCATTGCGAATGCTCAGGCGGCTGCGGCCCCCGCTCCGAAGGCTGAGAAGCCTGCTGCAGGTGCGAAGAAAACCGTGTCTGCCCCAGGCCCACGCCTGCCCACAGCTCCCCAGCCTAACCGCCGTGCGGCTGCAAGCAACGCCCGCGTGAAAGCTTCCCCTCTGGCTCGCAAGATCGCCGACGAAAAAGGTGTGGATCTGAGCACCCTGGAAGGCACCGGCCCTGGCGGACGTATCGTTCGTGCCGATGTGGAGGCCGCACCTAAAGGTGGTGCCGTCCGTGGTGGCGCTCCTGCCACCCCAGCCATCCGCCCGACCTATGGTCCAGAAGATGAGCGCGTGCCGACCAGTAGCATGCGCAATATCATCGCCGAGCGCCTCCTGGCCTCGAAGACCCAGATCCCACACTTCTACCTCCAGATGGAAGTCGATGCGGGCCCGTTGATGGAATTCCGTGCGAACTTGAACGCCTCCAACGAGAAGAGCGGTGGCAACAAGTACACCGTCAACGACTTCATCCTGAAGGCCGTCATCCGCGCCGCTCAGGCCCAACCTGCCATCAATGCGGCTTGGGATGGCGATGCCATCGTTAAATTCAAGTCCGTCGGCCTCAGCGTCGCCATCGCCATTGATGACGGGCTGGTGACCCCGGTCATCAAGGGAGCCGAGAAGAAGACCCTCCTGGAAATCAGCCAGAGCGTCAAAGACCTCGCCGGTAAGGCCAAGAACAAGAAGCTGAGCCCCGATGACTTCGCAGGCGGCACGATCACCGTGTCCAACCTCGGCGCTTACGGCATTGACCAGTTCTCCGCCATCATCAACCCGCCCCAGGCCGCCATCATCGCCATCGGCAGCATCCGCAATGCTCCTGTGGTGAACGACAAAGGTCAGATCGTCGTCGGCCAGCGCATGTGGGTCGGCCTCAGCGGTGACCACCGCGTGGTGGACGGTGCCGTTGCAGCCACCTTCCTGGCTGAGATGCGCAAGTTCATCGAAAGCCCCGCTCTGATGCTGGTGTAAGTGAAGTGACTTCATAAAAAGCCCCGGTCCTTATCAGACCGGGGCTTTTTTGTGGTTAGACCCCGAGCCAACTAAAAAGCGCAAGACCGAAGTCTTGCGCTTTGGCAGTAGGTTTTTGAGCAACCTTTCTGAGATCAATACACGCCTTCGACGATGGTCTTCTCCATGGCACCGAAGGGACGCACGTCGGCGACACCATCCCAAGCATATTGATTGCGTGGGCGGCGGCGGATGGCTTCGTCACGCTCTAGGAAGCGGGGCATGAAGAATTCCTTGGTGAGGGTGGTCAGTTCCACACGGCCCCAGGTATCGTAGTCCACGACTTGGGCGGTGTTTTTCGGATCCACGACGCGCAGCACGGCACGGGGCTGTGGAGCGTAGTAGGTGACGGAGAACTGGTCCTCAGGTGTGATCGGCACGCTGGCGGCCAGCCCCATGAGGGTGTTGCCATAGGTGGGGTAGAAGCCAATGCGGCCTTCGAGCACCTCTTCCACCATGAAACGAACGTATTGAGGTGTCATGGTCGTGCCTCCCACGAACGCACCGCGGATACCGGCGTCATAGAGATCCACTTTCTCTGCCAGCGCTTCCAGCAGCTTGGGGGTGGTGAAGAGACCCGTGACCTTGCGGTTTTTCAGGATGAGCGTGGCTTGGTCCACAACATGATCCATGTACTGACGTGCGACGTCGAACTGCTTGTTCGAGATGAGCTTCTTCACAAAGCGTGGGTCGAGATCAATGAAGTAGCAGGAACTGCCACGGAAGTTAGCCAGATGCTCAATAGCCAGGCGGAGACGGCGTGGGCCGGTAGGGCCGACCATGAGCCAGGCACCACCTGGGGGGAAGTGCTCGTCACTGATCTTGCCACTGAATTCCTCGTAATCGGTCTTGTAGTCGTTCCACCCGATGCGCTGCTTGGGCATGCCTGTGGTGCCACCGGTTTCGAAGATGTTGAAGGGCTTGCCTTTGAAGGCCGCTGGGACCCAGACTTCAGGTTGGAGATCACGCAGGGACTCGTCCTGGAAGTGATCGAATTTCGCAATGAGATCCGCGAAGCTGTTGACCACGCCGCGAGGGTCGAAGTTCTTTTTGGCGAAGTCCAGCCAGAACGGACAGCCAGTTTCAGGGCTGAAGTGCCATTGGATGGTTTCGCGGACTTGCTGGTCGAGCTGGGCTTGGGCTTCTTCGGGTGTCATGGTAGGAGGTGGGAAAAGAGGGCGCGAAAGGGAGCAGTCAAACGAAAGCTAATGCGCGTCCCTTTCTACGTCTGTTGAAAAGGAAATGAATCCAAAATACGGCAACCCCGTCCAAGAAAACGCGTTCCTACGAATAGAGAGGAACATTCAATCTTCCCTGAACCCTCATGAAACCGATTCTTTACGCCGCACTTCTGGCTCCGGCCATGCTTCTGACTTCCTGCTACGTCACCCCAGTGGCTGGCGGGCCCTATGCCCCTCTTCCTCCCGGCCCACCGGTGGTTCATCCTCGCAGTCCGCTGAGCCCTGGCGGAGTGGTCGTCTTGCCTCGTGAGGCACGCCGCATCAGCTACCGTGGCAATGTTTATTACACCCATCGGGATACTTGGTATCGCCCCTCTGGCAGTGGTTATGTCGTAGTCAGCCGCCCTTCAGGCTACCGAGACTCTTACCATGACCATGATCGTCACGATCATCTCAGCCCCCGTGACCCCCGTGACCCCCGCAGCCCTTACAGCCCCGGTGGCCGGGTCGTGCTGCCGAGTGAGGCTCGTCGGGTGATGTATCGCGGCAATGTGTATTACACGCATCGGGATACCTGGTATCGCCCTTCCGGCAGCAGCTATGTCATCGTGACACGCCCCTATTAAAGGAGTGTTGCTCTTGGCGACATTATCAAGCTCTTCGCGACAAAACGGGCATCGGGTGTTTCTCCCGATGCCCGTTTAGTTTTGATTATCCCAACCTACCGGAGGCAGATTCAATCACCAGTCGATCCAATCAAATCAGCGCCAGCTTCTTCAGCGTTGCTTCCAGTTCGGCGTTTTTGGCGTCGTCCATCGGCACGAGAGGCAGACGGAGTTCGTGGGTGCAGTGACCGGCCATGGCCATCGCGGTTTTGATCGGGATGGGGTTGGTGGCGAGCTTCAGGAAGGCGGCGAACAGCGGGTAATACTGCTGATGGATGCCGAGGGCTCCGGTGTAGTCGCCTTTGAGGGCGAGCTTCACCATGTCGCTGATCTGCTTTGGAATGAGGTTGGAGGCCACACTGACCACACCGACGCCACCGACGGACATGAAGGGCAGCGTGAGACCATCGTCACCGGAAAGGATTTCGAAGTCGGCAGGCAGGATCTGCTTCATCTGACTGACACGCTCCGGGTTGCCCCCGGCCTCTTTGATGGCGCGGACGTTCGGGCAGTTCTCGGCAAGGCGAGCCACCACATCGAGACCGATCTCAATGCCGCAGCGGCCAGGGATGCTATACAGCATGATCGGCAGCTTGGTGCTGTCGGCTACGGCCTTGAAATGCTGATACAGGCCTTCGGGTGTCGGCTTGTTGTAATACGGAGCCACCTGGAGGATGGCGGTTGCCCCGGCAGCTTCCGCTTCCTGGGTCATCTCCACGGCTTCACGGGTGCTGTTGGAGCCTGTGCCAGCCATGACGATGCCACGACCGCGAGCATACTCGACAGTCAGTTTCACCACCTGCTCATGCTCATCATAATCCAGTGTGGGGGATTCGCCCGTCGTGCCGCAGGGGACCACGCCGGAGACGCCGTTGTCGAACTGGAAGTCGATGAGCTTTTTCAGGGCTTCTTCATCAAGCTTGCCGTTGCGAAAAGGGGTGACGATGGCGGTGTGGGTTCCTGCGAACATGGGAGTGGGGAAAATAGAGGGAGACTGAAAATTGAAAACTGCGAAATGAAAAATGTGAATCGAAGAGCGGCTAGCGTCGCTTTCGAATCGGGACGTTGGCCTTAGTGGTCACGCTTTTCATCCTCAGATGGAGTCAAATCTCGACGCTTCCATGGAAAACAAAATCCGCCGGACCGAACAGGGTAACATCGGTGTATTCATGCGGGGCAGTTTCCGTGAAACCGACGCGGAGGGTATCGCCACCTTTGACGAGAACTGACACGGGGCTGGGGGCACCCGTCAGTTCGTGATGGATCAAAGCACAGGCGACCATGCCGGTGCCGCAGGCCAGGGTTTCATCCTCCACACCGCGCTCGTAGGTGCGGATGGAAATGCTTCCAGGAGCCAGCTCTTTGGCGAAATTGGCGTTGGTGCCTTTGGGCTTGAACGCCTCATGATAACGCAGACCTGCGCCCCAAGGACGGACGGGCACATTGTCGAGATCCTCAACAAAGACGACGGCATGAGGCACACCGGTGTTCACACTATGAACGGTCAGACTCTCACCTTCGACAGGGAGCGTGTCATTCAGGCGCAGGCTGTGAGGGGCGCTCATGTTGATGCGCACCTGCCCGGCTTCAAACTCGGCGGAAATCATCCCAGCCAGGGTTTCAAAGCGGATGTTAGTGAGCGAATCGTTGTGCAGGCGATTGACGAAGCGACCGAAGCAGCGGGCGCCATTGCCACACATTTCGGCCTCGCCGCCATCGGCGTTGTAATAGCGCATCTTGAAGTCACCACCTTCCGTGGCGGGCTCCACACAGAGCAGGCCATCGGCTCCAATGCCACGATGGCGATCACACAGGCGCTCAATTTGATCCTGGGTCAGCGCCAGAGAGAGATCGCGATTGTCCAGCATGACGAAGTCATTGCCAGCGCCGTTCATTTTCCAAAAGTTCAGAGTCATGGGAGAGGAGGTCGAAAGGGAGACCGTCAAGGTGTCAAAGAATCCAGGGGTAAGAGAGGATACGTCGCCGAAGATCAATCAAGATAGAGCTTTGACAGCCGTGACGAGAGGTTTCACAAAAGCCTCGACCTGATCGCCGAGATCCGCCGCGGCACCGTTTTTCTCAATCAGCTTTACGATGGCACTGCCGACGACCACGCCATCGGCCATGCTGGCCACGGTGGCCGCTTGCTCGGGATTGGAGACGCCGAAGCCGACGCACACAGGCACCTCAGTGGAGTTTTTGATTGCGGCCACCTGCTCGGAGATGCCGCTGGCGATCTCCACCTGCGCGCCGGTCACGCCGAGACGAGAGACGTAATAGACAAAACCTTCCGCCTGCTTGGCGATAAGCTGGATGCGATCTGCAGGGGATGTCGGTGCAATGAGCTGGATGTGGCGAAGCTCAGGGGTGGGCTTCAACTCCGCGTTTTGCAGTGCCTCTTCAGGGGGCAAATCCAGTACCAGAATGCCATCCGCACCTGCGGCTGCAGCATCGTGATGGAACTGCTCATAGCCATAGGCATAGATGGGGTTCAGGTAGGTGAAGAGCACCAGAGGAATCTGTGTCTTGCTGCGCAGGGTCTGGATCATTTCCAGCACCTTCTTGGTCGTGGCACCTGCCTTCAGAGCACGGTCGGCAGCCATCTGATTGACGACGCCATCGGCCAAAGGATCGGAGAAGGGTAAACCCAGTTCGACAATATCGACCCCAGCTCTCTCCAGGCCAAGAACGACGTCAATGGTCTTGTCCAACGTGGGATCTCCAGCGCAGACATACGCGACAAAGGCACGCTTGCCGGAGGTTTTCAGTTCCGCAAAGTGACGGTCAATTCGGTTGGCTGGAGCAGACATGGAGGGCTAGCTATCTAGCGCGTCCTCTTCATCTGTGCAACCGAACGGCACAAACTTCCGCACAGCACAAAAAGCTGAATCCCGGTGCCAGCCGGACGCATGACGGTGCTCATAGCTGCCGTTGTGGTCGTTGCTCATGAAAATCGCTTTCCTCTCCCTCTGCGGGTTCGCCCTCGCTTTAAGCTCTCTTTCCGCCGACGAACCGACACCACCTCCAGGGTTCCGAGCGATCTTCAATGGCCGTGACTTGACTGGCTGGCACGGCCTCAATCCTCACTCCGTGGTGAAGCTGACCGGAGAAAAGAAAGACGCCGCCCTCGCCAAGATGCGCGAGGAATTCGCCGCTCACTGGCATGTGGAAAATGGTGAACTGGTTAACATTGGCACGGGTCCCTATGCCACAACCGATGAGCTGTTTGGCGACATCGAGTTTCTCATCGAATACAAAACCGTGGCGAAGGCCGATAGCGGCATCTACCTGCGCGGCACGCCGCAGGTGCAGATCTGGGATATCAATCAGCCGGATGACCCGAAGAAACCCGACCGTCACCCCAATCTCGGCTCCGGTGGTCTTTTCAACAACACGCCCAAGACGCCAGGCCGGGATCCTCTGGTGCTCGCCGACAAGCCTTTCGGTGAATGGAACAGCTTCCGCATTCGCCAGATCGGTGATCGCACCTGGGTCTGGCTCAATGACAAACTCGTCGTGGATGGCGCTGTCATGGAAAACTTCTGGGACCGCACTCAACCCCTGGCTGCCACGGGCCCAATCATGCTCCAGACCCACGGTGGTGAGATCCGTTGGCGTAATCTGTTTGTCCGTGAAATCGGCAAAGAGGAAGCGGCAAAGATCCTGTCGGAGAAGTAAGACGACTTCCCCGAAAGAACGAGCCCAATTTGGGTCGTGGAATCCCCCCTCCTCACATTGGCCTCTAGCCAAGGGAGAGAGGGACGATCCTTGGTCTGTTTCATCGAAAGCCAAATGACGTCCTCCCTCGCCCCTCTGGGGAGAGGGGCTAAAGCGCTGAAGCGTGATTTTCAGATGGGGAGAAACCCACAGATCACCAAGGCCACAGGATCAATAATGTCGAGCCGCCAGCGAGGGCTAAGCCAAACGCGACGCCCACCCGCCACACTAACTCGCGCGACCCCAGCACGGCGACGGTGGCAAATTTGAAGATGAAGTTCGACATCGCAGCGAGCAGAATCGCATGCCAAGCGAGCCTCGTCGGTATGCCGCCGTTGCCAGCTAACTGAGCGGTGGATAGCGTGATCGCATCCATATCCGTGAGGCCGGAGATGCAACTGATCACATACAGGCCCGCCTCACCGAAGTGATCTTTCGCAGCGGCTACACCGAGAAGCACCAAGGCATACAAAGCCCCAAAGAAGATGGCCGACTTCAACTCTGCCGGGTTCTTCTGTTCCGGCATTTGTTGGCCGTTACTGCGGCTGCGTAGATAGAGCCACAGAGCCAACAACATGCACCAGCCCAGCATGATCCCGAGCGGCATGGCGAGAGTCGGAAAAGTGTGGGGAGCGACCACCGCAATCTCCACCAATACCCGCACCAGAGAAATGCATGAGGCTGTCATCACCACAAAGGCCCCCAGCGGCGCGAGCGAGGCCTCAGCGGCACAGCGCCGAGCATAACTCACCGTCGTCGCTGTGCTGGAAACCAACCCACCGATGATCCCGCCGAGAAACGTCCCGGCACGCGCGCCAAACACTTTGTAAACCACATAACCCGACAAGCTGATACCGACGATGAAGACCACCATCAGCCAGATCTTGAAGGGGTTCCACACGTCATAGGGCCCGTAGGTCTCGTTGGGCAAGACAGGCAGAATGATCATGCTGATGAGCACGAACTGCATCATGGCCCGCATATCATGCTCCCCCATGGCGGTGACCATCCGATGCATCGGCGCTTTCAGATGAAGCAAGAGGGCCATCACGCCACCGACAACCAAAGCAATCTCAAGACTCCCCACCACGATCAAAGCCCCCACGGCATACAGCAGCATGGCCGCAAACTCCGTCGTCGTGCCGACATCATCCGATCCATTCTTCAGCTTGGCATAGTTGGCAAAGATGACGATGGCCACCACGGCGAGCATTCCTGCGGCAATCAACCAGGCAGAAGTCAGCATCCCCACCTGAGCACAAATGGTCCCAAAAAGGGAGATGAAGGGAAAGGTGCGAATCCCCGCAATGGAACTCTCCGAGCGCTCTCGTTCCAGTCCCAACAAGAGCCCCAATCCGAAAGATACCGTCAACTGCTGAAGCGCCTCGAAATCCATGTCTTCCATCTATTCGGTCTATGCTGAAGAAACACGCCTGAAATTTCAAGCTTCAGACAACGCAAGAGCACGAATCACCAAGCACGCCCCCGTTTGACAGAGACCTCGAACAGCGGTTTCTGTCGGCTCGTTCTGGAAGTCGATCAACCAGACTGTGCCCATGACCGCTTTCCGTCCCTTTCTCCGATATCTGCTTCCTTTGCTGGGTGGTGCGATTCTGTCGTTCGCTTATCCTGGCTGGAATTTGGAGATCGCGGTCTGGCTCTGGCTACTGCCATTACTGGCGGTGATTTGGCCCATGAACGGAGAGCCGCAGGTCAAACGTCCTTTTTTGATGGGCTGGTTGGCAGGACTGGCTTTTTGGATCCCCAACCTCTCTTGGCTACGCCATTCCTCACGAGTCATCGCCGGAGCTCGTGACGATACCTGGGTGGGCTTTGACAATGAATTGATGGGGGCCGGGGCCGTGCTCGGACTCGCGCTTTATTGCGCTCTGTATTTTGGCCTCTGGGCGTGGATTGTCAGCCGATTCATCCGCCCTTCCCCGGATCGCCTTGCCACAGGCAGATGGCAATCCAGCACTTGGCATTCGCTTTCACGTTCTTTAGCCGCCGCTGCGGTGTGGACCGCCTTGGAATGGGTGCGCGGATGGCTATTTACGGGCTTTGGCTGGAATGGTTTGGGCGTGGCCCTGCATCGAAATGCCGTCTTGATTCAAATCGCTGACGTGGTGGGTGTAACCGGGCTGTCCTTTCTCCCGACCTTCATTGCCTGCACCGCCTGGAATACACTGACCCGCGTGGTGTGGGGTTACCGTGGAGAGGGCACTTGCCGCTCACGTCTCGACTTCACCCTCGCGATGATCGTCCTCCTTGGTGTCGCTGGTTATGGCATGCTGAAACTGACCGCGTCGCAGGGGGAAATGATCAAAGTCCGCACCGTGTTAGTGCAACCCAATGTGGCCCAAGTGGACGCATGGTCGGGGGATCTCGGACCTGAGGTTTACCACAAGCTCGCTGATTTCACCCGCCTGTATGCGGAAGCACGAGATGGGGTGACGCATGTCGATCTGGTTATTTGGCCGGAGAGCGCCCTCCCTGTGCATCTCTATGGTTTGAGGGATCATGAACCTTACTTCAACGAACTACTCAGCCTCGGCGATTACAGTCTGCTGACGGGCACGGAGATTCACGAACCCGAACGCCGAGGCCATGTTTCCGCCGTGCTTTTCAAAGGCGGTTATGATCAACGCCAGCTCTATCACAAGGTGCATCTCGTGCCATTCGGCGAATACCTGCCCTTCCGAAACATCCCGCCTTTTTCATTTTTACAAGGCGTGCTTCCAGGGGATTTCGCCCCTGGAGGGAAAACAGAACCGTTACTTCTGGCTAAACCCGAAGTGCAGATCATTCCGCTCATTTGTTTTGAAGACACGGTCGGCGATCTCGCTCGGAAATTCACTCGTCCAGTGCCTCAGATGATCGTGAACATCACCAACGATGGCTGGTTCCTCGAAAGCATCGAAACCGAAGTCCATCTGGCCAATGCGAAGTTCCGTGCTGTAGAACTCCGACGCCCTATGGTTCGTGCGGCCAATACCGGGATCAGTTGTTTCATTGATGTCTTCGGTCATGTGGAATCACGTCTCGCCGATCCCGAAACGAACAACACCTTCATCGAAGGCTGTCTGCCCGGTGAGGTCAAGATTCCCCAACAAGCACGCATAACCTTTTATGCGAAGTATGGCGATGCCTTCTCGATGCTGACGCTTCTGGTAACACTGGGTATCATCGGCCAAGGCCAGTGGCAAAAACGCCGCCGCCCGAGCGCTGCCTAAGGTTTGGGAATCTGCACAATTCCTGCGCCGACTTGATAACTCGGAGCCCCAGTGGACTGCGCATTGTTCACCAAGGCCTGGACGATGTTTTGCGAGTTGTATCCCCAACTCAGCATGGTGGAGACAACACCCGAAGTAATCGCCGTCGCCTGCGAAGTGCCGCTGCTAACCACCATGCGATTATCGCTGTAAGCCGATACAATTCCGACCCCAGGCGCTGAAATGGTGAGCGTTTCTCCCGAATTGGAGAAGAACGCCTGATTTCCATAGGCATCCACGGCAGCCACACTCACCACCCCTTCATATCCGGCGGGATAAGACAGGGCGGTTTGTTGATCGTTCCCAGCTGCCGCTACGACGACGACACCCTGCTGCTGAGCGTATTCAATGGCTCGATGCAACACCGTGGAATCCCCCGTGGTGCCTAGGCTGATATTGATCACCACAGCCCCTTCATCCACCGCCTGCATGATGCCCTGCGCCACCAGAGCGGTGGTGCTTTCTCCTTGAGGATCCGCCACTCGGATATCGAGGATCTGCACCGCCGGAGCCACGCCTCCATTCACGGGGTCATCACCCGCGATCAATGAAGCCATGGCTGTGCCATGACCATTGGGAGTCTGGCCATCCTTAACGAGATCATAATGAACCACACCGGCTCCCAGCAAACTCGGATGATCCGTCACGCCTGTATCCAGCACCGCGACCTTGATCCCCTTCCCCCATGTGGATCGATTCCCATTGGCTCCGATCGCATCGAGGCCGCTGTTGTTGTAGGGCGCAGCCCCTCCAGCGTTCGTTGCATCGACTTGATTCAAATCGGGCAAACCGGGGACCCAAGCCACATAGTTGAGACCGACATTGTCCAGATTACCAGCATTCTGTCGCAGTTCCTTCGCCATCGCGTCCGGATCGGTGTAGCGCACATGGGCGGATAAAAGCCGGGGATCATCACTCAAGATGGTGATACCAGCTTTAGCAGCCCTCTCGCGGAAGTCTTTGAGAGCCTGCTCTGACTTGAAGGTCAGCAACAGCTCGTTAGGCTTCACGCCAGGAATGCCATTCAGTTGACGGAGTTTTTCCGCCAGTTGATCCAATGACTGGAAAGCCGCTGCGGCAGCCTGATCCAGAGCTTGATTGACGACATCCCTGCCGGGCACGGACTCTGGAAACATCCGCTTCCACCCTGAAGACTTACCCGCAGCCTCCGGTGCACGGGTGGTTTGCAAGGCCAGCCAGCCCAAAATGCCAAACGCCCCCACGCAGACAAGGATGCTGAGGGCGATGAGACTTTTGAGCCAGGAATTCATGGGATGTGGGATAAGACCCCAGGTTTGGTCTTTTGTTTCATCTTATTTTACAGCCAAATTGATACTTGTCTCCTGGCATGGAGCTTTCTACCCTGCCACCCATGTCACAGCAAAAGGAAGCTTGGGGATCAAGATTAGGCGTCATCATGGCCGTCGCCGGCAGCGCCGTCGGTCTGGGTAATTTTCTACGTTTCCCCGGTCAAGCTGCCCAATACGGCGGCGGGGCCTTCATGCTGGCGTATGCGATCAGCTTTCTGATCATCGGTCTCCCCATTGGCTGGGCCGAGTGGGCCATGGGCCGTTACGCAGGGCAGCGTGGCTTCAATTCAGCCGCAGGCGTCTTTCACTGCCTGGTCAAACCGTCGTGGAGCAAATACCTGGGCGTTCTCGGGGCCATCATCCCGGTGGTCATCTTCATGTATTACGTGATGATCGAGGCATGGACACTCGGTTACACCGTTCGTTTTATCCGAGCGATTTTCGATCCTTCCTTACGCTTTCACAATGTTGAAGCCTCCGGCAGCTTCTTTGAATCTTTTGTCGGCCTCGGCGCGGACGGCTCCGCTTTCACCTTCAGTTGGGATACCCTCTTGCCTTGGCTCCTGATTGTTTTTGCACTCAATCTCTGGCTGATCTTCCGTGGCATTTCCAAGGGCATTGAAAAAGCCTGCCAAATCGGCATGCCGGTCCTGATCGTCCTAGCCGTCATTGTGCTGGTGCGCGTGCTCACGCTTGGCACTCCCGACGCCGCCAAGGCTGAAAACAATGTGCAAAATGGCCTCGGTTACATGTGGAACCCCTCCAAGGTTAAAGTGATCGAATCCGTGGATGGCAAAGATGCCGTCATCAAAGAATATGTCGGTCCGCAGGCCAAGGAGCAAGCCACCCAGGACATCCAGGGTAAAGTGGGGCAGACCGTGATCGAGCTAACGCCTTGGCAGCAGCTTCAGAATCCCGATGTGTGGCTCGCCGCCGCCAGTCAGATCTTCTTCTCCCTTTCGGTCGGGTTTGGCGTCATCTTGGTTTACGCCAGCTACATGCAGCGCCGTCAGGATGTGGTGCTCAGTGGCCTAACCGCCAGCAGCACCAATGAACTCTGTGAGGTGGGTCTCGGAGGCCTCATCACTCTCCCGGCAGGCGTCGCCTATCTCGGCGTGATGGGCGTGGCTGGCAAAGGCACCTTTGGACTTGGGTTCAATGTCTTGCCTCTGGTCTTCAGTGAAATGCCACTTGGCAGTTTGTTCGGTGCTTTCTTCTTTCTGGTTCTCTTTTTAGCCGCCGTGACCAGTTCACTCTCCATGCTTCAGCCTGGGATCGCCCTCTTGGAAGAAGCTTTAGCCATCAAGCGCAGAGCTTCCGTCACCATTCTAGCCCTCGTTACCGCGTTCGGCACGGGCTTCACCGCCTACTTCACCAAGGATCTAAAAGCCCTGGATACCCTGGACTTCTGGGTCGGCACCTTTTTGATCTTCGTCTTGGCAACGATTCAGATCATTCTTTTCGGCTGGGTCTTTGGAATGAAAAAGGGCTGGGAAGAAATGCATGATGGCGCGGCCATTCGAATCCCCACTTTTTTCAGACCGATCTTCAAATATGTCTGCCCTGCCTTCCTTTTGACGATCTTCTCGATGTGGGTGGCCAAAAACATTTTTGGGATCGACTTCAGCAAAGGATCCAGCGGTGTCAGTGGCTATGTGAAAGCCCTGTTCATCGAGCCTGATCTCATTTCATGGCTGAGTGTCGTTCTGATTGCTGGCGTGGGGATTGCCATGGCCCTGCTCATCTCCATCTCTCCGGCCTATAAATCCAAACCGTCTGACTTATCATGACCACCAGTGGACTCCTAATCATGATTGTCTCCGTCACTACAGTCGCAAGCCTGTGGTCCTGGTGCCTCTATAAAGTGCTGACTCAACCGAACGAGTCTGAAAACCTCCAGCCGGTAGAGCTTCACACGCCCGACATGGACCAACCCGAATAGCTCCCCGTAGCAAGGAGAGGCCGTCTTCATTTCTGGCCGAACCATAGGCTCATGGATTTTCCTGAGTAGCCAGTCATTTCCAGGTAGCCACGCCCCTGCACGGGTTTTCCCTGCACCTCTCCCCCATACTCGACGGCGCCTTCCCAGTAGCCAAGTCCCGGTGTCGCTTCGGATTGAAATTCCTGATCCTGCAATCTCGTTCGGCTGTGTAACTGGATCCCATTTTTGGGAATGCTGATCTGCCACTCGACCGGATAACGAGCCCCGCCAGGAGAGGTCCACACGGCCCCCGGCGTGAGCTGAAAATCTTCAGCGTTGAGACTCGTCACCTGCCCCCGGGGATCGATGATCGTTCCGGCACTCGATTGATCCGCCGACCCACCTCGCAACTGAAACAACATCAGTTCATGGCCATCATCCAATTGAATGCTGAACCAATCCCAGCCCACCGTGCCCGGCTCCAAAAAGCTGGTGCCAAATTCATGATCCATCCAACTCTCGCCAGACACGCTAAAACGCTTGGTGCCTAACACGACCTCCCCCTGAGTAGGCATGCGCGTCAGCGAGTAGTAGTGACTCGCATTGCCGGGTGTCACTCCTTTTTGGCTGATTCCGTCCTGGCCATGAATCACGGCGGGCTTACCGGATTGCAGAGTCAAATCGAGAGCAAAGTCCCGATCTTTCGCTTGGAGATGAAAGGCTCCCTCGGAAGTCATTGTGCATTGCCAATCTTCATTCCAAACACGCTTTTCGTTGGCCCCCGCCAAACCCGGGCCTTCGCGATTCAAGCGATCTCCACAACGATACTTTTGCCCGCTCAGATCGCTAATGGCAAAATGCGCCATCCACACGTCACGCAGAGCCCAAGGGGATTTCACTTGGGGTACATTGACCGCCCCGATTCTAAAAAACGTCAGTTGATAGCCCAACTTGTTTCCCTGGTCGCCCTGAAGATTGCCTGTGAAATACCACCACTCGATCTTGTGCTCAGGATGCTGGCCGTGATCGCGTGGAAACTGGTATTGATAGCCTGGAACTGCGGGTTTCCACTCGGGAGACTGAGCCTGGATGCTGTGATGCGTGAAGCCCATCCACAACACAACGACACCTAGCCCCTTGGCTAAAATACGGCGTGCAGGCCATAAACCGGCGAACACCGTTCCGGCAATGGTGAGCAGAGTCGCCCCCATCAAAAAGCCCCATGGCATATGAAAACGGATGCTCCAACCAAAGCTCTGCGGATTGATCACATGAATCAGAACCAACGAGAGCAGCAGCCCGACCACCAAACCCAAGCCCTGACTCACAGCTCCAAGAAAGCCAGACTCCAACATTAACGTGCGTCGGACCTGAGCCACTTCCGCACCTGCAATCCTCAACAACCGGATCTCCGCTTGGCGCTCCAACACCAAGGTCATCATCGTCACCGCAATGCCCGCCATCGCCACAAGGACAGCGATGATCTCCAACGCCCAGGTGATGGCAAACGTGCTATCGAAGATTCGAAGCACCTCTGATTTCAATCCGGCATTGGTGAAAATCGAAACGAAGCCGCGGCCATCCAGTCGTTGCACCAAGTCGGCTTTCACAGTCTCAGGATCGGCTCTCGCTTTCAAATACATTGCCACGTGGGTCGGCTGACTTTCCCCAAACCAGTATTGGAACCATTCACGATCCATGCTGATGGTCCCGCTATCGTTGGAGTAATCATAGAACAAGGCTGCGATGGTAAACCGAGTTTCTCCCTTCGGTGTCCTCAAGGAAATCACATCCCCTTCCCTCACCTGAAATCGCAGAGCAAAACTTTCCGACACAAAGACCTGCTGCTGCTCCTTCGCTTGTTTCAGCAATTGCTTTGAATCCCCACGTGTCTTGAACGCAATCCGACCATGCTGCAATTGAATAGCGAAGTCTCCCGCGCCCAGTTTGATCATTCGATCTTGATATAGCATATCGGTCGAGCGGTAGGTCTCGACAACCTCAACAGAGGGGTGATCACGCAAGGTCTGCAAGGTCTCGTCAGAAAGCGTGGGGGGACTTTGACTCCGTGCAGGCGTGCCGGGACGAACATACAAGTCCGCTCCCAAAGTCTGATCCACCCAATACAGAACCGTTTGTCTGAAACTCCCCACCATCACGGCAATGGCAACCGTGAGCGCCAGACTCACAGCAAGAGCGGCAACAGAAATGGACAGACGATGCGTTGAAGCCCGAATCTGAGCCACCGCTAACCTCCCCTCGATCCCAAAGACACGGCCCAACACACCCCTCAACGCTTGAGCGGTTCCGCGTAAAAGCAGGGGCACCAACAGAGACATCCCGATGATCGCACAAAAACAAGTGAAGTATCCCCACAACGGCAAGCCAGAGACAGCGGGTTGTTGGCTTGCCCAGTAACCAGCACCGCCACTGGCCAAAGCTCCAAGCCAAGCCCGCAGGGCCTGTGTCTTCGACACCGTTTGAACTCCATGCCCTTCACTTTCACGCATCGCTTCCACCGGAGAAACACGACCGACTTCGCGCACGGGGAGCATAGCCGCAAGAAGAGACAGCGGCACTGCAACGCCCAAGGCTAAAACGAAGTGCAGCCAGTTCAGTTCAGGCACCTGAGCAGCGGCCGCGATGTAAAGCGTATCCACCGTGGTGGAGGTTAATGCCACCGCTGCCTCGGCCAAGCCTTTGGCCAAAGGCACCCCCAACAGGGCACCACAGACTCCTAATAGAGCTGCTTTACCCAGAAACAAGCTCATCACCTGCCGTTGAGTCACCCCGAGAGTTCGCAGCATCCCCACTTCACGACGCCGCGTCATGACGGCGACTGAAATGGTGTTATAGATCAGAAACACGCCGACCACCAGAGCGATGCCTGACAGCATGGTCAGATTGAAATGAAAGGCCGCCAGCATTTTCTCCACCGCCGCCGTTCGCCGCTGCGGACGCTGGAGTGTGAACCGTTCGGGCAATCGTTGTCGGATACCTTGTTCGGCCTCTGCAACATCCACGCCTTCATCAAGTCGAAGCTCCAGGCGATCCACTCGACCTGCCTTATCCAGCAATACTTGTGCATTGGCGATGTCCAGGATCGCCAGAGATTGAGCCGCTAAAGCTGCCCCAGGAGTGGCTGAATTGGCCGCCGAGGCTTCCCCAAAAACACCCGCAATACGACAGACTCGCTCACGATCTCCAATCCACAGTTTGATGGGATCCCCAGCTTGAAGGCCATGGCGCTTCGCAAACGAGGCCGAGAGAAGCATGGTCTCCGGTTCTCCCAGAAAACTCATGAGCTGCATGCCGGTAGCTGCAACGGCATCATCACCTTCATGGCCAATCGCATAGTCACGCAGAGCCGGATCACGAAGGGCATCCACACCGATTAAGCGCAGAGTCTCACGCCCATGGTCCGTCACCGACAAAACATCCGCCTCGATCAGTGGGGTCGCGACACCATACTCTCTCAACCAAGCCAAATCAGGAAGCCATCGTTCATCAATACCTAACGGCGGAGCCGTGATCTCCAAAGATGCCTTACCTGAAACGGCATCCAGTGCCGCAGAGAATCCGCGCAAGGAACCGCTATTCGCCAACTGTATGGCAAGCATGACCGCCACTCCCAACATGATGCCCAAAACCGTCAGGGCCGTGCGCACAGGCTCAGCAAGGAAGGGCCGTAAAATGAAGCGATAAAACAAGGAGCCGAACGCAGACAAGGCCGAGCGTTCGCTGGGGCCGCCACTCAATCCCCGTTCATGGTTAGGCGTCATCAAAGCACCACCTTTCCATCTTTCATGTGAATCGTGACCTTGGCCGCTTGAGCCACATGCGCATCATGGGTAGCCATCAGGATACTGATGCCGAGATCTTGATTCAAGGATTGAAACAACTCCAGAACCTTACCTCCATTCACACTATCCAGGCTTCCTGTGGGTTCATCTGCGATCAGGAGAACCGGTTCATGAATGATCGCACGCGCTAAAGCTGCCCGCTGAGCCTCGCCTCCCGAGATTTGATTCGGATAATGCCCCAGCCTGTGCTCAATCCCAAGCTGTGAGGCAAGGTGACGGGCACGATCAAACGCGATCTTTTCTGACTGCCGTGCCAGCAGCAAGGGCATGGCAATATTCTCCTGAATCGTCAACGTTGGCAGCAGGTTAAAGAACTGAAAAACGAAGCCGATCTTGGTGCGCCGTAAAAGCGTCAGCTCTTCATCCGTGAGCTTGCTGATCTCATCTCCTGCCAACCTCAACGAACCACTGTCAGGCTTATCCATGGCCCCACAAAGCTGAAGCAACGTGGATTTACCACATCCGGACGGCCCCATGATGGCGGTAAATGAACCCTCGTCCAAGGAAAGAGAAACACCGCGCAGAGCTGGCACCGTCGCCTCAGACAGGATGTAACTGCGCTGCAAGTCTGTGGCCGTAAGAATGGATTCAGGCATAAATAACCCATCATTCAAGAACGCTTGGAGCCGACGTCCAGTTGCTCTGCAAAAAGAAAACCCCGCAGCGATGATACATCGTGCGGGGTCTTCAGAATGGGATCGGAATTAAGCGACAGGCTGCACGGTCGCAGTGGCTTCTTCCTTCTTCTTCTCCTTCCAGGTGCTCTGCACATACAGCTCGCGGAGTTGCTTGAAGTCCACCGTGGTCGGGCTGTCGGTCATGAGGTCGCAGGCCTTGTTGTTTTTCGGGAAGGCGATCACTTCGCGGATGCTGTCCTCACCGGAAACCAACATGGAGATACGGTCCAAACCAAGGGCAAGGCCACCATGCGGAGGCGCACCAAATTTGAAGGCTTCGAGGATGTGGCTGAACTTCAGTTCCTGCTCTTCAGGTGTCACGCCGAGCACACTGAACATCTTCGCCTGAAGATCACTCTCATGAATTCGGATCGAGCCGCCGCCGAGTTCGTAGCCGTTGAGGACCACGTCATAGGCTTCGGCACGCACCTTGGCATACTCACCGGCATCCAGAAGAGCCACGTCTTCGGCTTTTGGACGCGTGAACGGATGGTGCACGGCCACCCAGCTCTGATCTTCAGGGCTGAAAGCGAGCAATGGGAAATCCACCACCCAGAGGAAGTTCAGAGCTTTGCTGCCCTTGGTGAGCTCCATCATGTTGGCGATCTCGATGCGCACGCGGCCAAGGATGTTGCAGGCTTCATCCCAGGAACCGGCATAGAAGAATACGATGTCGTTTTCTTCGACATTCAGTTTGGCGATCAGTGCCTTCTGCTCGTCTTCACCGAAAAACTTCCATAGCGGGCTCTTGTATTCCAGCACACCGGCTTCGTTGCGCTCCACCTTGATGAAAGCAAGCTGCTTCACCTTCATGCCAGCCTGGATGGCCAATTCATTGAGGCGGATCATCTGACCGGTGGTGATACCGGCGAAACCTTTGGCGTTGATCGCACGCACGACACCGCCGTTCTCCAGCGTGGTGCGGAAGATTTTGAAGCCGGAGTTGGCGAACACATCGGCCATGTCCACGATCTCGTTGCCATAGCGGGTGTCTGGCTTGTCGGAGCCAAAACGGTCCATGGCTTCCTGATAGGTGATGCGTTGGAAAGGTAGCGGGATGTCCACGCCCTGACCGGCCTTGAACATGCTGGCTAGTAGACCTTCCACCAGATTGATGATGTCGTTCTGCTCGATGAAGCTCGCCTCAATGTCGATCTGAGTGAACTCAGGCTGACGGTCAGCACGCAGGTCTTCGTCACGGAAGCAGCGGGCGATCTGGAAGTAACGCTCCAGACCCGCGACCATGAGAAGCTGCTTATACTGCTGCGGAGCCTGAGGCAGGGCGAAGAACTTGCTTGGGCTCAGACGTGCAGGCACGAGGAAGTCACGAGCACCTTCTGGCGTCGGGTTGGAAAGGATTGGCGTTTCGACCTCGATGAAACCTTCACCGTCGAGATAGTTACGGGCGGCGTTGGTGATCTTGTGGCGCGTGCGGATGTTCCGGTTCATGCGCTCGCGGCGCAGATCCAGGTAACGATACTTCATGCGCATGTCCTCGTTGGACAGCTCACGGTCGAGGTGGAAAGGCAGCACGTCAGATTTGTTGAGAATCTTCAACTCGCTGGCGACGATCTCGACTTCACCCGTTGGCAGTTTGGCGTTCTCCGTGCCCGTCAGACGCTTTTCCACACGACCCGTGATTTGCAGCACGTCCTCATCACGCAGGGTGTGGCTCAGGGCAGCCACGTCAGCGTTTTCTTCGGGGCGGAAGACGACCTGGGTCAGGCCTTCACGGTCACGAAGGTCAATGAAAATCACGCCGCCATGGTCACGAGCCGAATTGACCCATCCACTCAGCGTGACGTTCTGGCCGATGTGCTCGGGACGGACGGCATTGCAATGAAGAGAGCGGTAGGCGTTTGGAATCATGGCTAAACGATAGGGGCGCGGAAATTCGGGGGAAAACGCCAGAGTGCAAGAGCTTACTTGGCATGATATTCCACCGCGAGGCTTCCGCTCGCCCCCAAACCCGCCCTAGGGGAAGGATCGCTTCACATTTTCAAAGAAGTTTTTGGCCGCACGCTGAGCCCGTTCCATCGGTGTCGGCGGTGGAGGCGCAGGTTTGCGCTTCACCACAGGTTTCGATTTTTGGCTCGAACTCGATGAGGTTGGCTTTTTGATGGCGGAGGTGTTTTTCACCGAGTTCACTGAGCTTTGATCCAGACTTTTGCTGGATGAACTGGCCACTTGAACGGGCTTATTTTCCTTGGCCACCCCAGGCGGATCGCTCGCGTCAGATTCGACGCGGATTGCCGGACGGACTTCTTCCATGGGCTTGGTCACCGCTAACGATGTCTCAGGCTTGGGTCCAGCTTCTGCCACGACGATGACGGGCACTGTGCGAGGTTTCGCCATCGTCTCGGTCTGAGGAGGGGGCTCCTTCTTTTTCACCGTTTCCGTGGGCGCGACAGATGCCACCTTCACCGTTTTTTTGACCTCTGCCGACTGGGCTTTGGTCGGGGTTAGGGGCTGGCTCGCTACGACTTGGGGCGGCACAGGCTTGGGTTCGGGTTTCGGTGGATCTATTTTTCCCACACCGGGAATCATCCCATAGCCATAAAATTTGGCGGTGCTGGCTGATTTCGGAAGAGAGAAGTCAAACACACTGACTCCCGAGCGCCTTTTGCCCTGATACGCGCGGCCATCACTCGCGCCGAAGACGATGTGCTTGCCACTGCTCTTCAGCTTGCCCAAGTAGAGCATCACATGCGTGACAGGTGTCTTACGAGGCCCGGCATCGTAGGTCCCCGACCAAAACAAGAGGTTCCCCGGCTGGAGCGATGAAAACTCGGCATGGGATAAGGAATCGGCAGAATCCACCCGATACAGGAGCGTTTTATCCTCCACCCACTCCGCCATTTCATTGGACTGCCGCGGCACCCCTTTGAAACCGAAATCATGGAGGACAAAGTAAATCGTCCCCGAACAATCCATGCCTCCGTTTTTAGGATCCGCTGAACCGAAGGAATAGGTTAAGTTCAACTTGGTCAGCCCTAAGCACTTGCGAATCAGTTCCTGAATTTGAGGGGCATAATGCTCGAAGCCCTGAATGTCCTCGGGATCAATGCTGCTCACCGCAGCTACGGGAGGGCCTTCCGTCTGAGGGCCTTCCTTGACGTCGTCCGTCTTCGGTTTGGATGACCTGGGCTGAGACGAAGACCCTGCGGTTGCGTTAGAGCCCGCTTCCTTTGTGCCATCGCTCTTGGAGGAACTGGCGGGCTTTTTCACCGTTGTCTCTCCTGACACAGGCACGGCTAGAGTCAGGAGGAGAAGAGGTATGATGCGTTTCATGACTCAGTTTTGGAAGCGCTGAGCCAGCACTTTGTTCATCGTTCACCTCATTTTGCCCATATTGCACGAGAAAATGCCCTAAAATTTCAATTTCATTGCAAAATGAAACGAAATCACAAACCCGTAAAATCGTGCCAAATGCATCACGATTTTCCCGCCGTGTCTCAGTCTTCACCGAAGATGCAGACTCAAGGCAGGGGCGGTGTCTTGGCACCGATGCACCACAGCATCTTCTCCGTGCGCACATAAACTCGACCGTCACCGATTGCGGGTGAGGCATTGATGGGACTATCCAACTTGTTGGCGGAAAGCTGCTCAAACTTATCGCCAGCCTTGATGACGATCAAATCCCCCTGCTGACTGCCGCAATAAATTTTCCCATCCCCTGCGACAGGGCTGCTGAAAAACTTGCTGCTGCCTTTGCTGCCATTGACCCGCTCTTCATAGATCAACTCACCCGTCTTAAACTTCACCGTCTTGAGGATGCCGCCATCTCCCAGCAAATACATGTTGTCACCCATCACCAACGGCGAGGGCACATAAGGCAGGCCTTTACTGAAGGCGAAGTCCACAGGTTTGGGCTGTGGTCCCGTGACATCAATGGCCGCGAACTCTTTAACACCACCACCGGTGCCGAAGGTGCAGAAATAGACCCCCTCATGGAGAACTCCTGAGCCTAAACTGCGTTGCTTGAAACCGGGGTTGTATTGCCAGTTGATCTTGCCCTGTGCAGGATCGATGCCCATCACCCCGCTGGCATTGTTGGCACAGATGATCTCTTTTTTACCATCCGCCTTCACGTTCACCACGGGCGTGGAATAAGTATTCAGGCAGTTAGGAATCTCCAGCTTCCACACCTGCTTCCCTGTGGCAGCATTGAGCCCGACGATGCAGCTTTTCCACGTCTGCTCGGTGGGGTCTTCCGTGTAAATTTTACCGTCCCGCTGCCAGTCGAATTCGCTGCGCACAATCAAGATCCCATCCACGACGATGGGCGACACACCTGTTCCGTGCTCGTGGATGTAGTCGGCGACGTGCTCATTTTTCCAGATCAGCTTTCCCTGATGATCCAGGGCCAGAGCCTGGATGGTGTTTCCCGTCTCCCAATTGATATAGATGCGCTCGGCATCCACAAAAACGGAGCTGCTGGCAAAGCTGTTGAAATTGTGCTTCTTATGCTCGGTAAAGACATCCTCGTAACGCCAGACTTCCTTTCCAGTCTTTGCATCGAGCGAAATCACCCCGTGTTTTCCTGCCCCGGTCTCCGCCGTGACAAAAATTCGGTCCTCCCACAAAACCGGTGAAGACCACCCTTTATCGAGAGGCACACTCCAAACCGTATTGTCAGCCGTGACTTCGGTGGGAAGTCCGGCAGCCTCCGCCACACCCGTGCCATTGGGCCCTCTGAAACGGCTCCAGTCCGACTTTGCCACAGCAAAAGTGGCCAAACATAGGGAGGACAAAACGAGGGCGGTCTTCATGAAAAGGAGAATGTCAGTCGGCATTATCGTTGGCGAGGGAAAGTTTCTTTCGATGAAGAGTTTCCCCAGGGGGGGCTGAATCCGCAGTTGACCGACGTCACGCAGACAGTTAGGCTGATTTCGCAGTTAAGCCAGGGCATCGGTGCTCTGAGGCCGAACTCCCCCACCTACTTGCGGAATGCGCCACGACAGTTCTCTGAACGTGCCTTATGCTTTGAATGGACCAGCGATTGCATCGCGGGGCGGCTTCTTCGTGACTCGTGAGTGTCACACCCAGCACCGGGGACCCAGATGGTCCGGCCCTTTTGACTGCGGCACCCTGTGGGGCTGCGACGATCCGCATTGGCGGCTAGTCACACGGCTCGACCTCGAGGACGGGACCACCTGCGGTCCCTCCCGACTGTCGCCCCTTAGCACGCCTCATGGCGCGGTGCCACCAACCCAACCCACCCCAGAACGAAAGTACATCCATGTCAGATACGACAACACAAGGCAACAACCGCCGCCGCCGCAACCGCGGAGGCAGGAATCGCAGTGGTCAGGGCCCTCGCCCTGGCAGCACCCCACGGGCCGGACATAAAGAGCCTACCGGCCTTCAGAAATTCCTCAGCGTCATCAGCTTCGGCCTGCTCGGCAAACCGAAAGCCCTTCCCCGCGCTGCTCAGCCTCAGTCCAGGCAGCCACAGCCTAGCAATGGCTCCCGCAACGAATCCCCACGCCCACCACGTGAGCCCAAACCCCGCCGTGAGCCTCAGCAGGTCAACCCTGCCGACATCACCACCGAACGCCTCTACGTGGGCAACCTCTCCTACGACGCCACTGAGAGTGACCTCTTTGAGCTTTTCAGCGGCGTTGGTTCCGTCCGCAACTGTGAAGTCGTGGTCAACAACCGCACCCAACGCTCTAAAGGCTTTGCCTTCGTCACCATGTCCAACGTGGAAGAAGCACGCCGCGCTGTGCAGGAGCTCAGTGGTAAAGATTTCATGAGCCGCGCCCTCCAACTCAGTGGTGCCAAGCCCATCGCTCCAGGCGACCGCCGCGAGAGCGAAGATTAATCACATTTCAGAGTCCTAACTCTATCAGAATGACCCGCTGGTGTTATCGCCAGCGGGTTTTTCATTTGGCCAGTCGTGACATCGGAGCAAGCCCGCTTATAATAAATTCCCATGATGCGATTTTTCTCTCGTTTCTATGCCTCGATCAGCCCTTCTTTCGATGGAGAGGGGCGCCGAGGGATCGGCTGTCATCCTCGGCTGCTCTTAGCCGTGCTGATCATAGGTGGAACTCTGGCCTATCATTATCTCGGAACGACGGAGTATCAAAACGAGTTCACCGGGCGCACTCAACGACTCGCTTTTGCCACCCCCGAGGAGGAGATCGCGCTCGGGCTACAATCCGCGCCGATGATGATCCGGCAGATGGGAGGGCAATCCCGAGACATGCAGGCCCAGGGGCTGGTGGATCGGGTGGGAGAAAAATTGGTTAGGAGCACGCTGGCCCGACAGACGCCCTATCGCTTCGAGTTTCATCTGCTGGGAGATCGACAAACGATCAACGCCTTCGCCCTCCCTGGCGGCCAGATCTTCATCACCGAGGCTCTTTTCCGCTTACTCAAGAACGAAGACCAATTGGCCGGGGTGCTGGGCCATGAAATCGGTCACGTGGTGGGCCGACACTCCAATGAACAAATGGCCACGAGCCGTCTCTGGAGTGGCTTGGCCCAGGGTGCCGGGGTGCTGCTCTCGGATGGGCAAAGTAACGCAGGCGCACAAATCGCGGGCATGGTGGCGAATATGCGGGTGATGAAGTATGGGCGGGATGATGAGCTGGAGTCTGACGCTCTCGGGGTTCGTTTCCTCATCGAGGCCGGATACAACCCTGAAGCGATGATCGGCGTGATGGACATCCTCGCCAAGGCCAGCAGCGGCAGCAATCAACCTGAGTTTATGAGCACCCATCCGGCCCCCACCAATCGTGCGGAACGCATTCGTGAGTTGATCGCTCAATATCGTCAATCACCGGGCTCTAAATCTTAATCGCTCACTCCCTATGTCGAAACGTGTTCTCTGCCTTCTCGCGGATGGTTTTGAAGAAATCGAGACGGTGACTCCCGTCGATCTGCTACGCCGAGCCGGGGCCGAGGTGGTCATGGCATCTCTGAGCGAGAGCCTCCATGTTACAGGCCGCAGCGGCATTGTCATGCATGCGGATACGACGCTGGCGGCGATCCCTGACCCGACAGGCTTTGATCTGCTTTTCATTCCTGGAGGCCCTGCCGTGAAAGTGCTCCGTGAAGACCTGCGCCCAGCCACACTCGCTCGCGCTTTCATTCAGAACCAGAAACCGGTCGCCGCCATCTGCGCCGCTCCCTTGGTGCTGCACGATGCGGGTCTGCTCGAGGCTAAACGCTATACCGCCCACCACTCCACCTATGCTGAGCTGACGTCCGCACAAGCGGACGTGGCCGTCCTCACGGATGGCCTGATCACCACCTCGCGAGGTGCGGGAACGGCTCTGCCTTTTGGGCTCGAACTCATCACCCTTCTCTACGATTCCACGGCATCCGCTCAAGTCGCTCAGGCCATCATGGCCTGAGCGTGTGATCGGTTTTCAACAGTCTCTGACTAGCGAGAACGGCGGCGACGCATCACCAGTGCCACAAGGCCCAGGCCGAACAGAAGTAACCGGGTGGGCTCAGGGACCACCCCCACGTAGATGATGATGCCTGCGCTATTGAACCAACTTGTATCCCAATCATCCGTCGGGAGGTTGAAGTTCTGAATGCCTCCAATGCCTTGGGTGCCCAAAGAGGCCCAATCAACGATCTGGAAGACATCCCCATATTGAGGCACATATCCATTCAGGTAGGTATCTGAGATGGTGATAGTCGTGGTCAGCGTCGGGGCTCCCGTATTAGAGATGTAGAGTTGATCGTGCTGTGTGACACCCGACTCATATTGCAGCCAAGAATTTGGAAAGGTAAAGCTTCCAGGGTCGTCTAAATATTGCGCCACACCGAGAGGGTCAGAAATCGTTGCGCCTCCCAATTGGAAGAACAATTCAGACCCAGTATTGACCGTGATCGTTCCCACCGTGAGCTGTCCAAACAAACCGTTGCCTGTGGCATCTACATTACCCGGAGATAGCCGCCCAAACAACGTTACCGAACCTGAAATGCTACCGCTCCCCGCAAGAGTCCCAGCCGCATCGACGATCACCGAACCGGTCCCAGTCGCAGATCCCAGGGTGTTACTTACCACCAGCATCCCTGAACTCACACGGGTCGTCCCCCCATAGGTGTTGGCATTGCTCAATGTTAGGCGACCGGTTCCTGAATAAGTCAATGCGCTGTTGCCCGTTCCCACGCCATTGGTGACAGAGCCCGAGATGATCACATTGCCGCTGCCATTGACGGTCAGCGTCCGACCCGTGGTAGCATGTTCTGAGAGATCGACTTGGCCAGCCAATTCCACACCGCCAGTGCTGTCAACAGTCAGAGTCCGGCTACCGGTATTGTTCAACCACGTTCCTGTGAAGGTGATCTTGTCATCACCGGCGATCACAAAGGTTCCGCCTTGGCTGACATTGCGGGCGATCACTTTTTCGCCTGTTCCATTGCCTTGTAAGGTGCCGGAGGTAAGGGTAAGAGCTCCAACCGCTGATCCCAATGCGCCGCTGTCGCCAATGATCGTCGTTCCGCCGTTCAAGGTGGTAAGCCCGGTGTAGAAATTCGCTGAATTTAAGACTAGAGTTCCCACACCTGATTTGCTCAAAGCTCCACTGGCACTGCCATCTGTGATCTGGCTATTGATCACCACCGTAGCTCCAGAGCCGATGGAGAGCCCGAGTGTGCGAGCTGTGGTTGAGGCATTGGTGATGATCATCAGATCGCCATCAAAGGTCGTTGTCCCAGTGTTATTGATGGTCAGAGTCCGGCTACCAGTGGACTGATTGAAATCGCCTTTGAATGTTAGGTTAGCGGCCCCGTCAATCGTGGCATTGGCCAAGAAGTCCAGAGACCCGAGAGTAAGATCAAAGGCTCCAACATCCAAGAAGCCACCGCTCAAAGTCAAATTTGTCATTGTCGGCAGAGCATTCGCCACACCGAGTATCAAAGAGCCTGCGCTCAGAGATACAGGACCCGAAAAATTTCCTATCGCATTCAAGGTCAAGTCTCCTGCCCCAATTTTGGAAAAGCCCCCCAGACCTCCATTTCCGAAAGCTTGATTGAAGGTGATGTTATTTCCGTTGGTATCGAAAATAGCCCCTCCCAATCCGAGCGTGACCGAACGAGTCGTGATGTCAAACGAGGCCCCGGTTCCCCAGCGCAGGCTTCCTCCCTCAAAGGCAAAATCACCGGTTCCCAAATTGGCGATGGCCGCGGCCTCAATGACGCCTTGGTTAAACCATGTGCCCCCATCATAGGTATTGGTTCCAGTAAGAACCAAAGTCCCCGCACCCGACTTCGTCAGAGAAGCTTGACTGCTCAAGGTCGTGGAAACCGTCAGCGTATTCGCAGCGTTGGTGACAAAGACGATGTATTCGTTGGTTGCCGTCTTCAATTCACTGAATCCGCCCAAAGAGATGGCATTGGTAGCCGTCGTTGTTGTCGCTAGCAAGGCGCCGCTGGCCAACGTCAGCGCATCAGCGGAATCACCATTGATCGTAAGGGCTGCGGTGCTGGAGTCCAAAACCAGGGCGTTGATGGTTTTGCTACCCCCGGCCAAGACCGCATCAGGATTCGCTGCAAATCGAACATTGTTGGCCGTCACTCCAGACAGACCGTTATAACCGATTTGGTTTAGCGTGTATTCAGTGGTCAAATTCAAAGGCCGTAAGCCTTCTCCTGAACTCACCCAAGTGACAAAAGAGTTCCCCAACTCCAACGCTACATTCGCATCGGTGGTGCTTCCAGCTAGACCTGCAACACCAATCAAATAAGGGGCAATCGTTATCGTCGTTGATCCCGCAGCTCCCCCACCACCGATGGAACCCGCAGGTGCACTCGGCATGGTAATGCGACCACGTATTCCACTGCCTCCCCCTAAGTTCTGACCGCGCACGAGAGCCGTGGCATGACTTTGTCGGCTGAAATTGGTGATGGTCAGCGTGCCCACCTGGCTTGTGCCTTGAGCACCGCCATCATTGGTCGCCTGAATCACGTTATGACCTGCTCCAAGAATGACACCTCCCACCGTATCAGCTCGGGCGGCATTTTGGCTCTGCGTGCGCAACCACAATCCGCGGGTGCCTGCGGTATTGTTCAGCGTGACGATGGTCGAATTCCCCAACCTATCACGGTTACCTGACTGATCCTGATCACTGAGCAACTCTGCCGCATTCAGCGTGATCGTTGCTGCGCTGGGGAGAGCTCCTGCTCCTGAATCCAAGTGCAACAGACCTCGGTTGACAATCACATCCCCTGTAAAGTCCAAGCTATTCCCTTCCAATTCTTGTGTATTCGCCCCACTCTTAATGAATGTCCCAGAGCCCTCGATCACACCGATAAAGACGGGTGTCGTTCCAGAGTTATTGAGCACATGCAGGGTGCCTGAACCGATTTTAACCGTCCCACCATCCACACCGCCACCCGTCAACCCAGCAACAGTCTCTGAACTATTGTTCAAATCCAAAATGGCATCGGGACGGTTTTTGATGTTTACGATGGAGCGATCTCCGATGGCCTTGCCTCCCATCACACTCAAAGTGCCTGCATTGATCGTCGTCTGCCCCGTGTAAAGATTGTAACCATCCACGATTAAAATGCCGGTGCCACTTTTTGTTAGCGCGAGGTTTCCGTTCAAACGCGATGTCACCGTAAAGTCGTTCGAACTATACTGATGGATCAGCAATTCCGTCAGAGATGTGGATGTCCCCACCGGCAAGCCACTGGTAATCAAACCTCCCGAGATACCTCCACTACCCGCATTGGCCGTTACCAGAATACCACCGCTTGTGATGGTGAAACGGATGTCGTCCGCAATCATCAGGCTCGAGCCCGAAGCGGCATTAAAGACAATGCTGTTTACACTGCTAGCGCCGAGGATCCCTGCATACCCAGAGGAGTCGGTCACATTGTCACTGAGGTTCCAGCTACTGACATTGTCTTTAGCCACAGTATTCACCGCCACAATATTGCCAGCATCAATTGTCGCAAATGCGGCGCAGCCAAAGGTCGCCCAACCTCCCAATGAAGTCAGACCTAACGGATTAATGCTGCTCGTTGAAATTGCACTTGAGGACGATGTCACGAAATTGACGGTGCCGCCCACCGTAGAACGAGTGATATCACCAAGATTCAAAGTCGCCGAGTGACCTGATCCATGAATAACTTCGACAGTTGAAGCTCCCAAATTTGTGCCGACGCCGCCACCGATATTGAGACTGGCGACCGTTTCGACAGTATCGCCAAGGCTGCTTCCCTCGACGATCAAAGCGCCGCCATACAGATTGAGCAAACCGGATGCAATCTTCCGAGTATTATGATCTTCATAATTCAGACGCAGTGTCCCATTGATCAGAGATGTCGACCCATTGAGCCCTGAGTTGTCGCCGCTGAAAAGGACTTCTCCCTGACCATTTTTAACGATAGCTCCAGCCCCGGCTAAATTGGCTTCCACACTTCCTCGATAAAGGTTGATGGCAGTATTGACCGTCAACGTTCCGCTACCCGTCACGACGCCCGTCAGATCTGCACCGACTTGCCCCAGGTCCAGACGCGGTGTGGTAAGACTGAATCCATTCATGTTAAGCGTTCCCGGCAAAACACCGCCTGAATCACCTAACAAAATAAAATCCAATCCTCCGGGTTCGACAAAGGGATTGTCAGCCAGCAAGTTAACAATGGCTCCATTGCGTGAATACAAGCCATTGCTTGATCCAGAGCTATGACTGATGATGCCAGTGCCATCTAAATTCAAGACTGCCGTCGGTCCTTGCGCGACGAGATCATCGGCGAGGGTGCTGGAACCACGCAGTGTCCAGGTGCCTGACGTTACATAAACATCTGCGGCAGTGCCGGTCTGAACGATACCCGAGGAAATGACACCTGCCCCAGATCCTGCCAGAGTTAGGATATTAGCACCGGTGTTGATTGCTCCTGCAAAGGTAATGACGGCATCGTTGGTGCCATTGGCTGCCAGATTTTGCAGTGAAACGGTTTGGGAATCCGTTCCCGGATTGATGTTGATGACGTTATTGATCGTTAGGCTGGAGTCGCCAACAAAACTCAAATAGCCAGACTGGAGTGAGATGTCGGTTCCTGAACCTCCCAGATTGGCTTCCGAGGAAAACTCCAAGGTCCCATTTTGTCCATTGATGATGATCGGCCCCGTAAAGGAATTGGTTCCCGACAACTGAAGCGTGCCGTTTCCTGTTTTGGTGATCGTTCCCCCCGTGATGTCACCGGAAAGCACTGCTTTATCGGTGGTAACCGTGGGATTGTCCACGACCTGGATCGTGCGCGCCGCTCCATTGAGATTGATATCATGGGTGAAATCCACCACATCATCCGCCGTGGTGGAGCCAAAGATCAGCGGTGCTCCTGATGGCACGAAAAAGGCAGTGCTTCCCCAGACCAATGGATCCGTGGCACCCGCAAAAGCGACCGTCAACAATCCGCCCCGAGCTGAAAATCCACCACCACCTGTTCCCAACCACTGGACTTGATTGTTTCCAGTGCCCAAACTTCTTGTGAATGTGCCACTATCCTCATAGACACCGCCGTTGAGAACTAAATTGCTCTCGATAGCCCCCAGCCCCAAAATGGCCCCCGCATTGATCTGATAGCTGCCTGTGAAATTGTAGTTGGTCACCCCACGAATATCGAGTGTTCCAGCCCCGGCTTTGATAAACAAGCCGCTCCCGATGACAGTGTCCATCTCCCAAGACATATCCACCTCCACGATCGAGCTGTTGTTCACCGTGACGGTGATACCATTGGAGCCCAGATTTAAAGTGCCATCGCCTTGAATAACTGCGGTCTGGTTGTTATTCGTCGCACTGAAAGAAATAGCACTGGGTGTCAGTGTGATGCCCGAACCGATGGCGATCAAAGAAGATGTTCCAGCCGGTCCTCCCCCCATCGTTAAGGTGGCTACAGATTGATTGCTAACACTGGTCTCAAGGAGCACCGCGCCATTGTTCAGCGTCAAATTGCCCGGACTTAAAGTCGCATCTCCAGTAAGCTTGAGCGTGCCCCCCACAGCAGTGGAGGAACCCACTGTGGTGGTCCCATGATAAGCGTTTCGGGCACGCAATTCCAAAAGACCATCACCGGTTTTTTGCAAGGCACTGGCTGACGCAGTCCCATTGATCACCGAACCCTTGACAATGACCGTGCCACCATCCAGAACGGACAGCACGAGCGTGCGGCTCGTCGTCGTATTGGCCAGCTGCACATCGCCATTCACGGTCGTGGTGCCACCTCCTGTAAAACTGAGCGTGCGTGTTCCACCCACATTCAGCAGCGTGCCATTGACGGTCAGATCCGTCTCCACGTTGAGGATGCCGTTGGCATTCATGGTGATCCCGCCCAAGGTGGTGCTGTAACCGCCTAAATCCAAGGTTCCTCCTTCAAAGGCAATGTCCGCTCCGCTCGGCAAAGCATTTGCAAGCCCATAACGCAAAGTGCCTCCAGCCAAGCTGGTCACACCGCTGTAATCTATAGCGGAATTCAAGGTGAGGATACCTTCTCCTGCTTTCCTAAAGCCGCCAGTCCCACCATTACCGATGCTATTGGCGAAAATGAGATCATGCCCGGCCGTATCCAAGGTGCCACCACCTGACAGCATTGTGATCGTGCGTGTCGAAAGATCATCCCCTGAATAGGTCGCTCCTAACCGAAGAGTCCCACCTGCAAATAACAAGCGTCCACTGTCACCGCCCATGTGGTCCAAATCCCCGATTTCCAAGATCCCTTCGTTGAGGGCAACATCACTGATCGCCGTGTTATTGCCACTGAGCACCAGTGCACCTGGCCCCGATTTGGTCAGTTTGGCTCCGGCCGTCACCAACGGAGACTGAATGCTGGCTGAACTTCCCATCACATGGAACACATACTCTCCAGCGGTCGCACTAACTTCGATCCCAGCGAATCCACTGATGATCGAACTGCCTGTGCCGCTGAATAAGAAACCTCCACTTTGAACTGTCAGATTGCCTGTATCAGCCCCTGTGAGGTTGACCTCACTGCTCCCTGTCGCCACAAGAAGTGAACGAATGGCCTTCGATCCACTGGCTGCGACAATCGATTGGCTTAGCAAGACGTTTTCAGAGCTGCTCGTGATTCCCCATGAGGTAGCATCGCTGACATTGGCATATTCAGTTGCTAAGTTAAGTGGACGCCAAGCGGCATTCGCAGCTCCTGTCGTGGTCAGAAAGGTATCCGAAGCGGCAACACCTCCTGAGGAGGAGCCGATCGCCCAAGGAATCACTGGCAAACTGGTGCCTGTGCCAGAGCCATAGGCTCCCACAAAGACGGATCCCGATTGGAATTGTCCCCGAGGATTAGCGGTATTCTGAGTAGCGGTTCCACGCAGAACCATGGTTGCTTGATTTTCACGGCTGACACTAGCTGCGCGCAAAGCAGCTAAAGCGCTGGTTCCCGTTGATGAAGTTTCCACACGAATCGAACTGACGCCCGAGCCGAAGGTTACTTGGCCAATCAATTCCGTATAACCACCGTTCTGATCATGGCGTAAAAACAGGGAATCGGTCGTCGAACCGCCACTGTTCAACACGAAGCTGACATTGTCTGCAATGCGCCCGGGCGTAGAACTGATCAGGCTAATGCCATTATGCTCAATGAACAGGCTCCCCCCGTTACTGATATTGACCGTCATTCCATCAGCGAGCTGGGTGAGCTGATTGTTGTTGCCATTGATATCTAAAGTTAATCGACCACCAATGATATTGAGAGCTCCCTCTGATCCAAGATCGATCAATCCATCCGTGACTGTTAAAGCGCCAGCTCCAATCTTCGTCAAGATGGCCGAGCTGCCATCCGAACTGATATTGCCGAAGTAGTTGCCGGAAGCCGTTTGATTGATCGTCAACTCCTGCCCCCCGGCAATTTTGATCTCCATGTTCTTATAATTCGTCGAACTGCCTCCCGACAAAGATCCGATGACCTCGGAATCCATGACTTCAAGAGTTGTTCCGGAAGGATCGAGGATGACCGCACCATAATCGCCAATGGCACCACCACCTTGAAGACGCACCGTGCCTCCAGCTAAACGCAGGGTTCCATTGGAATTATTCGTTAGGCCATCGATGACCATCAGCCCAGTGCCAGCCTTGGTCATATTCATGTTCCCAGAGATGCGTGATCCGATGGTGAGAGTCGCAGCACCGTCGTGTGTCACGATCCATTCATTGGCGATGCTGCTTGTAATGAGCCCCCCAGTGATGGCCAAATTGCCCGAACTTACATTACTGGTGATTAACAGCCCTCCACTGGCAACATCGAAAATATCATTGGCTCCGATGTTGATCGTGGCGGTTCCTACGGCCGCATCGAAACGCAGACTGTTGATACTCACACTGCCCGTAAGGGCCCCTGTAAAACCGGTGCTGTCCGTAACGTCCGCTCCTGTCGCCCAGGAACTGACATCATTCATGATCGTGCTATTGAAGCCGACAATCTCACCGCCACTGATCGTAGCAAACAAAGTCGATCCGCTTCCCATTTGGTAAGTGGCCCACCCTCCTAAAATCGTGCTGGTTCCATTGGTGGCCGAAGTCAGAAAATGAGCGTCAGACGAAGAAGGATTGAAGCGCAAAGTGCTGCCCACATTGCGTGTGATGGTGCCCACCTGCAGTGAGGTCTGTGCGCCTACCGTGTTTATCCGCACCACAGCAGCAGTTGGGTCCGCTGCTGCGCCCAGGATCATATTGCCAACATTCACACTGATAGGGGTAACGCCATTTCCGTCGATTTCTAAAGTGCCTCCGGTCATGGTCAGCCCACCGTTGCCGATCTTGGCATTCACATTCGAGGAGTAATCCAAAAGCAAAACACCATTATTGATCGTGGTCAGTCCTGCACCAGCTACCGTATTGGTTCCAGAAAGAGTCACCGTATTCGGTGAATGCTTAGCCATCGTCACCCCAGAACCAAAGGTGATGTTTCCAGAGATATCTCCGTTGTAGAGCACCAAGGAAGCACCTGTGTCCAAATTCAGATTTCCTGATATGACACCGGCACTGGAATAAAGACCACCATCGTCGGCGCTGACAGTTCCGCCTAATGTCGTGGTTCCAATCGTGGTGACATTGGCTGAAACGGAACCGTTACGCACGTTCAGCGTCGTGACCGAAAACGAACCGCCCCCAACACTATCAATCATGGAGCCGGCAAGATCAGGGACAGTCTGAGGGTTGGGGCTCAGACGTCCGACGATAATATCCGTGGCTGCAGAGCCCGTGGTTCCAAAAATATCCAGCACACCACCTCCGCTAGTCTCTCCCGAAATTTGAAGATCATCCATGTCTTTTGACAAAGCGCCATTCACGGCAAGACGAAGTGTGCCCGAACGGATGAACAAGTCATCCCCAGTGTGTGCATTCACGGCATTCAGAATAAGCAGTCCCTCATTGACGAACAAATCATCCACAATTGTAGGGGCCGCATCGAGCCTCCAAGTTCCGGTGCCAAGCTTCGTCAAATCCGCTGTCGTGCCAGTCTGTGTGAGCACACCGCTCAACACACCGTAACCACTGCCATCCAGATTCAACGTAGAACCGGCCGCATCCACAGCACCGCTGAAGGTGATCACGGCGTCGTCTGTCCCCGAAGCATCCAGTGTTCCTGTGCCCGTCAACGTAATCGCACGGTTAGTGCTTTGATTGACATTGCCCACAAACTGCAATCTCCCGCTCCCCAAAGTCAATCCATTCGTCCCCTGCCCCAGATTGCTTGCTGCACCACCATTGTTGCTCACGGTGCTGAATTGCAGAGTCCCTGCGGAGACCGTGATGGCTCCTGTAAAAGTATTGGCCGCAGTGAGTTGCAGGATACCATTGCCCGTTTTGGTTAAGCCGCCGGAACTGCTGAGCACGCCCGAAAGCACCGCTTTATCAGTCGCCAACGCCACATTATCGACCACCGAAACCGTTCTCGTCCCACCGTTCAGATCAATATCATGCGTGAAAGTGACGATGCTATCCGCGCTGGTAGAGCCAAAAATAAGAGGAGCACCATCTGCTACAAAAAGGGCAGTTGAGCCCCAAACGAGAGGCACGGGTGCGCCTGAAAGGGTGACGACGAGGTCTCCCCCCGCCGCCGCAAAACCGCCGCCGCCTGAACCGCTCCATTGCACTTGGTTATCCCCTGTTCCCAAACTGCGACTGAAGGTTCCTGCAGCTTGATAGACACCGCCACTGAGCACCAAATTATTGTCCAAGGCACCGAGCCCTAAAATGGCACCGCCACTCAACTGATAAGAGCCTGTAAAGTTGTTGTTGGAAATCCCCCTGATATCAAGATTGCCAGCCCCTGTTTTATTGAATACACCGCTGCCATTCAGATTGGCAATCGACCACGCCATATCCACGTCTTGATTGACATTATCGGCGATATTCACCGTGATACCCGCATTGCCAAGATTCAAAGTGCCCAGACCGGAGATGGTGGACGTCAAAGTCGTGGTTCCCGAAAAGGTAATGGCCGTTGGGGAAAGCGTCAGACCACTTGCAACTTCGATCAAAGCCGTGGTGTTAGCCACATTCCCCATCGTCAGGGTCCCGACCGATTGATCAACACTTTGGATGAATAAGGAGCCTGCATTGACCGTGAGATTGCCTGACCCAAGCTTTCCACTTCCTGTCAGCAACAGCGTTCCATTGACGTTGTTGAGCGTCGTATTGCCGCCCGTCGTATTGGCACCAGCGAGAGTCAGAGTGCCATTCCCTGTGTAGGATAAGTTGAGCCCAAATGCGGTCGTCGATGTGATATTGCCATTGACGAAGGTGTCCCCTGCACCGGTTAATGTCCATGTGCGAGCGGCCGTGATCGCATCCGCAGTCACATTGGCAAAAGTCAGCATTTTACCATCACTTATGTTATTGGTGGTTGAACTCGGGTTACTTGAAGTCGCCCCCAACACGTAGTCGCTGACGATCTCGATGCTGTAATCACCAATAAAAGCGACCCCCGTATTGTTACTCTGAGTCACGCTATTGGTGATCACACGATCTGCGCCATAGGCAAAAACATTGCCGTTGCTGAGCACCAAGGTGCCCGCCCCAAGAGCACCGTCACCGCCGATGCCCAAGGCACCGGCACTCACGGTGGTATTGCCTGAATAATCATTGGAGCCCGTCAAAATCCAAGTGGCACCGCCATCAATCGTGATGCTCAAGGCACCGCCATTATCACGAAGATCGCTAGTGATCATGTTGCCCATGGTGTTCGAACCCCGAAGCGCCAATGTCTTTGCCCCCCCGACCATGTTATTGACCACATTGCTAAGCACGAGAGGACCTGAGCCATCGGCATGAATCTGCTGAGTTCCCGTCGTGGCATTGAGACGGATCATTCGGTCGGAGACCTCCCCTGGCCCGATGTATTGAAGAATCGCCGCACCTGTGGTTGCGTTCCCTAAAGTGACAGCCCCTGTCGTTGTCGCCGCATTTGTGGTGCTGCCAACGCTAGATGGTCCGGCAATCAGACTCGATCCCAGTGAATTGACAACCAAGGTGCCCGCCGTGACCGAAGTCACACCGTTATAGGTGTTTTCACCGACCAACTGTAAAGTTCCATTGCCTGTTTTTGTTAGACCTGCGGTTCCCGTGCTATTGCTGATCACGCCACTGATGGTGGCAAAATCGGTGAATGTACTGCTATTGTCATTCACGACAATGGTCCGTGAGGCCCCATTCAGATTGATCGCATTTCTAAATTCGACCTCGGCTAAGGCGTTGGCGGAATTCAACACCAGCGAAGCACCGGTTTTGACAAAGCCATTCAAATTCCAACTCAGCGCGGTCGGGCTCGCCTCACCACCAATCGCCACCACAAGTTTATCAGTCGAGGCTGCAAAACCGGCCCCACCCGTCGTAAGCGCAGTGTTCCAGGAAACAGTATCACTCCCCGCACTTGCAACGGCGGCTAGACGCCGAGTAAAGACACCACTGCTTTGAAACACGGCTGTTGTTGATGTGGTGCCACCAAGGATCAGTCCGCTATTTGTCGGCAACGACAAACCGTCTTGAGCTTGCAGAATTCCGTCTTCAATGGTGGTAGTGCCCGTGTAGGTATTGTTGAGGTTGCCTAGAATCCATGTGCCTGCCCCCACCTTCGAAAAACGCGTGACCGCACCCGCACTGGTGTTATCAACAAGTTGCGGATAGAACCAGTTGTCTGCGGTAGAGGTCCCGCTCAGACGGAATAACTGATTGGCATTGCCACTGAAGGCAATCGGAGCGACGTTACTGAAAATCAGTGCCGCATTATTGATACCGTTGTTCGTGATGGTTGCGCCAGCAGTCGATGATGTTCCAGCAAGGGTAAACAAACGATTGATCGAGACCGAAGCATTGCCTGTGTAGGTGAGCCCACCTGTCGTTCCCCCGAAAATCAGACTGGCGGCATTGGTCGCCGCATTGGTGGAATCTCCTCGGCCAATGCTGCTGGGCTGGCCAATGTCCGCTAAAAAGGAAACGGTGAGCGATCCTGTCGTGCCATTTCCAGGCGCTCCAATGGTCGTGCTACCTGTGTAGTTACTGATGCCAGTGAACGTTTGTCCTGTCGTTGTCCCCATCTTGACGACACTGATGCGACCATTCGTTTCATCAATGGAACCATTGAATGTGCCGCCATTGCCACTCATGGCAAACACGACAGGATCACTGCTGGAATTCGTCACCGTGCCACTGCCATTGAAGATGCTGATGGATGAAGTAGTCAAAGTCCGCGCGATGCTCACACCATTCAAGTCCAAGACCGTTCCTTGACGCATGGTCAAATTCACGGAGTCGGCACTCAGCCTTCCCCCCGCTGCCAATTGGATTGTTCCTTCGAGAAGGTTTGTCGTCCCTGTCTGAGCATTGGTGGCACCAATGACCAAAGTGCCCGCTCCTGTTTTCGTAAGCCCACCCGTTGTCGAACTCGCTACAGGCGTGTTTAAATATAAAATGTCCGAGGTTTCGTTGACACGAATCGCCAAGGCCCCCACTCCGCCGGAAGTCACCGTCCCGGTTCCCGAGATGGTCGAGCTACCACCCGTCGCTAAGATACCGCCTATCGTTCCCACACCATCACTGTTGATCGTTAGCAGAGCCGTGACTGACAGCTCTGGGCTGGTGGTCCCGAGCAGTTTGAGAGAGCGCACACTGGTTGGAGCCGCCACGAGAACATCATCCATGACTTGAACGTGCGCGGCGGCCTCTAGCCCCACTGTTGCCGTAACAAAACCAACATCCGAATCATAAATCGGCGCTCTTAACGTTGCTGTGCCGAGGGTAGGCACATAGGCGAAGTCAGCTCCGTTGAAATATGCATTCCCTGCCAGCAATCCAACGATCGAGACACCGCCTATTGAAATCGAACTGTTTGCATCGACCGCGAAGTTGACGGAGCTCGTTCCTGCCACCGAGCTGATTGAGGTAAGGTTCAGAGTTGCAGTTCCCCCCATGCCTGCCATGACACGAATCGTCCCAGCCCCCTGGCTTGCAGAAAAGACTCCCAGGGTTTCCGAGCTCGCCTCACCATCTGCACCTACATACATCAGGGTGCCTCCAGCAGTGCCAACAGTGGCAGCCGCCTCGCCGAATCCGATGGCGACACCATCGCTCAAAACGTCTCTGGATGTGCCTGAAAAGACATCCTGAATTTTCAAAACCCCATTGTTGATGGTGGTCGCTCCGCTGAAGGTGTTGGCTCCAGAAAGAACCCACATATTCGATCCGGTCTTTTGCAGACTGGTGGTCCCACTGCCGTCCACGATGGCACCGCGAATTTCATTGGCGGCGCCCACATCGCTCGTTCCGCCCAGCACCAGGGTCTTACTACCCGCGCCAGTGGCGGTAAAATCATTGTTAAAGATGACTCCAGCACTATTGAGCGATTGGTTCGCCAGAATGGAGACCGTTCCTGTGGTGCCCGACAGGTTGATGATTTTATTCGTCGTCGTTTGAGAAGCCTCCAGATAGCTACCCATGATAGTCAGGGTAGCTGCGTTTGTCGTCGTGCCTAGATTGACGGTGCCTGCATCGTTGTTGATCGAACCAAAATGCGCGATTTCGAGCGTTCCAACATTCAAGTTTGTCACGCCCGTATAATTTGAGGTTTCTCCCAATATCCTCAATGTCCCCGCACCCGCTTTGGTCAAAATGTGGTCTGCCCCTGTGGCAAGCACATCCCCAGTCACCACCATCAGAGCCCCCGTTCCCGTCGTAATCGTCATGGTCCGGGCCGTCGTGCTCGTATTGTTCCAAAAATCTCCTTGGATGGTCACTGGGCCACTCGTATTGATCGTCAGGCTGTTATTTCCGCCCAAACTCCCCCCGACGCTGTCGCCCACGAAGGTCACTCCATAACCATTTCGACTATTGATGGTCAAGGTCCGCGTAGTCGATCCGGCAGTGAGTACTAATGGAGCTAAGGAAACGCTCTGATTCAGTAGAGATCCCCCCACGTCATGGTCTAAAAATAAAGTCGCATTTGAAGACGTTCCCATGGTTAGGCGGCGGCTGGCAAAAGAGTCCGGCTCAGCCGTGCGAAGCTCAAGCGTGCCCGCACCGCCACCCAATGTCAGGGCTCCATTCGCAGTGCCGAAACCGAGGCCTGCGCCATTGGAGGCACGCACCGACCCGGCCGTAACCAAGACCGATCCTGTAAACGACCGGTTGTTGCCTTCCAAAATGAGAGTGCCGCCGCCCAATTTTTCGATGTTGCCCGAACTCACGATTTCACCCGTCACACGGTACGATCCCACACCAGCAAAGTTCACCGTGCCAAAACGCAATTGCCCGGTGCCACTGGACAGTAAGTCTCCCGAGATCGTCAGCATTCCCGCTGTCGAATGAATGCCAGTTGCGATATTTGCCTCACCATATTGAATGTCTGTCGTGATCGTATTCGAGCCAATGCTGATCAAGGCCGAACCACGATCAGAGATAGGACCGTAACCTTGGAGAACGAGTCCACGGGTGAAATCAAGAGAGGACCCATAGGCGCTTTCGAGAACCAAGCTCCCTCCACCGAAACCACGTGATGCAGACCCAGAAACGACTATCGCCGATGTGTCTGTCCCCAATTGCGCCAAGTCGTTGATGACGAGCGTGCCATTACTGATGGTGGTTACCCCAGTGTAATCACTCAGGGAATTGTTTAACCTCAAGGTTCCGCCTCCAGTCAGAGAAAGTCCGTTGGTACCCTTGAATTGGGTGTCCAGGGTAAGCAGACGCCCCATGCCTACCCTGAGCATTCCAGTCTCCAGTTCCAGTGAGCCACCCATGAGGCGATAATCGCCCCCCACACTCAAGCTGCCTCCCAAGCTTCCCGTGTTGAGCAGCAAAATCTGCGGATCTGAAACCAAAAAAGGCAAAATCACGTCATTATCGGCGGCGGGCACACCGACACTCCAATTGGCAGGGTTGTTCCAACTGAAGTCCGTGCCACTTCCCGCGGTCCACACCGTAGCCACGGCTCGGGTCTCCTCTGTAAGGCCGAAGAGAAAGCAAAGTAAACCAGAAGCCAGAGAAGCACGGAAAAATGGGCACTGATGAGCGCGCATAGCTTTATGGAGGGGGGTTGAAATGCGAATGTCCAAATTTCCAAATTCAGAATTTCGCGGATTCCCCGGCTTGTATCCGAAACCTATTTCTGACCTCCAGACTAAATTTTCATCCGAAAAATGCACCAACCAACCATGTAAACCTTACACCTATCACAAAAAAGCTTCATTGATTCTCAAAAAGCGGCATTGGCGTCCTAAAAAACGCGAATTTTCCGATGCAAGTTCCCTCAATAAATTGGGTCCTCACAGATTCGCAAAACCAATAAACAAGGTTTTTCTTATACTATATAAACCAAAACCCCTTGTCCGTTTCGACAAACACGAGCTCAGACAGGGCATTTCTTTTTATTTTAACCGTTAAAAGACTTTCTGCGAGCAAACGTCGGGATATCTGCCGAAATCTGTCAACGGCCACCCTTGCAATCCACAACCTTTTTTAAAAGCCGCTTTTCTTCCCTAGAAAGCAAAACACCCATTCTCCCACCCCAGGGAAAATAGGTGTATCACGAAGGGATTTGAACCAAGAACTAACGGCGGCGGCGGCGAGCAAAGACAAGCAACAAGCCCAGCATCACAAGCAGAAGACGGCTAGGCTCTGGCACGACTCCAACGACCATCAGGACACCGTAAGACTTAAAGAGATCCGTGTTCCAACTCAGGCCACCTGTAAGAGCAGGCAGGTTGAACGTCTGAGTCCCGGCGATGTTATTGGTGCCCAGGGACGCCCAATCGACAACCTGGAAGATCGCACCATAACTAGGGTTGTAGCTATTGAGGAAGCTGCTTGAAACCGTGATCGTTGAGTTCAGAGTGGGTGAAGCAGAACCGCTAACATAAAGTTGGTCATGCTGAGTCGTTCCCGATTCATAGCTGTTGGTCCAGGAAGCAGGCACAGCAAATGTACTCGGACTCGACAGGTAAGCCGACACTCCATCTGCATCTATCAGCGTGGCTCCTCCGACCTGTAGGAAGAGCGAAGACCCTGTGTTAGCCGTCAATGTGCCGACAGTCAGTTGTCCGATCATGCTGACGTTACTCGCATCAAAGGAGCCCGGTGAAATCGAACCACTGGTCGTCAAAGAGCCCGAAATGCTGCCTATCCCCCCAAACACCGTGCTGGCCGCAGCCGTCAAGTTACCCGATCCGATCGCCGAACCCGTGGAGTTGTTAACCAACAGAGTTCCGACGTCCAGAGAGGTAGGACCTGTGTATAGATTTGCACCCGATAGCGTCAGAACACCAGTGCCTGATTTGATCAGCCCGCCTGCGATGCCGGAGCCGTTAAAGTTTGAAATCACTCCACTGATGATTGTCGAACCTGTGCCTGTGATCGTCAAAGTTCTCCCCGTCGCTGTGGCTTCAGACAAATAAACTGAACCCGCTAGATTTAGCGCATTTCCCGTCGTGGTATTGTTGGTCAGAGTCCGGCTCCCACCACTGTTGGTGAAACTGCCATTGATAGTGAGTCCGACACCACTCACTGTCACAGAACCGCCCACAATCGTATTGTTGGAAATGGTTCTGGCAGCATTGAGGGTCTGGACGGTTCCTGTCGTCAACGTCAGTGTTCCACTGGCCAAGCCACCGTTGTTGTTATTATTCAACTGAAGCGTGCCCGAGGTGAGTGTCGTGCCTCCAGTGCCCGCGTTGCTACCCGACAAAATCATGGTGCCCGTCGAGTTGGTCGTGGTGCCGTTGTAAACGTTGGCTCCGGTCAGTTCGATCGTTCCTGCACCCGACTTGGTGAACGCACTTGCGGCACCGGGTCCGTCGATGATAGCGCTGTTGATCGTCACAGGCCCTGTGGAAGACAAGGTCAGAGTCCTGGCCGTGGCAGTATCCGTGAGTTGCAAATAGTCTCCGTCAAACACCGTCGCTTGGGTATTGGTCAATGTGAGGGTGTAGCTCCCCCCTGTCTGCAAGACGTTTCCAGTAAAGGTCAATGGAGCAGAACCGCCAATGGCGGCCGATCCGAGCAAATTCAGGCCTCTCAGTTGAGCTGAATTGCTGCCCAAGGTGAGTGTCGTGCTGGCGGACATCGTCAAATCGGTGGTCGTTGGCAGAGCATTGCTAACCCCATAGACCAAGGTTCCAGTCGTCAGGGTGGTAGCACCAGCGTATTTGGCCACCGCATTCAAGGTCAACGTGCCGGCACCGATTTTGGTAAAACCGCCATTGCCACCGTTACCGATGGAGTTGGCCAAGACGATGTTGAAACCGTTGGTATCAAAAGTGCCACCTGTGGTGGTTTCAACGGTGCTGGTTGCAGCCACGCCAAAGGTCACAGGTGCGGCAGAAACATCGAATGCCGCACCAAATTTCAGCACGCCTGCGTTAAACACCAAGCCACCGATCCCCATGCTCCCGAGTTTATTGAGAGAGTCGATTTGCAGCACCCCTTGATTTACGGTGGTCGGCCCAGTGTAGCTGCTGCCCGTGCTGGTGAGGATCAGAGTCCCCGCTCCAGATTTGGTGAGCGAAGCACCGAGCGAAGTGAACGGAGAACTGACGGTCACCCCTGCTGTAGCAGTGTTGGGCACGTGGAAGATATATTCATTCGAAGTGCCTGTGGTAATCCCGCTGAAACCGCTGAGCGTTACACCTTGGGTTCCAGTAATCAGGAAAGCCCCTGAGTTGATATTGAGCAGAGCACCGGCACCAGCAAGGGTGATACCCGCCGTGGTGCTCGTATTGTCAATGAACAGCGAGTTCATGATGCGGGCCGTCGAAGCATCCAAAGTCAAATCAGCTGCGCTCGAATAACGAACGTTGTTGAAAAGAGTAATCCCACCAGCAGCCGTGAGCTGCTCATACTCAGTGCTTAAATCCAGCGGGCGGAAACCCGTCGTGGTCGCATGGGTAATGAAGCTGTTACCGGTGCCAGTAATGCTGTTAGACCCAATGGCCCATGGCAATATGCTGAGGGTCGATGTTCCCGCAGCTCCAGCACCGCCCGTCAAAGTCGGTACAGTCGCCGCCACGAAGCGTCCTGTATGAATCGGGTCTCCAGGAGTGGTCGAAGTGGTGCCCAGATTCTGTCCACGCACCAGCAAGGTCGCCCGGTTACTACGAATCAAAGAAGCCGCCGTGATCGTCATGTTACGTTGAGTGGTGCCAGAGGTGTTGCTCGCACTCACTGTCACCGTATTGGCACCGCCAAGGAAAGTGAGAGCACCAATGCTTTCCGCTTTGTTAGCGTCGTTACGATCGTTGTTCGCCCGCAAACCATCGATCCCGCCCGTATTGATCATCGTGACTGGAGCATTGTTATTGATTTTGTTCGCCGAGCTCTCATTTCCACCCGTGAAATCAAGTAGCATCGAACCCGCATTCAAAGTAACCGACCCGACATTGGTAAAGTTCGCGATGGTTCGAGAACCGAGAGTCAATTGACCTTGATTGACGATCAGATCACCGGTGAAGGTGTTAACTCCCGACAGAGAAAGTGTGCTTGCGCCTGTTTTGACAATGCGTCCGTCTCCAGAAATCACCCCTGCATAGGTCGTGGTGGAGATCTGATTGATCGTCAGTGTATTCGATCCCACTGAAACCAGGGCAAGGTTATTCAAACCGGTAGTCGCTGAACCACCCTGCAAGCTGCCAATGGTCTCGCTGTCTAACAGTTCCAAAGTGCTGAAATGATCATCTGCCAATGTAACTACAGAGCGATCTCCAATGGCGTTGCCTCCAGAAACTTGGATCGTGCCATTCTGAAGATTGGTATTGCCACCATAGTGATTGGAGCCGTCCAGAATCAATGTGCCTGCCCCGGCTTTGGTCAGAACGGTCGTCCCCGAAAGGTAAGATGAAATACGGAAGCTGCTGCTGGTGCTATCCGTCGTCACGACCAACTCGCCCGTGCCAGAAATCAGTCGTCCACCAGTGATCACCGTCGGACCTGTCGTGACATTTTCAGTCTGAAGGATACCACCACTGCCAATCGTGAGGTTCCCGATAGATTCGATGGTGATGGTCGATCCTGTAGCAGCATCGAAACGCAGGCTGTTAATGTTCGCAACATTTACCGTGCCTGTGAAACCGGCTCCCGCATTGGTCACATGATCTCCAGTCAACCAGGTGCTGATATCATTCTTGGCAGCAGCATAAGTCAGAGCCACGATTTTGTTAGCCCCGTCATTGATGGCGAAGTAGGTCCCTGTGCCATCATTGATGGTGGAGAAGGCCGTGCCTGTGCCCAACAAACCCGTTGTCGCGTTGTTTGTGGTGGTCGTGGTGATGACACCGCCAAGCCCGGTCACAAAACGAATCGTTCCTGCACTTGCTGCACGCGTGATCGCTCCCAGGTTGAGAGTGGTCGTGTAGGTGGCCGTGCCATTGACATTGATCTGGTTGGCACCTCCGTTCGCTAGAGTAAAGCTGGCCACATTCTGGATGGTATGGTCGAGAACACCGCCATTGAGTGTCAGCGTACCACCGCGCATGTCTAAAGCCGCAGCGGTGCTCAATTTAGAGTTGTTATCGAGGCTGTAGTCCAGAATCAGATTTCCCGAATCAAGGCGGCTGGCCACTGTAGCAGTCAGGCCACTGTTATCCCCTTTCAGAGTCACATCGCTCATCCCTTGTTTCAGAATGCTTGCCACACCGGCCAGATCAGCTTCGATGCTGCCTCGGAAAAGACGGATACCACTGAGCCAATCATTGCCCGTGTAGGTCACCGTCACTGTTCCAGAACCTAAAACAGCCCCCTCGTAGCCATCGGCAATCGAACCGATATCCAGGCGAGGTGTCGTAATGTTATAAATATTCGTATTCAGGGTGCCTGTGCCACTCGTGGTGCCATCGGCTAGGAGGATGAAGTCCAAGCCATTCGCATTCGCTGCCCCGTTGATGTCATGGGCATTGAGGTTAATGACGGCACCGCCACGAGCATACAGACCGCTGCTTGTTCCACTCGGAGAGGCCGCATTCCAGACCCCTGTGGTGTTCAAATTCAAGACAGTGCTCGCACCTGTCACAACGATATCATCATTGACTGTCACCACCGTATCTTGAAGCGTCACGGTGCCGTTGTTGATCAAGAAGTCGTCCGCGATACTGGTAGCCCCTCCTGTAAGTGTCCAGTTTCCTCCCGTGACTGTAATGTCTGCTGTTGCTGTGCCGCTCGCTGGTGGCGCTACAGTGACACCACCGGAGATGATGCCCTTGCCCGAACCACCCAACGTCAGTCCAATATTCGCCGTGGTGGTGATGGCCCCTGTATAAGTGATCGAGGCGTCAGAAGTGCCATTCGCAAACAAGCTGCTGGCAGCCGTCACACTGATCGCACGATTGGTGCTCTGATCAACATTTCCGATGAAGCTTAAAATACCTCCACCCAAAGAAATGCCGTCGCTTCCCTGACCCAAGTGGCTTGCGGCCCCGCCATTATTACTCACGGTGCTGAACTCCAAAGTGCCCTGAGTAATCGTGATGCCACCGGTGAACGTGTTATTACCCGTCAAGCGCAGGATTCCTGTTCCTGTTTTGACCAGACTGCCATTACTGATCACACCCGGGAGAATGGCTAAATCAGTGGTAAGCGCTGTGTTATCCACCACTTGGACGGTGCGGCTGCCTCCATTCAGGTCGATATTGTGAGTGAATGTCACTGCACTATCTGCGGTTACGGAACCGAAAATCAAGGGTGCTCCACTCGGCACAAAATTCGTTGTGCTTCCCCACACCAACGGATTCGCAGCACCACTGAGGGTGACCGAAAGATCCGCCCCACGCGCAGAGAAACCACCTCCATTGGCAAGCCATTGGACTTGATTATTCCCCGTGCCCAAGGCTCGGGTAAAGGAACCACTTCCTTCATAGACACCACCATTGAGAATCAAGTTGGCCGTGATTGCATTGAGCCCGAGGATCGCACCCGCGTTAATCTGATACCCTGTCGCCGCATAGTTATTGTTGGTGACACCACGGAGATCGAGAGTTCCAGCACCATCCTTGGTGAACAATCCACTACCGATCAAGGTGTTCATTTCCCAAGACATGTCGATATCGGCAACAGTGCTATTCGCGATATTCACCGTGATTCCTACAGTGCCTAAGTCTAAGGTCCCGGCTCCATTGATCACCGAAGTGAGGTTATTGTTGGTGCCACTGTAGGTCACTCCAGTCACGCTGAGCTTACGGCCAGTGCCAATGGTGATCAGCGAATCTGATCCGGCTGCACCGCCCGCCATTGTCAGCAGGGCCACAGACTGATCCTGGGATGAGCCAATCGTTAGGTCACCCGAATTGACGGTCAGGTTACCCGTGCCGATCTTACCATTGCTAGCCAGAACCACACTGCCTATTCCGACGTTGATGGTGGTGTTGCCCGTGTAAGTGTTCGTTCCGTTAAGCGTGGTTAGACCCGTGTTGGTAATCGACAAGCTATTCGCCTGAGTATTGCCATTGCCGTTGGAAATAACGCCATTGATGGTCGTTGCGCCCGTTCCAGCCAAGGTCAGTGTTCGAGCACTAGCGGTATCCGTATTGATAGCAACGTTTCCGAGTGTCAACGTGCCACCATTGATACTGCTGGTCAGAGTGCGGCTGCCCCCCGTAAGACCTGTAACCGTGCCATTGAGCGTCAGGCTTTGGTCACCGGACACCGTCACGGCGGTTAGTGAAACATCGTTAGTTAGTGAGATCCCAGGCATCAACGCCTGAAGGGTTCCGGCAGTCAACACCAGTTGCCCACTACCGAGACCGCCATTGCTGGCATTGTTAAGTTGCAGAGTGCCCAAAGTCAGGGTGGTTGTGCCTGTGTAAGTGTTAGCTGCAGCCAGCTCGAGAACACCTGTCCCTGTTTTGTTAATGCCTCCATTCACTCCCGACAACCGCCCACTGAGGACCGTTTTTTCGGAAGCAGAAGATGGATTATCCACCACCTGAATCGTTCTCACGGCACCGTTCAGGTTGATACTGTGTGGGAAAAACACCGTACTATCCGAAGTGGTTGAACCGAACAAGAGCTGACCCGTGCTGGACACAAAATTGGCCGTACTGTCCCAAGTCAGAGAGGTCGCAGAACCTCCAAGCAATACTGTAAGATCTCCTCCCCGTGCAGAGAAGCCGCCATTGGCACCGACAGCCCACTGAACCTGTCCATCACCCGTGCCTAAAGCACTGGTGAATGTGCCGCTGCCTTCATACACACCACCTTTTAAAACAAGGTTACCAACTCCGAGATTACCAGCAAGAGCTCCCCCAGTGATGGTTGTCGGCCCTGTGTAGGTTTGTGTTCCGGTAAGAGTCAAAGTGCCCGTTCCTGATTTAGTGACCCCGATTGCGTTGGCACCGCCATTTGTGTTGGCGATATCGCTGTCATAAACAAAGTGGCCATTGGCTGCGTTAGTGGTGTCCAGAGCAATAGCAGAGCCGTTTTTGAATCCTCCGGTTGCATTCCCAAGACCGAGAAGGGTATCCAACTCAGCAGAAGTAAATTCCCCACTACCCCCCACATTGACGCCGAGAGTCGCACCCGATTCGACAACGATGTTCGAAGTGGTCCAGGAGGCCAAATTGTTGTTATACAGAGATGTTAGACGGCTGAGCTGGAGGGTGCCCGCCAGAACATTGGTCGGCCCCGTGTAGGTATTACCGGCCGACATCAGCAGGATGCCCGCGCCAGTTTTATTGATGCCAAAACCGGTGCCGACGACAGACCCTAAAGTCAATGTCCCCACACCAGCGCCATTGACGTTATTGACATTAAACGTAGGCGTGCCGACGAGGACGGTATTCCCAAAGGTTAAGTTTGCGACTCCAGGAGCGGTGTTACCGTTGCCGTTGATATAGTTCAGCGTGTTGTTGCCGATCACCAGCACCCCCAGGGTTTGGGTGATGTTCGCATTCGATGCCGTGGTTCTTCCGGTCGAAATGGTCGAGTCTCCAGTCACGACCACGTTATTGGCCAGAATCGCCCCGCTATTGATACGGATATCGAGAGTGCCTGAAGCGAGGTTGATGAGTGATTTATTCGTCGTCCCCAAGGAGCCTGCGGCTTGCAACCGCAAGGTGCCTCCATTGACAACTACCGTTGTGCTCGCAGCCACGTTAGCATCGGTTGTGCTTCCTAGAAGGAGAGTGCCCACTCCGGTTTTCGTGAGGGTCGTTCCGGGAGTTAGATAGAACTGATTCGCATCGTCCAATTGAAGGATGCCGCTTGCATTGCCTACATCAATCGTGCCGCCGCCAGAACCGATGACAAAACTTTTACCGCTGGCAGCGGTGGGATTCAGCGTGTTTGCGCTGCTCAGGCTGAAAATGCCTCCATTCTGAAGAGTGTAGGAGTGAGCTCCCGCTGCACCGATCGGGCTATTGGCGTCCGCATTGTTCAGTTGTGATACAGCGACCGACAAGGTCGAGCCCGCACCATCAATCAACACGTTGCCTGTAAAAGTATTCACACCGGATAGCATGACTGTGCCACCGCCATTGATCGTTAAATTACCTGCACCAGAGACCACCCCACTGACAGATAGGAGCGATGTCGTATCATCCACCGTCCACGTCTGACTGGTCGATAGAGCGACCGGCACGGAAATAGCCACGTTCGCGGCTGCACCAGGTTGCATCACAATGCCATCGCTTCCCAGAGTCAATGAGCCCAGACTGCCTGCCGCAATGGTGATGCCAGAGGTGGTCGAAGACAGGAATTTCAGCCCTTGGATGCTATAGTTGTTATCCAAGGTCGTCGTGATCGGTGAAGCAACCACATTGCTGGCACTAAAGTTCACCACATTGCCAACACCCGGAGTGAACCCTGCATCGCCAACACCATTGGCAGCCAAGGACCAGTTCGTATTTCCTCCAGCCAATGTGGCCCAACTGTTATTGACATCTCCGGTCCAATACACATCACCACTGGCTGCTGTGCTCAACACATTGAGCGTCACACTGCTACTGGTAGTGGATAAGCTATACATATATCCCCCAGGCAGTGAACCTAGCTGCGGAGTCCCAGTAATGCTAGCAGCTCCAGTGATGACCTGGTAGGAGCCCAGATCAAATCCACTGCCAGCAATGGCGTCAATGTAGCCACCACCCGCATTGATGATCAAATTCCCCCCGTTCAACTGAATCCGGTCTGACGTCGTTCCCAGCTGGAAGCCCAGCGAACCACCGGTCGAAGTCCCACCCAAGATAATGTTGGCATTCAGAGCCAAGGTCATGGTGCTCCCCACTCCATCAGGATAGAGATTGAAGGAAGCTGAACCCGTTTCACCGACTCTCAGACTCGATGTGTTGGGCAGCACATTGCTGGCGACCGACAAGGCTCCACCATTCACCACCGTGGCACCGCTGTAGGTTTGCACACCTGTCAGAGTCAAAACACCGTCCCCCGTTTTAGTTAGACCGCCCGAGACGTTCGCAGTATTCAAGGGTAAAGAGGTGACTGATGCCCCTGTGCCACCACCACCTGAAAGGGTGATCGTGGGCACTGTTCCTGCGGTATACGTTCCAGGGTTCGTGATGACGATACCCGTGACAGCACCATTGCTAATCAAAGCATAACCGGCAGCCGGGGTGCCACCTGCCACGACACCTGCTGTGCTAAACACAACGGCTGGAGCTCCCACGTAGCCACTGCCACCAGTCACCTGGAGATTGGCCTGAGTGACACCCGTGCCACTCGCCCCTTTCAGCACACTGGAGGAATCGTTCAGCGTCGTATTGAACCCATTGGTATCCACCGTGAGTCCACCACCGAAAGACGGAGCACCGCTCACGCTGCTATTATCAATCGCTCCAAACAACGTTGCGGTGTAGGTGATTCCAGCCGTCGAAGCCGGGATCCAGCTTGAAACAGAACCGGTGAATTTCAGAGTGCCTCCCGAGAAAGCCAAATAGGCATTGTTAGCTCCCGAGGCATTCACACTGCTACTGATGGCTGAACCAACACTCAAAGTGCCTCCAGCCAAGTTGACAAAACCCGTGTTGCCGCTGCCGTTCGTCGTGTTGTTACCAAACCGGATCGGCTGGGCACCCACCGTCACTGTGCCGCCAGCCAAATTCAGAACACCATAAGTTCCACCAGTCGTCGTCGAATCCATGAAGATGGCGAAAGGATTGTTAGATCCCGTGTGATCGATAGCACCATTCCCAGCAACGGTGATCTGGCCTAAGCTGTAACCGTTGATAAACCACTCCGCATTCGTGTGATCGAGGAATCCTGTGCCTCCGACATATACCACGCCGACTGACGAGGTCGCTGTATTGAGAGCACTGCCCAGACTTCCCGAAGCGTTGGTATCCCAGCGGTTGCTATTTTTGTAAGTTCCTCCTGTCAGATTGAAATACCCATAGGACCCCGCAGCACGAGCCACATATTGAGAGTTACCCGTGCCTGGAGTGACGGTCACTGTTCCTGCAGTCTGATTATAAACTGCAACAGCTCCCGAAGCATTTCCCCCTGTTGTCGAAAACAGCGTCATATCACCACTAACATTCACCACTGCATTTCCTGCATTGCCACCATAGGCGAGAGTTGATGAGGTCGTATTTCCCGTGATTGAACCGCTGATGTTTAGAACACCTCCGTTGACGACCGTGTTGCCGGTATAGGTGTAGTTCCCAGGAATGCTCCAAGTGCTTGCCTCGTTCTTGGTGATACCAAGTGTGGCAATGTTACTACTGAATGAGCCAGCGAAAACGTTGACAAAACCTGTGGAATCTCCAGCCAACACCAGAGATTTCGAACCCGCTGTTGTGGAGGTAATGGTTCCATTCAGAGTGACGGCGGAGGTGCCATCATTGTCGATACCCCCGCCACCTGTCGTTCCGACAAGGTCAAAATTGCGATTAATGGTTCCGCCCGCTCCGGTCACCACCAGCATACCCGTTGTGGTTCCCTGACCAAGGCGAATAGTGGCATTGTCGCCAGTTTGATTCCCTAAATATCCAGGAACTCCTGCGACAGGAACGGAGGGGATACTCAGGCTTCCGTCCTGAATATGCGTGTAGCCTGTGTAATTGTTCAGAGCGTTGGTGAGCACCACGGTCTGCCCTGCGGTCTGTTTGATAAAGTTAGCACTCCCAGACAAAATGGAATCCACACGCCCTTGGTTCGCGATGATCTCACCCGTTACTGTGAGCACACCGCTGCCTGTGATCAAGCTGTCCGCTCCAGAGAGGGTCAGGGTAGGAACTGAAGCATTAAACCCAGCTAGGTTCAGCGTGCCACCACCAAGGACAAGCCCCGTATTGGGAATCGCCTGATTCAGACCTAAAACCAATGAGCCGCCATTGATTGTTGTGTTACCCGTGTAAGCGGGAGTCGCGTTCAAAGTCAGACTTCCTAATCCCGCCTTGGTCATACCTCCCGTCGTATTGTTACCAAAGACATTGGCCAGCACTACATTGTTACCGTTGGTATCAAAAATCCCCCCCCCACTACCGAAATTGATAGTCCGTGTGGAGACGTCAAAGGCACTTCCCGTTGCCCAGCGCAGAGCGCCTCCAAAGAAGTTAAGATTACCCGAACCCAGCGCACCGAGAGCATTGATCTCGATCGCACCTTCATTGAAATAGGTCCCGCCCGTGTATGAATTGGTTAGGCCGTTCAAGACCAATGTTCCTGCGCTTGCCTTCGTCAAAGCAGCCCCGGTCGTTGTCAGGGGTGAGCCCAATGTGAACCGGTCGTTCGTCACAAAAACGATGTATTCGCTCGTGTTCGTGGTGATGCCAGAAAAGCCTGTCAGGGCCGTATTGTTGGCCGAAGCGCCTGTCGATAATAGAGCACCGGCTGTCAGCATCAAGCTGTCGGAGGCTGGACCTGTAACGGTCACTGCCGCGCTGGTAGAATCAATCGCAAGTGCGTTGATCGTCCGCGCGCCACTAACGGCGGTCAAACTACCGGTTGGAGTTGCGGTAAATCGAACATTATTGGTCGATGACGCTGTCATCCCATTATAACCCGCTTGATCGAAGATGTATTCCGCGCCAGCTCCGCTCGCCGTGGATAATGGACGGAGGCCATTTGTGGTCCCCGTATTCATGACGAAGGTATTCCCAAGTTCAGTCGTCCCAGGAGTTCCTGATGTACTGTGTCCAATCAGATATGGGAAAATGCTAATCGTCGTTGTTGCTGCGGCACCACCACCACCGATGGCTGCCAACGTTCCCGTCGGAGCATTGCTCAGAATCAGTTGTCCGCGTTGTCCCGAAGAGGCCCCCAGTGAGCGCCCACGCACGAGCGCAGTTGCATTGTTGTCGCGAGTCAGCGGAATGGCGTTGCCCACGGTCAAAGTCCCGACAGCACTGCTTCCGCCTGAACCGTTGAGTGTAATGACGTTTTGTCCCGCTCCCAGAGCGATGGTTCCCATCGTGTCTCCACGAGCGCCATTATTACTGGCATTCAAATGCAGGCCATTGGTCCCAGCTGTGTTGTTAAGCGTGACCACACCTGTGTTCGCCAATCGATCTTGGCTGCTACTCTGATCCTGTAGATTCTGCAATTCACTGCCATTGACAACAATGTCCAGTGTCCCCAGGCGGCCAACACCGCTACCGCTTAGAACCATCACCCCACCATTGATGATCAATTTACCCGCAAAGGAGACCGATGAATTACCATTGTAGGTGAGAGTGCCCGTTCCATTCTTGATGATCGTCGCATTGGCAGGCACTGTAAAGGCCCCCGAATAAGTGGAGTTCGAGACTTGATTCAGCGTCAGCACTGAACTGGCTCCAAGCAGCACATTGGCGCTACTCGAAGATCCACCGCCGCTGAGTGCCCCGATGGTTTCAGTCTGCCCAGCTAACAAACTCAAGGTTGGACTTCCGCCCAGGTTTAGCAATGCGACAGAAGTGCTGTCAGCAATTGATTTTCCTCCCGTCAACTCAATGGTTCCATCCTGGATCGTAATCGTTCCGGAAGAAGTATTCACGCCAGTGAGACGAAGCGTTCCCTTCCCTGATTTAGCAATGGTATCCCCTGCAGCAATGGTGGAACTCACGTCCAAATACTGCGAGCCATCCACGATAAAAATCAAATCTCCACTCAACCCAGATGTCAATCGCCCACCCGTAATGGAACTGATGCCTGTAACATTGCTGGTTTGCAGAATACCGCCGCTTCCAATAGTCAAAGTTTCACCATTGGCAATGGTAACCGTCGAAGCTCCAGCCGCATTGAAACGCAGCGTATTGAGGCTTAATGAAGAAGCCAGGGACCCAGTGTAGCCACCCGCATCTGTCGCATTCAGTCCAGCGCTCCACGCATTCACATCATCGCTCACGGTCGAGGTGATGCCCACGATATTTCCCCCGGCTGTATTGGTGGCATTGATGGCAAAATTTGTTCCACTGCTGTCTGTCACGGTCGCAAAAGCCGCGCCTGCACCTAACAAACCTGTAGTTGCGTTATTCAGCGTTGTCGTGGTGACCCCGTGTGTCGCGCTCTGAATCCCATCGGGAAGATTAAAGCGGACGGTGCCTGCCCCTGCTCCGACAGCTCGGGTCAAGGCACCCAAGTTGAGAACAATCTCCTGACCGCTACCGGCATTCAGAGTGACCGTCGCGGCGCCACCGGCGGCGAAGGTCGTGCTGGCCACGGTATGGCTGGAGTTGTCACCCGCGTTACCATTCATAACGAGCTCTCCCCCGAGGAGACTCAGCGCACCCGTTCCCACTTTAACAGCGTTTTCCGCAGTGTAATCAAGCACCAAAGTCCCTGCGTTCAAAGTCGTCGCGCCGGTCATGGCGATATTATCACCCGTCATCCAAACAGTCCCCAAACCGCCAACCGTGAGTGTCCCGGTGAAGGTATTGTTGCCGGACAGAAGCATGTTACCATTGCCCGATTTAGTGATGCCTCCGGTCGAAGTGAGAGGCACCGTCACCGTTAGCTCAGGCAAATTGTTCGGCACCGCGGTGCTGTTATTCACGGCAAAAGTTCTTGTCGCGCTCAGAGCCACCGTCCCAGCCCCAGTGATCATCGATGCCTGGGGATTATTGTTATTGTTGACCGTCAGAGTGCCCCCCAACGTCAACACCGATCCAAGGCCTAAAATGATGTTACCTTGGCTAGTCGCAGCCGAACTTGAACCATTGATCGTTATCGCGGCCAAGGTTTGTGCCACACCAGGATCGAGCTCAAGGCGAGCTGGTCCAGCAGCATTCGCAATCACCATGGTGCCCGTAGATGAAAGTGCATTGCTCACGGCGAGACGCAAAATCCCACCATTGACGTTTGTTCCACCTGTCCAAGCGCTGGTTGTGGTATTGGCCAACGTCAAGGTACCTGTTCCCGTCTTGGTCAAGACGTTGCCAGCCGCACCACCTGCCGCAAAGATACCCGAGAAGGTCGTTGAAGTGTTGTTACCGCCAACAGCCAATGTCTTGGTGCTGGTCCCTGAATTGACGATCGTTCCACTCCCGGCGATTGACCCAACAGTCAGTGTTTGGCTGCCTGCCGAAGCCAACATATCGAGGGTGGCTATGGAAGCAATCGTCACAGGACTTGATGAGGTGATGCCATTCGCGCCGTTACCCATTTGCAAGGTCCCTTCGACGATGTTGGTCGGCCCGACGTAAGTTCCAGTTGCTGCCAATACCAGCGTTCCTGGGCCGGTCTTGTTGAATCCTCCTCCCGTGGTGCCTGTAACGGCTCCTGCAAACGTCAATGCCGTCGCCGCATTCGTCACCTCGATGGTCGCCATGCCACCGGTCAAAGCAAAGGTGTGGCTACCAGCCGATGTTCCGCTCGCTATCGTTCCCGTGGCACCGGTATATTGCAGCGTCGCTCCATCCCCAATCGTGACTGCCGTCGCGACACCAGCGCCTAAGCCTCCTGCACCGTTGGCAACCGTGCTAAAACTGAGCGTGCCACCATTGATGAAGATGCCCCCTGTAAATGTATTGGTTCCGGTCAAAACCAACTTACCGGTGCCAGCCTTCGTCAGGGTGGAATTACCAATACCATTGGCAATGGCGGCACTGATGGTTAGGGTGCCTGAGCCGTATTGATGGATCACGAGATCCGAGTTCGTCGCCGTATTGCTTTTCAGAGTTCCCGTGCTGCCGCTAATCGTGTAGTTGTTCGCACCCGTGAACAAGAGGCCACCACTGGTAAGAACCAAGCCATTGGTGCCGATGGCCAAGCTTTGCCCCGAAGCACCAGCATTGATTTTGAGGGAATTCGTCGTGGAGGTAGGATTGGTTACCGAAGTGATCTCTCCGACTACGGTAGAGTCGATTCGCGAATTCACCGTATTGGAAGCCGCCATTGTCGATCCCGCCACATCCGTGTAGGTGCTCAACCCCACTGTAGCGGTATTGACTCCCGTGTTCGCAGCCCAATTGTAGGCCCCTGCCCCATCTGTAAAGACGACTCGACCGTTCACAGTGGTGGCCGTATTGAGTGCTTGGTTAAACGTAACTGTCGTGTTCGCTGGAGAAGAAACCAGAAGCGAGCCGCCTGCTGCGCTGGAGGTAATCGTCCCAAGTGCCAACGTTGTGGATGTCCCTCCATTATTGTCCATGAGGATGGAACCGCCACTCGCGCCTAAGGTAAAATTGCCCATGCTCTGGCTCACCGTCGCTCCAGAGCGTCCCTTCAATGCCAAATTTCCCCCACCGATGGTCAACGCCGATCCAGACGCCAAGATGCTGCTCAAAGAACCCGCGGTAAAATCCAGCAAAATAGCACCGCCATTGATCACCGTGTTGCCCGTGTAAGTGCTGGCAACAGTTGGAGCCAAGGTCAGTGTTCCCGCGCCGACCTTGGTAATGGCCACTCGTGCCGTTGTTGTGGGTGAAATGGTCCCTGAGAACGTGGTGTTGGTATCGTCACGACCAATCGTCAAAATACGGCTTGTGGTTGAAGTGTTGGTCACCAGACCTGAACCACTGAGCGATCCAATCGTGAAGGCATTGTTGACCTCCATGATCGCGCCCGAAGCAATAGTGACCGCCGAACGAATGGGTAGGCCCGTGGTGCTTGAAACCGTCAGAGTTCCCTGATTGATGGTTGTCGCTCCTGCATAGGTATTGCCAACATTGAGATTTAACAATCCCGTTCCATTTTTGATCAGATTCCCACCCGTTACGATTGCCGTGGTCACTACCGTTGTATTGCCACTGCCAGCGAAGATAACATCCGACAAAATACTCCGCATACCACCTGACAAAGTCAGCACATTCGCGCTAAGCGCGTCGTTGGTGATGGTTAGATCATCATTGAATTGAATACCTGCCGAGATCGTATCCGCACCACCCGCACTCTTATTGATGGTCAACGGCCCCGCACCATCAAAAATCAAATACCCGCCGGTCCCACCAGCTAACGTAAAGGTTTCAGCGCCTGAACCCCCCCCTATATTCAGCGCTCCAAGCTTAATCACCTGATCAAGGTTGATCGTTTGATTTCCGGTGATCGCATTTGTTAAGTTTGCCACATCACCTGACTCAAAAGGAAATCCGGTGGAGGGGATCCAAAATGAATCGGTTCCCCAAGAATAAGTTCCACTTGCTGTAGGGCTCCAGGTATATGTGGCAGCTCGCAGAGGCTTTGCGACCTGCCACGAACAAATCAACAACGTTAAAAAAACGTTAATAATGAATCGATTACGACGCAAGGTAGTCATGGCGAAATACAGAAAAAGCCGAGGGCACTCATTAGGCAAATCGGACGAGAGCATGACTTTTCCCAGACGTGGGGGGAGCACTGGGGTCAGAGGCAAACACGATTGGCAGAGAAGACACAGGTGGGGTCGGATTTCCGTGTCTTAACCCCTCGATTTGATGAAAGACGCGTCCTCAAGTAAAGATTTTTCTTCATTCTTCAGCAAAACGTTTATTTTACATATCCAAGGCGTTTATATTCCATTCATTCGGCGTTTATCGCCGCGAAGTGACGATCTCTAAACAGCAGAGTCTTGAGCGAGAGAATTGGCTTTTTGGGTGCGTATCCGGGGCACTGTATGTCCCACACACGCCTCGTTGTAAGCGTCATCAGCCTGCTTTTAGCAGGATTCTCCTCCGCTCGAGCCGAATTTCGTGCCGGAGCCTTTGCGCAGGATATTTCCCCCTCTGAATTTCCAACGCCCGTCAATGGCAGCATGAAAGGTGGATACGCTAAAGGTATTTCTGATCCCATGCACGCCCGATGTCTCGCCATGAATGACGGGCATAGATCCCTCATCTATGTGGTGGTCGATGCCTGCATGATTCCCCGGCAAATCTGCGAAGACGCCAAACGAATCGCCAGCCAAGAAACGGGGGTGCCTTCCGCGCATATTCTGATCTCCGCCACCCACACCCATTCAGCCGCCACCCTGGCGGGGGTTTTCCAGAGTGACCCCGATCCCCTTTATGTCAAAACCGTCGCCCCACGGATTGCTCAAGGCATCATTCAAGCCTTCAAAAATATGGAGCCTGCCGAGTTTGGCTGGGCTTTTGGCAGTGATCCCACGCACGTTTTCAATCGCCGTTGGCACATGAAAGAAGGGCAGTTTTATGAAAACCCCTTCGGCATCACCACAGACCGAGCGCGCATGAATCCTGGCAACGTCAGCCCCAGCGTTTCTATCCCAACCGCCCCCGTGGACCAAGATGTCGCCGTAATGGCTGTGCGAGCCAAGGCAGACCAGCGCCCGATCGGGCTGTTGGCCAATTACAGCCTGCATTATGTTGGCGGCAATCCTGCCATCAGTGCTGACTATTATGGCGCTTTTGCACGCGAGATTGGCACCCGCCTCCATGCGGATGACTCACGCTACAGCCAAAAACCTGCCTTCGTGGGCATCATGTCCAACGGCACCAGCGGTAACATCAACAACATCAATTTCGGCTCTTCCATCCGATTCAAACGAAATCCCGGCGAACAGATCTCCATCGTTGCCCGCAGCGTAGCGGATGCTGCACTCGCAGCTTATGAGAGCATTCAATGGCAAAAAGCGCCTGTGATTGATTCCGAAGAGACTGACCTTCAGTTAGGAGTGCGTAAGGGCACCCGTGAAGAGATGACCCAGGCTAAGGAATGGATGAGCACCATCCCCAAAGATGCAGACGGCCAGTGGTCCGACAAAAAAGCCATTTATGCCCGAGAAACAATGCTTCTCTCCGAGTATCCCGACACTGTCCCTGTTAAGCTTCAAGCGCAGCGGATCGGTAATTTGAGCATCGCCGCCATCCCCTGCGAAGTTTTCGTTCAGATCGGCCTCCAGCTCAAACGCGACACACCTTTTGTTCGGCATTTCACCATCTCGCTCGCCAATGGCTACAACGGCTATTTGCCCACCGAAGAAGACCATGCCATGGGCGGTTACGAGACATGGCGCGCCCGCAGCAGCTATCTTGAAGTTCCCGCAGCCACCAAGATCACCAATCAGCTCGAAACAATGCTCAAAGCACTGAAGAGCCGCGCCAACGATTTGTAAGAGCCGCCATCTTGCCTTCGACACGAACGCAGCGAAACAATCGAAGGAAAGCAGAGAACGGAAGCGACCGCCTTCCCCAGGCATAAGAATTCGCCGAGAAGAGATTAACTCTCCGAAGCATCGCCAAGGCCCACGCAGTCGCTTTCATTCGCCCCCCTTTCGACACTTAACTGCGCCAATAAAAAACCCCGTCTTGAAAGACGGGGTTTTTCGAAACAAACAACGAGAAACAGTAAGGAGCGATTAACGCTTGGAGAACTGGAAGCGCTTGCGGGCACCTGGACGACCAGGCTTCTTACGCTCTTTAGCGCGAGAGTCACGAGTCAAGAGACCAGCCTGCTTCAAGGTTGGGCGAAGCTCCGGGTTCACGGAAATCAGAGCGCGAGAGATGCCAAGCTTAACGGCACCAACCTGACCAGTGATCCCTCCACCACTGGCGTTCACGTTGAAATCATACTGCTGACGTGTGTTGGTCAGAGCCAGAGGAGTCAGGATCTGATTCTGAAGAGCCACTGTAGGGAAATACTCTTCGAAATCACGACCGTTGACGGTGATGGAACCAGAACCGGCGAGGATGTGCACGCGGGCAATAGCGGTCTTGCGGCGGCCAGTAGCGTTGGTGATAGGCTTGCTCATGAAACGTAATCAAAAATGGTTAGATTAAGCAACCGCGAAAGGCTTTGGATTCTGAGCGGCATGGGGGTGCTCGTCACCCGCATAGACCTTCAGCTTGGTCACAATGGCATTGCCAAGACGATTGTGGGGCACCATGCCTTTGACAGCGCGATGGACCAACAGTTCAGGGCGACGCTGGCGCACTTTCTCAACGGTCTCCACCTTCTGGTTACCGATGTAACCTTTCTTGCTGGTGTAAACTTTCTGCTGCTCTTTCTTGCCAGTCACACGCACTTTATCAGCGTTGATGACGACGACGAAATCACCAGTGTCCACGTGAGGAGTAAAGGTCGGGCGGGTCTTTCCGCGAATCAAATTGGCAGCAGCCACAGCGACCTGGCCCAGGACTTTATCCTTGGCATCAATGACCCACCACTGGCGGTTCACGTCTTCGGCTTTAGCAGAGAATGTCTTCATAAGGTTCTTGTAAGGGCGCGCACAGCCATGAACTGCCGCGTTAAAATGAGGGGCGCGAGAGTATAATCTTCTAGAGCCCTGTCAAATAAAAAACTCTCAGTTATTCACAGAGTCAGCAGGTCACAACGAGATGGGTCCAGACCGGAATCAAATTTATCCGACCGCTGGCAAAAGTCCACTTGAAGCCTCACACCGCGATGCTCTGTCACACTTTTGAAAAATTTTACTACCGCGACCATACAAAGCATGGATAAAATACTCCGCTTATCTGGTATCGACATCATACCATAAAACTAGACTCAAGGCTAATTGATCCGCTTCCTCACCGATACGCCTCAAAAAGATTATGATCGCGCCGATTCCACACAACGAACATCAGCGTCTGATTGCGTTGCGGAGCTTTGATATTCTCGACTCGGATGAAGAGCCAGAATTCGATGACATCGCCAAACTCGCGGCGGGCATCTGTAAGACGCCCATTTCTCTAATCTCCTTTGTGGATGAGTCCCGGCAGTGGTTCAAATCTAAAGTTGGCACGTCACTCAAGGAGACCCCACGTGATCACGCTTTTTGCGCCCATGCGATTTTAGGAAAAGAACTGTTCCTCGTCCCTGACGCCCTCGATGATGACCGCTTTGCTCAAAATCCGCTGGTGCAGAATGAACCGCGGATACGATTTTACGCAGGCGCTCCTCTGATGATGCCTGACGGTGAAGTGTTGGGAAGCCTCTGTGTCATCGATCAAAATCCACGGCACCTCGATGAATCGCAAAAGCAGGCCTTAGAAGTGTTGGCCAAGCAGGTGATCTCCCAACTCCAACTCCGGCAGAAAATCCGCGAGCAACAAATTTTAAGCGAAACACAGGCTTCCATCCTGGATGCCTTGCCAGCCAGCATTGCTTTGCTTGATTCCGACGGGGTAATCATTGCCGCCAATCAAAAGTGGATGGAGTTCACTGCCCTCAATGAAGGCGGCAATGAAGCCCTTTCTATCGGCAGCAATTACATCAGCGCCTGGGAGGAATTCCCTTGTGAGAGCTCTATTATCTCCCAGCAAGCATCGGAGGGCATCCGCCAAGTCTTAACAGGTGAACAGCCCAGCTTCGTCCTGGAGTATCCCATCTCGAAGCCCCCCGCACAGCGTTGGTATCGCCTGATGGCGACTCCGATCCGAGACTCTAACCGTCCGGGTGCGGTCGTGATGCATGCGGATATCACGGAAAGAAAGCTCGCTGAGGAGGCCTTGCGCGATAGTGAAGATCGCTTCCGCGGCACTTTCGAGCGCGCTGGGGTAGGCATCGCTCATGTGTCTTTGAATGGCCAGATCGAGAAGGCCAACGACAAAGTCTGCAAAATCCTCGGTTATGATCAAAGCGAATTGATCGGCAGGTCCTTCGTCGAATTGACCGCACCTGAAGACCGTTTCACCAGTCAACGGGCTTTGCGTGAACTCATTGAAGGTTCGCAGGCCTTTTACAGAACTGAAAAGCGGTATCTCAAAAAGGATGGCGAAATGGCGTGGATCAGTCTGGCGGTAACGCTGGAAAGGACACCCGAGGGCGCAGCCAAATACTTCATCGCAGTCTTTGAAAACATCACTTCGCGCAAAATCACTGAACTGCGCCTTCATCGTCTCAATCGCCTCCACGCAGTTCTCAGCAAGGTCAGCGAAGCCACCATCCGTCTTCGACACAAGCAGGACCTTTACGAGCAAGTCTGCCGCATCATCGTCGAGCACGGTCACCTGAGGACAGCCTTCATCACGGAGTTGAATCCAGAAACGCGCATCGTCGAGCCACGTGCGGTGTGGGGAGAAGGGCAAGATCACTTCCAGGGCATCACGATCACGGCCGATGGTGGTAGACTGGGGCAAGGTCCCATGGGGACAGCCTTCCGAACAGGCTCTTACAACATCTGCAACAATTTCAAAGAGGACCCGCGAGTGGAACCGTGGAGAAGCCGGGCTCTTGAGCATGGCTTCCTGGCCTGTGCAGCCTTCCCTATTAAGCTGCACAATGAAATCGTGGCGGTGCTTGCCCTTTATGCTGGCGAAGCTGAGTATTTCCAAGAAGACGAGATTCGCCTCATGCTTGCAGTGGCCGATGATCTGTCCTTCGCTCTCGAATCCCTGGAGGAAGAGCGAAAACGAACCCTGGCCGAGCAATCGCTACGCAGTAGCGAAGCTAGTCTGGCCACGGCCCAGAGCATCGCAGGCATCGGAAGCTGGGAGCTTGATCTCGAAAAGCTTACCTCACCGGATAGCAATCCACTGACCTGGTCGGATGAGATGTATCGCATTGCCGGTTATGACCCGACGGAGGTCATTGCTACACGTGAGCTTTTTTACAGCCTGATTCCTCCAGAGGATCATGATGCTATTCAGATGGCTTTCTCAGAAGCCATCGAAACGCAGAGCCAATACACCATCACCTACCGTTTGATTCGTCTCGACGGACAGGAGCGGATCATCCATCAGATCGCTCAACCGATCTTCGATGAAGTGAGTGGCAAGCCTCTGAAAATGATCGGTGCCGCCCAAGATATCACCGCGCGAAAAAAAGCCGAACTCGAAATCCGACGAGCCAATGACTTGCTTAAGGCCGTCACTGACGGCACGCCGGATGCCATTTTCATCAAGGATCTTCACGGGCGATATCTGCTGTTCAACGAAGGTGCAGCCAAACTGGTAGGCCGCACGGTGGAAGAAGTGATCGGCCAAGACGATACGCTGCTGTTTGGAGAAGAAGCGGGCCTTGCACTCATCGAGAATGACCGACGGATCATGCAGTCGGGCCAGATGAGCATTGCAGAAGAAGTGCTGACGGTTGCAGGCGTCACACGCACTTTTTTAGCGACCAAAAGCCCTTACCAAGATCAAGACGGGAATCTGATCGGTCTGCTGGGCATTTCACGAGACATCACGCTCCAGAAAGAGGCTGAAATCCAACTCAAGGCACTCCTCAAAGAAAACGCCGATCTGTGCACCGCTCTTGATGAGCATGCCATCGTAGCCCGCACAGATGCCAAGGGGAGAATCATCTATGTGAATGACAAGTTCTGTGCCATCTCCCAGTTTTCTCGCGAAGAACTCTTGGCTAAAGATCATCGCATCATCAATTCAGGGTATCACTCGAAAGAGTTCATCCGTGAACTCTGGGACACCATCCGCTCAGGCAAGGCCTGGCATGGAGAGATTCACAACAAGGCCAAAGACGGCAGTCTGTATTGGGTCGCCACGACTATTGTCCCCTTCCTTGATGAAACAGGAATCCCTCGCCAATATGTCGCAATTCGAGCCGATATCACCGAGCGCAAAAATGCTGAAGAAGCCCTGCGCGAAAGTGAGCAGCGTTTTCAGCTCGCAGTTCAGGGGTCAGCAGCGGCTATTTGGGATTGGAACATGACCACGGGAGCAGTCTATTATGCTCCCCTTTTCCTCGAAATGCTGGGTTATTCCGAAGCAGAGTTCCCACCACGGATTGAATCGTTCCTCCAACATCTTCATCCTGACGATGAAGGTGGTTTTCAGAAAGCGCTCTCCATCCACGTCTCGAACGAGCGCCAACGCTTCGATGCGGATTTTCGCCTCAAAACAAAACGTGGTAGCTATCGCTGGTTCCGCGCCACTGGACAGGCGATCTATGATACCTCAGGGAAAGCTTCCCGCATGGTCGGCTCCACGTTGGACATCACGACACGAAGACAAGCCGAAGAAAAGCTGCGTGAGCAAGCGACTCTTTTGGACAAGGCGCAAGATGCCATCTTGGTCCGCGATCTAAACCACAACATTCTGTATTGGAATCGCAGTGCCGAAAGAATGTATGGGTGGACGTCTGAGGAAGCTGTGGGCAGTTCCATCAAAGATCTTTTGTATAAAGATCCTTCAGCGTTCATTACCGCCACGCAGGCGACCATTGAAAAGGGTGAATGGAGTGGCGAACTCCAGCAGATCACCAAAAGCGGCAAACAACTGGTGGTGGAAGCACGATGGACGCTCGTTCGTGACGAGCATAACCAGCCGAAATCCATCCTGGCCATCAATACCGACATCACGGAGCGAAGAAAGCTAGAGCAACAATTCCTCCGCGCCCAGCGTATGGAGAGCATCGGGACCTTAGCAGGAGGAATCGCGCATGACCTTAATAACGTCCTGTCTCCCATCATGATGTCGATTGAGTTGCTGCGCCTCCAAGAGAGCAATCCGAAACGCCTGAGCATCCTATCGGCGATTGAGAGCAGCGCCAAACGCGGAGCTGACATGGTCAGCCAAGTGCTCTCCTTTGCACGAGGCGTCGATGCGCAACTGGTTGAAGTGCAAATAGGCCGTTTGCTCAGGGAGTTGGAAAAAATTGCCAACGAAACCTTTCTCAAGAGCATCCACATTCGATGCGCGATCCCAGAGAACCTTTGGATCGTCTTGGGTGACCCCACTCAACTTCACCAAGTCATTCTCAATCTTTGCGTCAACGCCCGTGATGCCATGCCGCAGGGCGGCACTCTGACCCTCACGGCAACCAATGAAGTGCTGGATGAACATTACTCAGGCATGAACCTTGAAGCCAAGGCAGGCCCCTATGTGGTGATTCAGGTCGAAGACACAGGCACAGGCATGCCGCCCGAAGTCATCGAGCGTATTTTTGAGCCTTTCTTCACCACCAAGGAACTTGGCAAAGGCACAGGGCTCGGGCTCTCCACAAGTCTCGCTATCATCAAGAGCCATGGAGGCTTTATGCGAGTTTATAGCGAAGCTGGCATTGGCACTAAGTTTCGTGTTTACCTACCCGCTCAGGAACGTTCCGCCTCGGCCAGTAGCGGCCAAGTCATCGTCGAGCTTCCACGTGGCAATAACGAACTCATTCTTGTCGTGGATGATGAGGCCACGGTGAGGCAAATCACTCGCGAGACTTTGGAGGCCTTTGGCTATCAAGTTCTCTTAGCCTCAGACGGTGCCGAAGCTACGGCGACCTATGCCACCCGAAAAGAAGACATCGCAGTCGTTTTGACCGATATGATGATGCCCATCATGGACGGCCCCACCATGATCCCAGTGCTCATGCGCATGAATCCCCATGCGCGAATCATCGCTGCCAGCGGCTTGAATGTAAACGGAATGGTTGCCCGTGCCGTCAATGCTGGTGTCCGGCACTTCATTCCCAAACCTTACACTGCGGAGACGCTGCTAAAGACGCTGCAAAAAATATTATCCGAATCATTCGACTCAAGGATTGGGGCTTGAAGCAGAACAAAAGGTGAGTAGGCCAAATCAAACAACCTACCCACCTCAAACATACAGGAAGATCAAACCACCACGTTCACCAGCTTGCCTGGAACGACAATGACCTTCTTTACAGGTTTGCCTTCCATGAACTCCTGCACACGAGCGCTGGCGAGGGCGATCTTTTCGATCTCCTCTTTCGTGGCTTGGATCGGCACGCGAGCTTTGTCACGCAGCTTACCATTGACCTGGAAGACGATTTCTACCTCGTCTTCGATCAAGGCCGCTGGGTCAAAGACAGGCCAAGTCTGATCACTCAGCAGCCCACTCACGGCGATCTCGCGGAACTTCGTGGCGATGCGTGCATTCAGCTCTTCAGCCAGATGCGGTGCAAACGGACCCAACACCTTCAGGAAGGTGATGATCTCTTTCACGGGTTTCACCGCCGCTGCGGTGAAGGAATTCGTGCAGATCATCATTTGAGAAATGGCGGTGTTAAAGCTCAGCTTCTCGATGTCTTCGCCACACTTCTTGATGGTTTCATGCAGCACCTTGATGACCTGCTTATCCGCAGGCGCATCCTGGAGACCCGCAGAGATACTCCACTCGCCTTCTGCATTCTGCTCCATGACCAAGCGCCAGACGCGGGCCAGGAAGCGATAAACCCCTTCCACGCCTTTCATGCTCCAGGGCTTCACCTGCTCCAGCGGGCCCATGAACATCTCATACAGACGCAGGGAGTCGGCCCCGTATTCGCGCACGACATCGTCCGGGTTCACCACGTTACCACGGCTCTTGGACATCTTCTGACCGTCCTCACCCATGATCAGGCCCTGGTTCACCAGACGCTGGAAGGGCTCAGGGGTGCTCACAAAGCCCAGATCAAACAGTACCTTGTGCCAGAAACGAGCATACAGCAGGTGCAGCACGGCGTGTTCAGTGCCGCCCACATACAGATCCACACCGCCGGGCTTACCACCGCCCATCCAGTACTTCTCCGCTTCTTCGCTGATGAATCGTTCGTTATTCTTGGCGTCGCAATAGCGCAGGTAATACCAGCAGGACCCCGCCCACTGCGGCATCGTATTCAGCTCACGAGTCGCGGTGTCCGAATACTTCACCCAATCGGTAGCCTTGGACAACGGAGGCTCGGGCGTACCCGTCGGTTTGAAGTCTTCCAGAGTCGGTGGCAGCAGGGGCAGCTCGCTCTCAGGAATGGAGGCGTGCTGGCCGTTTTCCCAGACAATCGGGAAAGGCTCACCCCAGTAGCGCTGACGGCTGAACAACCAGTCACGCAGCTTGTAATTCACGGTGCCTTTACCCAGACCTTTCTCTTCCAGCCAGATGGCCATCTTCTTTTTGGCTTCGGCCGTGGACAAGCCATTCAGGAAGCCGGAGTTGACGGCATAACCTTCGCTGGCGAAACAGGCCGCAGGCTCCATTTCACACACCGCCCCGCCTTCGCCTTCCAGCTTCGGTGCTGCGGCAACGACCTCACGGATCGGCAAATGGAACTTGGTGGCAAACTCCCAGTCACGTTCATCATGGGCAGGCACTGCCATGATGGCTCCGGTGCCGTAGCCCATCATCACGTAGTCGGCGATCCACACGGGGATCTTCTCGCCATTGACGGGGTTGATGGCAAAGCCACCCGTAAAGACACCGGTCTTCTCCTTGGCCAGCTCGGTGCGCTCCAGATCGGACTTGGAGGCCACGCTCTTCTGGTAAGCTTCTACCGCTGCTTTTTGTTCGGCCGTGGTGATGCTCTCCACCAGCGGATGCTCAGGTGCGATGACCATGTAAGTCGCCCCGAACAGCGTGTCCGGGCGAGTGGTGAAAACGGTGATCGTCTCGCTGCGATCAGCCACCGTGAACTTCACCTCGGCACCTTCACTGCGGCCGATCCAGTTGCGCTGCAGCAGCTTGATGCTTTCGGGCCAATCCAGGCCATCCAGCTCATCGATCAGGCGCTGGGCAAAGGCGGTGATGCGCAGCATCCACTGGCGCATGGGGCGACGCTCCACGGGGAAACCACCCACTTCACTTTTGCCATCGACGACTTCTTCATTGGCCAGCACGGTGCCCAGTTGCGGACACCAGTTCACCGGAGCCTCGCTGACGTAGGCCAGACGGCGCGCATCGATCTCGGCACGGCTCAGCCCTTGTGCTTCCAGCTCGCTGATCGGTGCCGCTTTGCCCGCTTCATTCACATAGCTGTTATACAGCTTCAGGAAGATCCACTGCGTCCATTTAAAGTAGTCTGGGTCGGTGGTGTTCACTTCACGATCCCAGTCATAGGCAAAGCCCAGGCGCTTCAACTGTCCGCGGAAGCCCTCGATGTTTTGCTCCGTGGTCGTGCGTGGATGTTGGCCGGTCTTGATGGCATACTGCTCCGCAGGCAGACCGAAGGCGTCCCACCCCATCGGGTGCAGGACGTTGAAGCCATTCATCTTCTTGTAACGGCCAATGATGTCCGTAGCCGTGTAGCCCTCTGGGTGGCCGACATGCAGCCCTGCCCCGCTCGGATAGGGGAACATATCGAGCACGAAGTACTTCGGCTTGGAGGCATCAAAATCCGCGTCCCCAGGGTTCGGCGTTCGGAAGGCTTTTTTCGCCTCCCAGGTGGCCTGCCATTGGGGCTCAAATTCAGAAAAAGGAAATGCTTTGCGCTGCTCGCTGCTCATACAAGGGGCGCGCAACTAGGCGCAGCAGGGGCAAAGTGCAACTAGGGAAATGCCCCGCACCGAGCCGCTAGAGCTCCACGCTTTGCATCATGGAAGCTACCTCGACTTTCCCCTGCGGATGCCGTTCTTTCAGGGCCTCACACAGCACGCTCGACCGCTCGGGCTCGCCATGGACGAGGAAAACCCGCTGCTTGCTCCCCTTGATCCGATCAAAGTAAGCCAGGAGTTCATCGTGATCCGCATGACCGGAGAAGGAATCCAGCGTTTCGATCTGGGCATTCACGGCAAATTCATCCCCCAGGATATTCACCTTCGGGTTCCCATTGCGCAGCTTCCAGCCCAGGGTGTTCTCCGCGCAATAGCCGACGAAGAGAATGATGTTATCTTCGTTGCTGACGTTGTTTCGCAGGTGATGCAGAATACGTCCGCTTTCCGCCATGCCGGAGGCCGAGATGATGATCGCCGGGCCTTTGATTTTATTGAGTGACTTCGACTCATCCACACTGCGCACCAGATGCAGTCCCTCGAATCCAAACGGATCATTCCGCATGAAGACCGACTCCCGCACGGTGGCCTTCAGGTCCTCCAGATGCAGACGGAAGATCTCCGTGGCGCGCACGGCCAGAGGACTATCCACATAGGTGGGCACTGGCGAGAAGCAGTTCTCCGCGCGGAGCTTATCCAGCGTGTAAAGCAGCTGCTGAGTGCGCTCCACCGCGAAGGCGGGGATGATCATGTGGGCACGCCGCTGCTGGATCAGACGAATCAGGTGGCAGATGTGCTCCGAGGTCTGGGCAGGCAGCTCATGCTTACGCCCACCGTACGTGCTCTCCATGATCACATAGTCCACATCCGCCGAGGGAGCCGCGGCTTCCAGCAGATCGTTTTCAGGCCGCCCCACATCCCCACTGAAAAGCAGGCGGCTGCGTTTGCCCGTGGCGCGTTCTTCCAGATCGAGAATGACCTGGGCACTGCCTAAAATATGGCCCGCATCAATGAAGGTCAGACTCACCCCATCAGCGATGATCATGGGCCTATTGTAACTCAGGGTCACAAACTGCTTCATGCAGTTTTCCGCATCCAGCTTCGTATAGCTCGGCAGCAGCAGGGGTAAGTCTTCGCGCTTACGGTGCTTATTCAGCCACTGAATGTCACTCTCATGGATGTGGGCCGCATCCGGCAGCATGATGCTGCAGAGATCACGTGTAGGCGGTGTGGCATAGATGTTACCGCTGAAGCCCCGCTTACAAAGATGCGGCAGATTCCCCGCGTGATCGATGTGCGCATGGGAAAGCACCACGCAATCAATCTGAGCCGGATCAAACGGGAAGTCCCGATTCCGCTCCATCGCTTCTTTGCGACGGCCTTGGTAAAGGCCACAATCCAAAAGGATACGTACGCCATTAATTTCAATCAGATGCTTGGATCCCGTCGTCGTGCCTGCCGCTCCGCAGAATGTGATTTTCATGGTTGGGGTATTCCTATCCCAGCGGAGACCTTGCCCTCTGGCAAGCCTGAAAGGCACACCGATTTGATGAAAAAACACATCAGCATTGTCCATGATACTGCGTAGAATACCTTCTGCCCCCAACCCGCCCATGCCATCACGTCTCACCCCTTGGCTTCTCTCGCTCCTGCTCCCATGCAGCCTTCCGGCTGCTTTCCCTGAACTGCACAACAGTGAGCCGGGTAATCCCGAGCCGATAAGTGCCAAGGAAGCTTTGAGCAAGCTACACCTGCCCGAGGGATTCAAGGCCACACTCTACGCGTCCGAGCCCGGTGTGCAAAACCCCGTAGCGATGGCCTGGGATGCCCAAGGCCGCATGTGGGTGGCTGAAAACTACACGTATGCCGAGCGGTCCAAGCGCTTCGATCTCTCCATGAATGACCGGGTCATCGTTCTGGAAGATAAGGACCACGATGGTCATGCGGAGAGCCGCACGGTGTTCCTCGATAACATCCAGATGCTCACCAGTGTGGAAGTGGGCCGTGGAGGAGTCTGGCTCATGTGCCCGCCTCAGGTGTTGTTCGTGCCCGATGCCAATGGCGACGCCATCCCCGATGGCCCGCCTCAAGTCGTGCTGGATGGCTTCACCGTCGCCAAGGATAACTACCACAACTTTGCCAACGGCCTGCGCTGGGGACCTGACGGTTGGCTGTATGGTCGCTGTGGGCATTCCTGCCCGGCCAATATCGGCGTGCCCGGCACACCCGACGAAGAGCGCGTGCCCATGAAAGGCGGCATCTGGCGCTTCCATCCTGAGACAAAAATCGCCGAGGTCCTGACCCACGGCACCACCAATCCCTGGGGCCATGATTGGGACAAAAATGGTGAGCTGTTTTTCATCAACACCGTCACCGGCCACCTCTGGCACCTCATCCCCGGAGCGCATTTGCATGACACCAGCCCATCGCAGAACCCAGGTGTGTATGAGCGGATTGATATGATCGCGGATCACTATCACTTCGATACCAGTGGCAGTTGGCAGGATAGCCGAGATGGTAAAGCCAACAGCCTCGGCGGCGGTCACGCCCACATCGGCATGATGATCTATCAGGCGGATCAGTGGCCTGAAGCCTATCGCAACAAACTCTTCACGCTGAACATGCATGGACGCCGAGCCAATGTGGAGCGGCTGGAGCGTCTCGGCTCCGGTTATGTGGGGCGTCATGAGCCCGATGTCTTCCTCAGCGATGATCCTTGGTTCCGTGGCATCGAGATCAGCACCGGTCCCGATGGCAGCGGTTACATCCTGGACTGGAGCGATACCGGCGAGTGCCATGAATCCACTGGCGTGCACCGCACCAGCGGCCGCATTTTCAAAATCAGCTACGGCACCCCAGGCCAGCCGAAACCCGCCCTCTACCCGCGCTGCATGCTCGCCTCCGGTCCCCTGCCCGCGTTGTGGAAACAGTATCAGGAAGGCAAAGCCACCCCGGCCATGCTTCAAGGCCTGTTGACCGACAGCGATGAACATGTGCGTGCCTGGGCCATCCGGTTGCTTACCGACTTCTGGCCGCTCGATAGCCTCACCAGCCAACGCCCGAAGCGTGAAGTCTTCGATGAATCCACATACACACAATTGGTTAAACTGGCCAAAACGGACACCTCCAGCCTCGTCCAACTCACCCTGGCTTCCACCCTGCAACGCCTGCCTCTCAATAAACGTGCCGACCTCGCGAAAGCTCTGGTGAAGCATGCCGAGTATGCGGAGGATAAAAACCTGCCGTCCATGGTTTGGTATGGCCTCATTCCCTTGGCTCAATCTCAGCCTGACGCGGTCGTCGCCATTGCGAAGGACTGCCAGTGGCCGAGCACCACCCGCTGGATCACTCGGAATCTCGCCAGCCGTATTGAAACCCAGCCCGAGCCGATCAATGCCCTGCTGAGCCAAGCCCCCGCACGCGTCCAACAAGCCCTTCTTCAGGGCCTTTCGGAAGCCTTTCAAGGCTGGCGTAAGGCACCCCAACCCACCGCCTGGGCAGCCTTTTCGACCTCCATCAAGGCGGATCCCGAAACCGCTCAGACCGTCCGTGAACTCAGCAGTCTCTTCGGCGATGGACGCGCTCTCGATGAGGTGAAAAAGCTGGCTCTCGATGCCCAAGCCTCCGTGGAAAACCGCACCTCCGCCCTCAAGACCCTCATTGATGCACGCCCGGATGATCTGCGTGAGGTTTGTGAAAAGCTCCTTGAGGTTCGGGGTCTCAATGTCATGGCAGCCAAAGGCCTGGCTCAATTCAACGATCCGGCCATTGGCAAAAAGCTGGTGGATAGCTACCGCAAGTTCAACAGCCAGGATCGGCCCGAAGTCATCGCCGTTTTGGTTTCCCGCCCTGCCTTTGCCAAGGTGCTGCTGGATCAAATGGCGACCGGAAAAATCGCCCGGGCAGATCTCTCGGCCTTCCACGCCCGCCAGATCCGCAGCCTCAATGACGATGCCCTGACCCAACGTCTGACCGAGGTCTGGGGAGAACTGCGTGAATCCGCCGGCGACAAGGCCAAGATGATCGAAGACCTCAAAGCCAAACTCACGCCTGACGTGCTGGCCAAAGCCGATCTCCGCAACGGACGGGCCATGTATCAAATCTGTTCCGCCTGCCACACGCTTTACGGTGAAGGCGGCAAAGTCGGCCCCGATCTCACCGGCTCGGGTCGTTCCAACATCGACTACCTGCTTGAAAACATTGTGGATCCCAGCGGCGTGGTCAGCGCGGACTATCGCATGAGCATCTTGACGCTGAAGGATGGTCGCGTGCTCAGTGGTGTGATCAGCAAACAGACCGACCGCACCCTCACCCTGCGACTGATGACGGAGGAGACCACCGTCGAGAAAAGCGAGATCGCCAAACAAGACACCTCCCCGGTCTCCATGATGCCCGAGGGGCTTTTGATGGCCTTTCAGCCCGATCAGATCCGCGACCTCATCGCCTACCTCATGCACCCCTCTCAAGTGCCTTTGCAATGAGAGCCACGACCAGGAATACAACAACTCGAAGCCATTCAAGGTCTAAGGTGTAGGCTGTGACAAGCACCATACGATACCATGAGTTCGATTGAAACTACTCCTGAAGCTACCGTGAAGCCCAGCTTTCTCACGCCAGATGAGGCAACTGCGTTGTTCGATTCTTTGCTAACTCAAGTTCAATGGGACGAGCGAATGAAGGCTAGAAAGACGGCTTGTTTTGGCCAAACCTATGATGACTCAGGGGTGGACTATCAGGTCGTTACAATGCATCCGCTCCTCATACCCTTGTGCGATGCAATCGAAAGGCAGTTAGGTTTCAGGCCCACGAACTGCCTCCTGAATTATTACGAGACTGGGCGCTCTACGATGGGCTTTCACTCCGACGCCACACATAATTTGGCTGAGGGCACAGGCGTTGCGATTGTTTCCCTTGGATCAGAGCGGAACCTTACTTTTCGAAGCAAGACCGATCAGAGCCTCGTAATTCATCTCCCACTGCCACACGGATCTCTATTTTACATGACCCAATTGACTCAGGATTACTGGACCCATGCGGTCAAGAGGACGGAAACCAACGATGCCCGAATCAGCCTTACTTTCCGGCATATTCTAAGCCCGAGTGAGCTTACAGAGCGCCAAATCACACCGCAATAAAAACCATCCATCACTTATACCCCTGACGAACAAGACGCCCCATCCTACAGCAATAGGCGTCCTGTTTGAATCCAAACTTCTATTCTTGCCGCAGCTGAGCTAGACGCTCGGCACCCTTAGCTGGCGGTTCATCTAGGTTTAACAGAGAAATACAAAACCATGTTCAAAGGCATCTTGATTGAGAAAGACGAAGCAGGTTATCGGGCCTCACTGACCCACCTCGACGAAGCAGCTTTGCCCGAAGGCGACGTGACGGTGCGGGTGAGCCATTCGACGCTCAACTACAAGGATGCCCTGGCGATCACAGGCAAGGGACCGGTCGTGCGCAAGTTTCCCATGGTGCCCGGCATTGATCTGGCGGGGACGGTGGAACACTCGACACATGCCGATTACAGAACCGGCGATGCGGTGATTCTGAATGGCTGGGGAGTGGGTGAAACGCACTGGGGTGGCCTTGCGCAGAAGGCGCGAGTCCATGGCAACTGGCTGGTGCCGCTGCCGCCCCAATTCACACCGCAGCAGGCGATGGCCATTGGCACGGCGGGCTACACCGCGATGCTTTGCGTGCTGGCACTGGAGCGGCACGGCATCACGCCTGACCATGGAGAGATTCTCGTGACTGGCGCTGCGGGTGGCGTGGGCAGCGTCGCCACGGCGGTTTTGACTCGGCTGGGCTTCCAAGTCGTCGCCGTGAGTGGCAGGCCGGCGGAAGCGGATTACCTCAAAAGCTTGGGTGCCGTGGAGGTGCTGGATCGGGCGATGTTCACCACGCCCGGCAAACCTCTTGGCAAGGAGCGCTGGGCAGGTGCGGTGGATGTCGTGGGCAGCCACACACTCGCGAATGTCTGTGCGACGACGAAATACGGCGGTGTCGTCACCGCCTGTGGGCTGGCTGGCGGCATGGATTTCCCGGCCACCGTCGCGCCCTTCATCCTGCGCGGGGTGACCCTGGCAGGCATTGACAGCGTGATGTGCCCTCGGACGGTGCGGATGGAAGCTTGGCGACGACTTGGGACCGATCTCGATCTCTCGAAGCTGGCCGCGATCAGTAAGGAAGTCGGCCTGAGCGAAGTGATGCCCCTCGCTACGCAGCTTCTCAACGGCGAGGTGAGAGGACGTGTGGTCGTTGACGTCAACGGCTAACTCCAATGACCGCAACGCCTAACACGATACGTTTCATCGAATCCGACCATCGCACACCTGCTACCATCAGAACGCGAGTGTGCTGAACGAAGCAAATGCGACTCGCCCTTTGTCTTGCTCTCGAGCCCGCTCGGCCAAGCCCCTTGCCGCATCCAAGACCGCACCACCTTTCTCGGACTTCACCATCCTGGAAAATCAGGCGAGTAGGCTCCGCCCTACTCGCGCTCCGGTCCTTGGGTGTGCGCCGTTGCTCAACGCGGGCGAAGTAGTTGCCCTGATGCCGCTTGTGGTAGGGCGCTTGGTCACCAAGCGCCGGTGCTGGACCCAAACAGACGATTACTTTCGCGCCGACGAAGCCGCCAAGCCATCAAAATCCTACCTTGCCTCCCCATTCTTCAAACCCAACGGGTTTGTGTCATTCAGCCCAGGGTTCCTTGAACCCTGGGATCTTGATCCGTGAACGACTTCACCTCGCAGGGAACCTCAACGGGGTTCCGTCCACCGGCGCACCGAGATCATTCAGACCTGCTCCTACACAGCGATCTTCATCGCTTTCGTGCGCCAGATCATGCCATCAGCCACCATGCCGTAGAGGTGGTTAGGCAATCGAGCCATCTGCATTTCGAAAAAATCATTCACGCTCAGTCCCGCGTGCTGATGGGCTTTGAGCGCATAGAGCAAGGCTCCCAGACTGTGATCCGCCGCATGGGCAGTGGCGACGGCATGCCCCGCCGAACGCGCGACGGCCACCGCAACAGGGTGTTTGATGGTACGGGCCGCGGCATGAGCGGCGAGGGCGGCCTTCATGGCCACACCGGTTTTCACGCGGCCATCCGCCCACCATCGAGCGATCTCTACCGCCTGGAGCGGACGAGGGTCGTCGCTTTCCCTTTCAAACCAAGGCAATATCGCCTCCGCACAATCCGCCGCCCAGCGGGCCAACGCTGCATGATCCTCACGGATCAAAGGGCCACCTCGATGCACGGCGATGAAACGGCGATCTCGCATGCGGCGACATTGCGCGAGAAGCCCGCACGCTCAAGCCGATCAAAAAAGATCAGTCGATGAATGAATCACCGACTGATCTTGATCCTATGAAGCAACCAACCTGAAGAAAAGGGAACGCTTACAGCACACGCTCGGCTTTGGCCCGAGTCTTTTTAGCGGGAGCTGGCTTCGGTGCAGTCGTCGGACGAAACGCCTCGCCGAAAAGATATTGGCGGGCACTGTCTACCTGGCCCATGACACGGCCCATCCACTTGGTGAAGTCTTTGCCAAAATGCTCATCCGCCATCGGATCGAGAAGCGCATCGTTGAGGCTGGCATGGCGGCTGCGCAGTTCCGTCTCCAAGTGCATGCCGATCTCGGGGATGTAGAGTTCCACCGCTTCAAACATGTCCATGACGCGGGCTGCGTAACTGGTATCCCAGACCTTGTCATCGTCTTCGTAGCTGCTGGTGATCAGGTGGGCGATGGTGTATTCAGCGTGATCGGAATAGACTTCCGCCGCTTCCATAACGGAATCGAAGCTGTCATGATCACTTGTGACGGGCAGCACCACCGACAGGCTCACGCTGGCCTCATTCAAGACCACATCCAGCTGTTCATTCTGATACAGTTTTTCAAAAAACTCTCCCATCCCCGTGGCGACTTCGAGGATCGTGATGGGGCATTCCTCCAGGCGGTCGAGCAGGTTATCCACCGTCAGCGACGTCGCATCGAAAACACGCCCCGTGCGGTCTTCCCCGGCATCATCCACGAGGGAAAGAAGCTGGTGCGGCGCGCCATATTGATTGAGGTAGCGGGAACAGCAATGAGCCAGCGTGCTCTTGCCAGTGGATGGATAGTCATTCTGGATGAGGATCAGCTTTTTCATAATTTGATCGGGATGCGTTGATATTTTATAAATTATTAAAATTATTGCAACAACAAATATTTTATATTTCCATAATTTTTGGAATACGTGAGCAATTCTCTTGTTGGTGGTGACTTTCTCACGTCTCCGCGCAGGGGAGGGCTTGGTGCCTGCGTTTAGTGTTTTGACATGCTGCGCTCCCTTTTCGTTCCCCTCTTTTTCGCTTTCGGCCTAAACGTCCTTGCTCAGAGTGAGCCACCGCCACCTGCTCTCCATGAATATAAGGGCCGTGTCATTGCCCAAACGATGCATTGGCAAGGTGCGGGGTGGCTGATACGCCACAAGCGTGATCGCGAAGAAGCGACCCTGAAGATGCGTGAAGAGCTCAAGCTCACCCCCGGCATGTCCGTCTGTGATATGGGCAGTGGCAACGGCTACCACACGCTACCCATGGCCCAAGCGGTGGGAGAAAAAGGGAAAGTTTACGCCGTGGACGTTCAGCCTGAGATGCTGGACATGCTGAAGAAGCGGGCAGAGGCCCAAGGTATCAGCAATATCATCCGCATTCTCGGAGCGCCCCATGACCCGATGCTGCCTGAAAATACCTGCGACATGATTCTCCTCGTAGATGTGTATCACGAGTTCTCCCATCCAGAGCAGATGCTCTCCGGCATGCGAAAGGCCCTGAAGCCGGACGGTGTCATCGTCCTCGTCGAATATCGTGCGGAGGATGAAACGGTCCCCATCAAACCGGAACACAAGATGTCGAAGGAGCAGATCAACAAAGAGATGACCGGCAATGGATTCAAGCTCGTCCGTGAATTCAATGAACTGCCCTGGCAACACATGATGTTCTTTGGCAAATCAGCCTCTTGATTCACTGAAGCGAATTTGTCTCGTCCTAGGGTTGCTGCGAGGCGTAAAAGCGCCAATGCCTTCCTATTCCACCGTCATCCATTGGTTTCGCCGTGACCTGCGGCTGACAGACAATACCGCCTTGCACCAGGCGGCCCAAGATGCCGCTCAAGTCATCCCGGTTTACATTCTCAGTGATTGGCAGAAGCGTCACGCCTGGACAGGCTCCATCCGGCAGCAGTTTTTGTGTGGGTGCTTGGAGTCTTTGGATAAAAATCTGGGCGCTCTCGGAAGTCGCCTCATCCTGCGTTGCGGACAGGCTGATCAAGAACTGGAGAAACTGATCAAAGAAACCAAGGCGGAGGCTGTTTACCTCAATCGCGATTACGATCCCTACGGTCGTGACATGGAAAAGAAAGTGGAGGAAGTCTGCCATCGGTTTGGCATCCCCTGCCTCACTTACAAAGATCGGGTCCTCCATGAACCTGATGAAGTGCTGACGGGCAGTGGTGGTCCCTACCGCGTTTATACGCCCTACTCGAAAAATTGGCTCAGTTTAGAAAAAACAGCACCGCAGGGAAAGCCCACCACGCTCGGCAAAGCCCCAGCGAAGGATCTGACCTCTCATCCCCTGCCCGATTTGGGGCACTGGAAGCTGGAGCCTACCCAAGCTAGCTTACCAGCCCCAGGAGAACGCGCTGCACGGCAGCGGATGAAGGATTTCATCGAAAGCCGCACCCTCAACGCTTATGCGCAGAAGCGGAATATCCCTGCGGGGGTGACCACCTCGCGTCTAGGCCAGGATCTCCGATTTGGCCTCATTTCCATCCGTGAACTCTACACCCGGTGCTCAGCCGCAACGTCTGCTCAAAGTCCGTCTGACGATCAAAAATCAGTCGCCACCTACCTCAAGGAACTCGCGTGGCGTGAGTTCTACTTGGCCATCCTCTGGCATTACCCCGAAGTGTTTGACGAAGAATTCGCGCCTGAATTTCGGGGTATGCCTTGGCCAGGCAGTGATGAGCAATTCCAAGTGTGGAAGCAAGGCCAGACGGGGTTCCCCATCGTGGATGCCGGCATCCGCGAACTGCTGGCCACCGGCTTCATGCACAACCGTGTGCGCATGATCGTTTCCATGTTTCTGACCAAAGACCTGCACTGTCATTGGCGGTTAGGCGAAAGCTTCTTTATGCAGCATTTAGTCGATGGAGAGAACGCCAGTAACAACGGCGGCTGGCAGTGGAGTGCCGGCACTGGAGCTGATGCGGCTCCTTACTTCCGCATTCAAAATCCCTGGATCCAAACCAAGACGTATGATCCCGAAGGGACCTACATCCGCCAATGGGTGCCGGAACTACGCGGTGTCTCTCCAGAACGATTCACAGCTCCGCCCAAAGATGGACGGTCACTCGCACCAGGGTATCCTCTCCCCATGGTCGATCATCATGAGGAGCGGGATCGCACCTTAGCCATCTTTGGAAAACATCGTGAGACGAAATAATCTCAGCGCCCCTGACTCAAGACATCCGCCGTGATGACCACGGGCATCTTGATCGAACCGTCCAAATCGTTGGCTTCCGATTCATAGTGAAAAACTCGGATGGGCGGTTTGTTAGGAATACCCGTGAGAACAAAGAAATCGAGCTGAAGCAGACGCTTTTCTCCGGCTGGGATGTCAGTGCGTTTCACCACGACGCTCACCTCATTCACCCCATTTTTGAGCCCACCGATGACAAACATCTTCTGGGCGCTGTCTTGAATCACAGAATAATCGAAGCCATTGATCCTCATCTTGGCTTCATAGCCGAACGATTGCAGCGTGCTGCCCGCCACATTTTCCGGCACCTCACAAAGCGCAGGCACTTCAGGTGCCTTACCGGGGGGGGTAAACTCCGGATAGTCTAAGAATTCCAGCGGGCGTCCCGACTTGATCTGGGCCACGATTTCAGGCTGATCCTGCAGGCTCAGCAGTTTGGTACTGTCAAACTTCCAGACGCCCCGCTCATTGAAGAATTTCAGCATCAACGTGCTTTCGGGAACCTTGGCAGCATCGGCTCCGCTCTCCATTTTACCAAAATAAAGGAGGTGCGCAGTTTCCCCCACCGCCTGAGCTTCCAGCAAGCGCAATCCAGAAAGATCGGGCGGGTCGATCGGCACGTCAAAGACGGCTTTGGGAAACGATTTACGCTGACTTACGATCATGTTCCGGGTGACCGTCTGGCGATAAATCGTAATGGACGCCGCCCAGGCGCGAGAATCCTGCGCCAGCACAGCTTCTCTCCATTGCTGATAGGCCCGCTCCAAGGTGATCCGCAACGTTGGATCAGAAGTCTGTGCCGAGATCGGCGACGACATGGCAAAAAGCAGGATCAGAGATAAAAATCGGCACATTGAACTCACAAATGGTTCTGGGAAAGGGGTCCCGGTTCAGAAAAGCACTTCACTACAGCGTGAATGAGGCTGTCGGGCGAGGAAAAGATGTTGATGATCCAAGCTTTTTCGCGAGAGTCACAATTCTGGCACACGCACACATGGACTCCCTCGGCGAAGGACATCAACGAACTCTCCCGCTCGACCGAAATCGAGAACTTCTCAAAACCGCTCGTGAAGAAATTTACAAGACGGTGGGAGATGTCAGCCTTCCTGTGTACATTTGGGAACCCGAGGCTGACAAAGCGCCTCCGTACCCCAAATCGGTGGCGGCCTTTTTCTTTAGCAGTGGCTGGGATAATGGCCAGATTGCTCAGTTTGCTCCGCACTGCGTTTATTTTGCCTCCCGTGGCATGATGACCATGGCGTTCGATTATCGAATCGCTAACCGTAACAAGGGTGGCCCGTTGGAAGCCATTGCTGATGCACGTTCGGCCATCCGCTGGATTCGCCTCAATGCGGTCGAGTTAGGCATCAACCCAGGCAAGATCGTCGGTGTCGGCGGTAGCGGTGGGGCCCATGCCATTACCTCAGCAGCCCTGTTGAGTGGCTTTGATGACCCGGCAGATATCCTGGATAGCAGTCCTGCCCCGAACGCCTTGGTTCTCTTCAACCCCGTGCTGGATACTTCGAAGAAAGGCTTTGGCCTGGATCGCTTCCCAGATGCTGGTGTCGCTAAAGACGCTAATCTGATTCGCGCCATTCGCCCAGGGTTACCCCCGATGCTGATCATGCATGGCACGGCTGACCGAGTGGTTCCTTTTGGCGGCACCTATGAGTTTGCCCGCAAGGCCTCCAAGAAAAAGAACTTCTGCCGTCTTATCGAATTTGAAGGACAGGGTCATGGCTTCTTCAACTTCAACCTCTCTTTCGAGATGTATGAAGCCACGCTGATGGCCATGGATGAGTTCTTTGTCGAGCTCGGTTTCCTCGAACCCGATCCCGATGCAGGATTGGGCAGAGCGGAGTGAAGCCTTTCCGTGACGACAAGCGTTTGTTTCGAGTGACGCTGTGCTGCGGATTTAAGAGCCTAAATTGCTCATGGTGAAGGTTTCTCGCTTGAATCCCTCAGCGGCGCACGTTTAAAGCCAGCCCCGCACCATGATTTTAGCAGCACTGCCCGAACCCAGCCGCTTTGGCGATGTCTTGATGGCCTTTTTGAGCATCCTTTTCGAAGGAGCTCCCTACATCATGATCGGGACCCTGCTTTCCGGGCTCATTGATGCTTTCCTGCCTGCGAAGCTCTTGGATCGTGTCCTACCGCGAAACAAGGTTCTCTCCACCCTCATCGCTGGTTTCTTGGGCCTGATCTTCCCGGTCTGTGAGTGTGCCGTGGTGCCTGTCATCCGCCGTCTGGTGAAAAAGGGGCTGCCGCTTTCCTGCGCCCTCTCTTACATGCTGGCCGCGCCGATCATGAACCCTATCGTGGCCGTCAGTACACTCACGGCTTTCAAGGAGTTTGAGAAAATCACAGGTTTCAGCACCCTGGGAAATGCGAGCATGACCATCGCTCGTCTCTCCCTGGGTTATCTAGTCGCGGTCATCGTCGGGTTGGTCGTTCTGCGTTTCAAGCCCGCGCAACTCCTCAAACCCAGCATCGCCAACAGCATTGAGCCCTCTGGAGACGACGCTTCGGCGGGGCATAGTCACGCGCCTAAATCCAGCTTCAATGGCAAGCTCGTGCATGCCTTCCGCACAGCGATGGGCGATTTCCTGGACACAGGGATGTATTTCACCATCGGGGTCATCATCACTTCGGTATTCAATACCCAGGTGGACCAGAGCATCCTCGACAACGTCGCCAAAAACGGGCTTCTGGCCATTCCCTCGATCATGGGGCTGGCGTTCATTCTGTCTCTGTGCAGCACCTCCGATGCCTTCATTGCTGCGCCGATGGCCGCGTTCTCCATGGGCGCTAAACTGGCCTTCCTGGTCTTTGGCCCGATGATGGACATCAAGCTGATGTTCATGTATGCTGCCGTGTTCAAACGCCGCATGGTCATCGCCATGTTGCTTGGCACGGCCCTCCTCATCGCCGTTCTGGCTGAACCTTGGACGGCACTGGTTCAACTTCTTCAAAACACCCCTTCCAAGCCATGAGTGGAACACGCACCCTCGTTCATCTCATCAGCGTCTCCATCCTTTTCGTCTGGAGCGCCATCCTCCTTTACTTTCATTACTCCGGCCGGGTGAATCAATACCTGCCTGGGGACGGCATTTTCCGCCCGATGGTTTTAGTCACCGGCATCGGGCTTGCCGTCATCGGGCTCTTCAATCTCCTCACCATGGGAACAGAAGACGCTGGCTGCGAGGGCCATGATCATGATCACGGCAGCCCAGATGGCAAATCTGGAGGCTCTCATAAACACGAGTGCTGCGGTCACGACCACAAGCATGAGCACAACCACGCTCACAACGGCTGTTGCGACCATGACCATGATCACGAGCACCATCATGCGCATGCTCATGATCACAAGCCCACCTGCGGTCATGACCATGGACACGATCACAAAGAAGGTTGCTGCGGGCATGATCACGACCATCGCCCCCACGCACATGAAGACCATTCGCATGCCGGTGGTTGCTGTGGGCACGACCATTCACCCTCCCACGAAGCCCATGGCCATGGCATCCTCGAAGAGAGCGGCTGGACAGGGCGCATGGTGGCGATTCTGATCCTTTTCGCTCCGATCACTTGGGCTGCCTTCAAAACGCCTGATCGCTTCAGCGCCTACGCGGTGATGAACAAGGGCGTTTACAATCAGAACTACGGCTCTACCGCTCGGGCTGACGAGTTCACTCTGCGCGGCAACGAAGCCAAACCCAACCGCGCAACACCCCAACCTGTGCCGATGCCCGACACACCCCTTCCGGCACCGGAGAAGTTCAACGATGCTACTGAAGTAGTCAAAGCAGATGCCGCCAAACCGAAGGAAGCGCAAAGCTATGGCAGCTTCACTTTAGAGGATCTGAAGCAGCAGGTACCGCAAAACAGCAAAGGTGAATTCGTCCTCGAAGTGCCAGAGATCTACTACACCGGTGGTGACATCGAAGTGCAGAAGGTCATCACCGGGCAGCCGATCGAAACCACGGCTCAAATCCTGCCTGAGAAGGTGAACAATGCAGACGGACATCGGGTGCGTATCTTCCGCATGCTGGTGCAGTGCTGTGCTGCTGACGCCCGACCTTACTCGGTGCCGGTGGACTTTGGTAAAAAGGCCCCTGATTTCAAGGAGATGACCTGGGTGAAGATCTCCGGGACCATGAGCTACGAGAAAGAGGGCGATCAAACCGTGCCCGTGATCAATGCCACCCATGTGGAGGAAACCACGGCCCCAGAGAACACCATGATTTATTAGGGTGAGTCATCCGCGCTAGCGTCGTAAATTGCGGGAGATTGAGAAATCCCGCTTGAGTGAAGGGGCTGTCCTGTCCAAGACAGCGCATGCCGTTTCACCTGAAGCCTCTGCTTGCTGCCGCTGAGGGACTGCCGCCGCTTTTCACGCTGCTCGCAGTCATGCTCACCACCGTGGTGATCGTCTCCCTTCTGCTGCTGAGACTCCAACAGTCCCTCCTCGCGGGCTACTTCATTTGCGGTATCATCGTCGCTAACAGTGGCATCCTCGATTTACTCGGCGGCGGCGAGTCCGAGGCTCGTATTGCGCAGATGTCTGAGTTTGGCGTCATGCTCCTGATGTTCACACTCGGCATGGAGTTCTCTCTGAGTGATCTTCGTTATGTCCGAAGATTGGCCTTCGTCGGAGGGGGCTGGCAGATGGGGCTTTGTGGAGTGCTCGGGGGACTCACAGCCTGGTGGTTTGGCATCTCGGTGACAGGCTCCATTCTCCTAGCCGTAGCCTTGGCCATGAGTTCCACCGCCGTCAGTCTAAAGAGCTTTCAAGACCTCGGGTTAGAGTCCAGTCCAGGCGCACGCATGGCCCTGGCTGTGGCTATTTTTCAGGATCTCTTCATCATCGTCTTCTTCCTCGTGCTGCCGCTCCTGCTGGATCCTGGGCACCGCGAGGAGAGCATTTGGATTCGCATCGGTTCGCTCCTCGGTCGTGGGGGCCTGTTCGTCCTGCTCGCAGGCATCGCCGCACGTTGGATTATTCCGACTCTTCTCAATGTCGTGACACGGACGCGTAACCGCGAGCTCTTTACATTGAGCGTGGTGGGTTCCTGCTTAGGCTTAGCCTTTGTTGGTGGCCTTCTTCAACTCGGACTCGCTCTCGGTGCCTTCGTCGCGGGGCTCGCCGTCAGTGAGTCGATTTTTAAGCATCGCATCTTGGCCGACATCATGCCGATCAAGGATCTGTTTCTGACCCTCTTCTTCGTCTCCGTGGGCCTCATGGTCGATCTCCAAGTCGCTGCGATCTACTGGAAACCGATCCTTGCGCTCACCCTCGTCCTGATGGTGACCAAGGCTGGCGTCATCACGCTGATTGCCCGCAAATTGGGTCTCGTGCATCGCCAAGCGTTGATGGCGGGTATTGGCCTCTCCAGCGCGGGCGAGTTCTCGCTGGTTTTGCTGCAAAAGGCTGGGCATGCCGGTGTCTGGGACATCGGTCTCCAGCAGACCTTCATAGCGAGCGCCGCTCTCAGCATGGGGCTTTTACCTGCCATGATGAAAGCAGGTGACCCATTGGGAGCCAAGTTAGAGAAACTGGGATGGGGCCGCAGAAAACCCGTGCTCCCCGAGTCAGCGCCGATTCGGAAAAAAATGCGCCTGATGGAAAACCACGCCATCATCTGCGGATTCGGTCCGGTGGGCCAGCAGCTGAACAAATCCCTCATCGCCGAAGGCGTGCCCACCTTGATCGTTGAGCTGAATGCAGAAACCGTGCATCGACTCAAGCGCCAAGGGCAGGCCGTCCTGTTCGCTGACGCTACCCATGCAGAAACCTGGGAGCTTACCCGTCTAATGCAGGCACGAATGGTGGCATTCACCTTTCCAGATGCCACACTCACGCTCGAAGCCCTGGCACTGATCCGCGAGCACCGGAAAGATATTCCAGTGCTCGCGAGAGCTCGATTCGCTTCAGATGTCGAGAGGCTCAAACGTTTCGGAGCCACCGTGGTCATCAACGATGAGGTGGAAGCAGCCCGTGCGGTCACCGACCAAGCGCGGGTGCTTTAGCCCTTTGAATCAATCGTAGTAGTAGTAGCGACCGTGGCGATACCCGCGGTGGTTGTAATACCGGTCGTTGTAGTAGTAGCGGCGGTCTTGAGAATCGCCGATGGCATTCCCGGCCAAGGCCCCCAGACCGGCGCCGATGGCAGCGCCTTCCAAGCCACGGCCACTTTGGTTACCGATGATCCCGCCCACCGCAGCACCACCGAGCCCGCCGATCACGGCCCCTCGCTGGGCGTTAGGACCTGTGGCGCAGGAGGCCAGAGAACTGATTGCTATCATTGTGATGAAAATGCGTTTCATGATGACTTCAGGTTGAGTTGTTGCGCGTCGTTGCCACGCTTCTCTTTCATCAGTCTGCAAGGGCCGTGCCGAAGCGAGTCTCCTAGGTGAACTTGACGTCAATCAAACTTACATAATTGCCAATTGCACGATTAGTTGAATCGATAACCTTGCCGTCTGCAAGTTCGGGACTCGAAGACTAGCCCGGCTAAGTATAACCAGATATCCCAAGGCATCATTGAGCCAAGCGGACCTGATTTCCCAAGAAAACTTTGAATCTTCCGCGTGTGAAGACAGTCGAATCTCTGTTCCCTCTTCCCGACCATGAAAACTGCCCTCAAATTATTTGCCTTTGCCTTCCTTACCGCAGCGCTCTCGTCCTGTTTGTTTCGTGAACCAGTCTTCACCGAAGGCTTTATTAAGCCGGATTCCAGCGTCGCCGGGGTTTATTTTACCGACGACGAAACGGGCGATGAACGAGGCCGCGAGTTTGCCGTTTTAGCCCCCATGGGCAGCGATTCCTTCGCCCTGCATTATCCGGTTGGCACTAAGGGAGGCAGCTATTTTGAAGTGAAAGCGCTCCAATTTGCAGGCAAAGATATTTGGCAAATTCGCTTAGCTGCCACTTTTGAAGATGGCTTACCTCAGCAAGATATTCCGACTTATACTTTAGTCCTCGTCGAAAAATCCGGCGAAGGTAAACTGAGTATTCGTCCACTTAAATCCGAAGGCGACCACACGGCCAGCGCAGCGACGACTTTACAGGCCCTTTCAACCGCAAAACCCGACTGGGATAAGCTGTTTGGTGAAGCCAAAACCTTTGTGCGTCTGAAAGATCGCTAAACTCCTGGCACGCAAGAAGCACAGGTTAGACGGCGTAGTTTTTGCCGTCGCCATGCTTTCTGCCGTGTCTACGTTCCGTTATCTTCTTCCAGCGATCTCTTTGGGGCTGCTGGCCGAACCATTATCGGCCAGTGACATCTCCACTTCTGATCTCGATTTTTTCGAGAAGAAGGTTAGGCCTATTTTGATCGAGCGCTGCTATGAGTGCCACTCCGTGGAGAGTGGTAAGAGCAAAGCCAATCTAACGGTCGATTCGAAGTCTGGCCTTCTGCAAGGCGGTGACAATGGACCTGCTCTAGTAGCGGGTGCACCGGATAAGAGCCTCATCATCGAGGCCATCCGCTACAAAAACCGCGATATGCAGATGCCGCCCAAAAGCGCCATGCCTGCCGCAGAGATCAAAATCCTGGAAGAGTGGGTCCAACGCGGTGCACCCGATCCACGCACGCAAACCATCGCCCATGGTCCCCAAAAGGTGAACATTGAAAAGGGCCGCGAGCACTGGGCCTTCCGCCCCATTGCAAACGCCCTTCCTCCTCAGGCTACCCATAGCCATCCGATCGATGCTTTCACCACCACCGCTCTGACTCAGAAAGGCCTCTCGCTTTCCCGCCCCGCCGATCCGGTCACTCTTCTGCGTCGGATGAGCTTTGACCTCATCGGCCTGCCACCGACACCCGAGGAAACCACCACCTTTGTGTCGAGTTATGGGAAAGATCCTCAAAAGGCCATCCGCACCTTGATTGATCGTTTATTGGGCTCGCCTCATTACGGTGAGAAGTGGGGCCGCCATTGGCTGGATGTCGCACGCTACGCTGACTCCAACGGTCTGGATGAAAACGTCGCGCTCGGCACCGCCTGGAGATATCGCGATTATGTGGTGAAGAGTTTCAATACCGACAAGCCCTTTGACCGTTTCCTGATCGAACAAATCGCAGGTGATCTCTTGCCCGCCAAGTCTCTGGAGGAACGGCATGAACACGCCACCGCCACCGCCTTCCTCAATCTCGGAGCCAAAGTTCTGGCCGAAGCCGATAAGGAAAAGCTGGTCATGGATGTGGTGGATGAACAGATCGAAACCACCGGTCGTGCCTTCCTAGCGATGACCCTTGGCTGTGTCCGTTGCCACGATCATAAGTTCGATCCCATTTCACACGAAGACTACTACGCCCTCGCCGCGATCTTTAAGAGCACTCGCTCCTTCGCGGATGAGAAGAATGGCGCTATCTCCTTCTGGTTTGAAACCCCCATCGGGGATCTCGAAGACTTCGCCGCCGTCAAGACCGCAGAGTTAGCCCTTGCAGCGAAGAAGCAAGAACTCGCTACAGCCCGCAGTGAGGAGAAGAAAAACCCAGGTCCTGAGAGCAAAAAACGCGTGGAGCAGCTCATGGATGAAATGGATCAGGTGGAAAAGAATCTGCCCGATCTCCCCACCGTTGTCGGGGTCACGGACAGCGCCATCACCCCCACCGTGCCGATTCACATTCGCGGCAGTCACCTCACGTTGGGTAAACCCGTCGAACGCGGTTTCCCCAAAGTTATGGAAGCTTCTTTAGCGCCAAAACCTCATTTCCCCGCCGATAAAAGCGGTCGTTTGGAGTTGGCACAGTGGCTTGCCCGCCCGGAACATCCACTCACCGCGCGCGTCATTGTCAATCGCGTCTGGACATGGCACTTCGATCAAGGTCTCGTGCGCACCCCTGACAACTTTGGTTTGTTAGGCGAGAGCCCCACCCATCCTGAACTTCTCGATTACCTCGCCACCTGGTTGCCTGCCAACGGCTGGAGCCTGAAAGACCTTCATCGCCTCATCCTCACCAGCGCCACCTATCAGCAAGCCAGTGGGCCTAGCGTGGAGAAGGACCCCGAAAATCACCTCCTGCATCACTTCCCCATTCGTCGTCTCCAAGCCGAGGAAGTCCGCGATGCCCTGCTCAGTGTCTCGGGTCAGCTTGATCTCAACATTGGCGGTAAAACGGTGCCACTGCGTAACCGGCAGTTCGTTTTTAACCACACCTCCAAAGACGCGACCAAATACGACAGTACCCGCCGCGCTCTGTATCTGCCCATCATCCGCAACAATCTCTACGACCTCTTCCAGCAGTTCGACTATCCCGATCCCGCCGTCTCCACAGGTCAGCGCAATAGCACCGTCGTCTCACCGCAGGCTCTGCTGCTCATGAATAGCCCGCTGGCGGACCAAGCCTCGCGTGGCCTCGCGAAACGCGTGCTGCAAAGCCATCGTGATCCCCAGGAACGCATCGCTCAGGCCATTCGCCTCGCCTACACACGGGATGCCGAGGCAGAGGACATCGCCAATGCGCACGACTTCCTCATCGCAGCGGATGGGATCCTCGCGTCCAGCATTCAGGATTATGAGGAGCGCCAGACCCGCGCTTGGGAGCTACTCTGCCAGTCGCTCATGATGGCCAATGAGTTCATCTACCTGCGCTGAGGCCGAGGCATGCGGCCGCTTTTGGCGTGCCAGCCTCATCCTGCGCTGAGACTGCATCACTTGACCAGTCCCCTGCCCCCGCCTATCTCCAAGGCCAATCATGATCACACCTGAACTTGTCGGCACATACACATCGGTCTGGGGCGAAGGCCCACTCTGGGACGCTGAGCGCGCTCGCCTGCTCTATGTGGATATCGAGGCCTATAAAATCATCGCCTACACCCCTGCCACCGGGGAGGAAAAAGTCTGGGATGTCGGCCAACGCGTCGGCACCGTGGTCGTGCGCAAAAAAGGTGGCCTCGTCTGGGCGGGCGACGAAGGTTTCTTCTTCCTCGATGAAGCCACCGGCATCAGCACCCTCATCGCCGACCCTGAGCCTGAACTGCCCGACAATCGTTTCAACGATGGCAAGTGCGATCCTGCAGGCCGTCTCTGGGCTGGAACCATCAATCTGAAAAAGCAGCCGGAGGCATCCCTCTACTGCCTGGATACCGACCTCAGCGTCACCAAGAAATTCAGCCCTGTCACCAACTCCAACGGCATCGTCTGGACCCGTGATGGTGCCACCATGTATTACATCGACACCCCGTCCAAAAAGATCCGCGCCTTCGACTTCGATGTCGCCACGGGCAGCATCAGCCACGAACGCGTCATCTGGGATACCAGTGCCGATTCCACCAGCCCCGATGGCATGACCATCGATAGCGAAGACCGCCTCTGGGTCGCCTTCTGTCACGGCGGCAAAGTCGTCTGTTTCGATCCCGCCACCTCCAGTGTCGTGCAGCAGGTGGACTTCCCCTGCATCGAGACCACCGCCTGCGCCTTCGGCGGCCCCGAGCTGCGCGATCTCTACGTCGTCACGGGTGTCAAACCTAGCCTGGAAGAAGCCACCGCAGGCCGTCTCTTCGTCTGCCGCCCCGGAGCCCAAGGCGTCCCCTCCGTGCCCTTCGCAGGGTGAGAGGCATTGTCCAGGAGAGAGAATATAGCGAATTCCTTTGGGGCTTCGCTCCAGCAGTCCAAACAACCATTCCTCTCCCCCTGGGGGAGAGGTTAGGTGAGGGGTCAACATGGAGTTCATCCCTGGAATCCCGTTTTGCCCCCCCTGAAACCTCCGCCTTTCCTTCCACTCAAGCTTTCCCCTCCTCATGTCCTTCCGGCTTGAAATGCTCCAGGTCGCCCGAGTTGCTCCCAAGCTTCTCGGCGAGTCCACCTCTCTCGTTGCCGACTTCCTGCGCAGTCGCCAGCATCTCGAAGGCGGCTTCCTGGACCGTGATGGCAAGCGTGATCTCTACTACACCGTCTTTGGCCTTGAGGGCCTCATGGCCTTGCAGGAAACCCCTGACTCAGAGCCAACACGCCTTTGGTTAGGCCAGTATAGCGATGGAGAAGGACTCGACTTTGTCCACCTCAACTGCCTCGCTCGCTGCTGGGCAGGCGTCGGCATCCAAGGCTTGCCTGAGGACCGCCGCGTCGCGCTCGCCCAACGCATCGAAGCCTACCGCACGCCCGACGGTGGTTATCATCAAGCCCCGGGGCGGAAAAACGGCAGCGCCTACGGCTGCCTCATCGCGTGGGGCGGCTATCAGGACCTCGGCCTCCTGCCGCCCAATCCGTGGGACATCGCCCGCTGCATGGATAGCCTGGAAACACCCGATGGCGCTTGGTCCAATGAACCCGGCATCTCCATCGGCTCCACCACCGCCACAGCCGCCATGCTTTCCCTCTACCGCCATCTCCAGATGCCCGCGCCCACGGCTGCGGTGGAGTGGCTCGTGCGGCAATGCCTCCCTGGTGGCGGCTTCCTGGCCATCCCCGGCGCCCCGATCCCCGATCTCCTCTCCACCGCCGTCGCCCTCCATGCCCTCAGCGGAAATACCGAAGCCCTCAATCGCCTTCGCGAACCCTGCCTCGATTTCATCGACAGCCTCTGGAGCGCCGCCGGGGGCTTCCACGGCAACTGGACCGACGACACCCTCGATCCCGAATACACCTACTACGGCCTCTTGGCCCTCGGACACCTTGCGCTTTAAACTATTTTCTCCTCGCAACTGGAAATCTGACGTTGCAGGAGGCACGTCTAACTATTTTTGCGTTCAGACCAGTCCCGTCAAAAGCACTTCACGGTGAGTGAATTCTCCCAAGCAGACAGCGAGCAACGCTACCGTATGTGCGTTGCATTAAAAGAGGTATAAAAACAAAAGCCCCGGTCATTTCTGATCGGGGCTTTTTGCCTTAAACTCACTGGCGGAACGGACGGGGCTTGAACCCGCAACCTCCAACGTGACAGGCTGGCGCTCTAACCAATTGAGCTACCGCTCCAGGGCCTTTGTGAGTGGAGGGCGATACTAATAGCGTCCCTTGGATTACGCAAGCGAATCGAGCTTTTAAAAGATCATTTTTGCATCGATCTGGAGAATGCTTTTTCAAACCAGTTCCTTAAATCCATTGCCCTCGGATTTAAGATACCAAGGGAAGTTGGTAAGCCTTGCTAGATCGGTGATAAAACCTCTTCTGCGGGTATACGACCAAGCCCCTTTTTGCCTCTTAGTCTCGCATTGGAAAAACAAAAGCCCCGGTCATTTCTGATCGGGGCTTTTTGCCTTAAACTCACTGGCGGAACGGACGGGGCTTGAACCCGCAACCTCCAACGTGACAGGCTGGCGCTCTAACCAATTGAGCTACCGCTCCAAAGCCTTCGTGAGTGGACGAAGATGCTAATGGATCCACTGAATTACGCAAGCGGAAAATGATCCTCTTTTGAAGAATATTTCACTTTGTCTCAGCAGGCACTTCGACCCCCACTTCGATGTCATCGAAATAGATCGGTGTGCCTGAATAAGGCGTGGCCCAAACGCTGGCTTTGCCCTGTCCTTTGAGCCCTTTATCCTTGTGGGTGAGTTGTGCTTCAGCGGGCTCGCTCGCATCAGCCGCCCATGTCTTGCCGGTGATGATCCATTCATCCCCTTGCTTGCGGGCTTCCAGTTTCATCCACACCCAAGCATCACTGGTCCATGTCAAAGGCACGCTGGCCAGAACCTCTTCGTTTTTGACCAACTCCAATTGCTTTTTGGGTGCATTGGCGAGCAGGCGATAGCCACTCATGCCATGAACAGCAATGCCAAAGCGTGGATTGCTGCGGCCCTTTTTACTGGCAAAGACACGCGCTTTGATCACCGAATCGCCTGCCGCAGAGACGGCAAACTGCGCACTCGCATCCACCAGATTGTCTGGAGAGATCATGACGGCTTTATTGCCATCTTTAGCTCCGACTTTGATCGTGCCATCCACCACGAAGACTTCTTTTGGCGGGTCCCCTTCAGGCCATTCATCAGCGGTGAAGGTGAAGGTCTTCAACTCGGCACTCAAGGCCTGTGAAAACAGGATCAGCGAGGAAGCGAAAAGAGCGGTCTTTTTCATCATGGCAAATGAGCGAAACAGGATCAGGCAAGAGGTTCTTTCAACAGCGCCAGAGCTTCCAGGGCCGACATATCGTCATGCACGACAGCGGACAGACTGCGGGCGATGGCGGCGGGATTCTGATGCTGCCAGACATTGCGCCCGATGGCGATGCCGGCGGCACCTTCCGTCATCGCGTCTTCCGTCATCTTCAGAAGCGCAGCGTCATCATTGAGAGAAGCGCCACCCAAGATAATGACGGGGACCCAGACCTGATCGACGATCTTGCGAAAGTCCCCAGGCTTAGCATCCACGGGATAGGGCACTTTCACCACATCAGCCCCCAATTCGGCAGCCAAGCGAGCGGCAAAGGCTACATTCTCCACGGTGTATTTATCACTCTGCCCCAGGCCATAAGGCAGAGCTTCGATGATCACTGGAATGTCCAGATCAAGGCTGCTGCGAATGATGTCCGCGCATTCCTGGAAATTGATGCGCTCATTGAAACCATTCGGGTAAAGCATGTTCATCACCGCGTTAGCGCCTACCACTTCAGCTTCCTCGACGCCATAGACATTGATGCTACCGGCCCCTTCGCCGGTGGTCCGGGTGTTATACACATCCGTGCGCAAGCAAATCCCTTTTCCAGCCATGGAATCAGCGGCCCGCATGGCGACTCCCAGATTCATGACATAACCGTCCACGTAGGGGCTCACGGAATCGATCAATGCAAAGGGGTTCTCCATGCCTGGCACGGGAATGGCAACAGCGTGATCGATCGGAAGGATAACGGTTTTGCCGTCGCGGAAGAAGATTTCGAGATTCTCTTGGCGGTTCATAGGTAGGGAATACGGATGGCGGTGGATGCGGGGAGTGTAAAGTGAGGAAACCGCCCGGCCTTGCAGGGAACCCATCCAGCGGTATGGCATGATCCATGTCCTCCGCCGTGCCCTTTTCAGCCTTCATGGCCCGCGCTCTTTATGACCCGGAGCGCGGTTATTATGCGCGTCGAATCCAGACCGTCGGTTCTCGGGGGGACTTTTCCACCAGCGCCACGCTCTCGCCCCTCCTTGGTCGAGCCGTAGCCGGGTGGCTGCGTGAAGAAGCTGCCCGCCAGCCCGGTATCCGGCACATCATTGAGATCGGTGCCGGCACAGGCGATCTCATGGCAACGGTCCGCCAGTCTCTAGGCTGGTGGCAGAGGCGGCGCTTTCAGTGGCACATCGTGGACACCTCTCCGGTCCTGAAATCCCAGCAAATCCAAAGACTGGGGAACCAGGTCATTTGGCATCAGGAGATCCAAACCGCCCTGGCGGCCAGTGCAGGCAGGGCCTTCATCTATCACAATGAACTCCTGGATGCCTTCCCCGCTACCCTTTTACAGTGGCAAGACGAAGGCTGGCAGGAAATCTACATCACGCCTGAGGGACGCGAGCATTTAGTCGCTTTAACCTGGCCGGAGGAAGAACGGCATGCCTTTCATGCCCTGCAATCCTGGGTAGGTAAGGCCGCCCGGCAACGCGTGGAGTTGCATCCCTCAATCCGTGCTTGGATGCAGGGCTGGGCTCCAGGATGGCAGGAGGGTGCCATGTTAACGGTGGACTACGGCGATGAGTTCCCTGCGCTTTATCATCGTCGCCCCATGGGCTCCCTGCGAGCCTATCTGCTCCAGCACCGTTTGACCGGTTCTGACATTTATCAAAATAGTGGCCGCCAAGACATCACCGCAGACATCAATTTCAGCGACTACCGAAGCTGGGCTCAGGACCTCGGCTGGCAGGAAACCTCGTGGGGCACTCAAGCAGAGTTGATCCGCCGCCATGTCCCCACCCGACAGCACGATGAAAAAACCGCCTTTTTGCTCGATCCTGAAGGCGCTGGCCACGCCTTCAAACACGTGATCCACCGTCCGGTCGGCTCCCGTCATTTTTCTCCAAATTCCCCCTCGGAAGGAACGTAATAAAGAAAGGGCTCATTGAATCTCTCCCTCAATCGGCTCGTCTTTATCGACACGAGCACGAGAAGTGCCCCCTGCGAATTCGCCATGGCATCTCACTCGCGAGTCAGCGTTTTTTCCACCCCATGCGTTTCCCCCCATCGCAATTCATCCCTCTCTGCCTTTTGTTGAGCCTGACGTGCTGTTCAAAATCCAAAGAACAAACCTCGTCAGGGTCCAACAGGAAGGCCCAAGTCGTTCCCGTGGTTGTCGCCACGGCGGAACAAAGGGAGGCACCCGTCGAGTTGCGGGCGATCGGAAACGTCCGAGCCAAAGCCACCGTCGCCGTCAAACCACGTGTCACCGGGCAGATCGCCAAGGTCTATTTCGAAGAGGGTCAGGATGTGAAGGAGGGGGATGTGCTGGTGAAAATCGATCCCGCACCCTTCGAAGTGGTGCTGGCCCAGGCCAAAGCTCGACTCACCCAAGCGACCATCCAGGCCGAAATCGCTAAAAAACAGGCCCTTCGATACACTGGACTGGTCCAAAGCGGCGGGGTTTCCCGAGAAGAAGTGGACAACCTCAAAAGCGCCGCAGACGCAGCCCTGTCCAACACCGAAGCAGCGGCAGCGGCGGTCAGAGAAGCCGAACTCGAACTGAGCTACTGCACCGTGCTTTCCCCCATCACCGGACGGGCGGGACGCCGAGCCATCGATGCCGGAAACGTGGTGAAGGAGGATGAAACGGATCTCGTCGTGATCAATCAACTCCAGCCTGTGGAAGTGCTCTTCTCCGTGCCCGAACAGTATTTCGGTGACATTCAGAAATACATGAAGCAGGAGAAACTGAAGGTCAGCATCACTCCCAGTGGCAGTGCTAGCCGAAAAATCACCGGTGTGCTCACCTTCTTGGATAATGCCATCAAAGCTGCCACTGGCACCCTGGAGATGAAGGCCACCATGGACAATCAAGATCTCGCTTTGTGGCCTGGACAATACGGCGAGGTTTCATTGACACTGACCACCCAACCCAACGCTATTCTCATCCCCGCCCCGGCTGTGCAGACGGGCCAAGAAGGCCAATACGTCTTCGTCGTGAAAGAGGATGAGACGGTGGAACTGCGCAGCATTGAACTGGACCGCACCATCGGTGCCCTGGCCGTGATCCGCAAAGGCCTCCAAAAAGGTGAAGTGGTGGTGATCGATGGTCAACTTCGTCTAACACCAGGTGTGAAGGTCGAAACGAAGCCACCTGTGGGAATCAGCCAAAGCGCGGCTAAGACTGACAACCAACTTTCGCAAGCGACTGAGACCACACCATGACTCCAGAACGCTGCATTCACCGCCCGGTGATGACGACCCTGGTCATGATCGGCATCCTAGCTTTTGGGCTCCTGGCTTTTGAAAAACTGCCGGTCAATGACCTGCCCAATGTGGATTTCCCGACCATCTCAGTCACCGCCGGGATGCCAGGAGCTAGCCCAGAGACCATGGCGGCCTCCGTCGCCACCCCTCTCGAGAAACAGTTCTCGACCATCGCGGGCATTGACTCCATGAGCAGCACCAGTGCTCTGGGCTCCACCAACATCACCATCCAGTTCAGTCTGGACCGTGATATCGACGGAGCCTCTCTGGATGTTCAATCCGCCATTTCCTCAGCTCAGCGCTACCTGCCAGATGACATGCCGAGCCCGCCTTATTTTCGTAAGGTCAATCCGGCTGACTTTCCGGTCCTGATCCTTCAGCTCAGCTCCCCTACCCTGCCCATCTCCACGGTGGACGAGTATGCTCAGACCGCCCTCGGGCAACGCATCGGCATGGTGGAGGGAGTCGCCCAAGTACGCGTTTTTGGCTCCCAAAAATATGCCGTGCGCGTGCAGGTCGATCCGCTCAAGCTGAGCTCACGCGGCATCAGTCTGGATGAGGTGCGCAATGCCATCAATGCAGGCAATAGCAATCTGCCAGCCGGGGTCCTTCAGGGCACAGACCAGAACTTCACGGTGCAGACCAGTGGTAAGCTTCTCACCGCCGAGGCTTTTCGGCCCTTGATCGTGGCCTATCGCGAAGGTGCGCCTGTGAGGCTGGAACAGGTGGCCACCGTCATCGACAGTGTCGAAGACAATCAAATCGCTAACTGGGATGGTTTGGGCGCACGTTCCATCTTGCTCGCCGTGCAGCGCCAGCCGGGAGCTAACACGGTGGCGGTGGTGAATGCGATCAAAGAACTGCTTCCAACCGTGAATGCCCAGATGCCCGCGGCGATGGAGCTGAGCATCTTGATCGACCGCTCTCAGGCCATTCGCGAATCCGTGCATGATGTGCAGCTCACCCTGGTGCTAACCATCGTTCTCGTGGTCATCGTGATTTTCATGTTTCTGAGAAATTTGCGAGCCACGATCATCCCCAGCATTGCCATTCCGTTATCGATCGTAGGCACCTTTGCGGTCATGTATCTGCTGGGATTCAGCATGAATAACATCTCCCTGATGGCGCTGACTCTAAGCGTCGGATTCATCGTCGATGATGCCATCGTCGTCTTGGAAAACATCGTGCGCCACATTGAGCTGGGAGAATCGGTGTGGGATGCGGCTTTAAAAGGTGCCAAGGAGATCACCTTCACCGTCATTTCCATGACACTGTCTTTGGCGGCCGTCTTCTTACCGGTGCTCTTCATGGGCGGCATTCTCGGCCGCTTGTTGAATGAGTTTGCCGTGACGATTGGCGTCGCGATTCTGGTATCCGGTTTTGTCTCGCTGACGCTGACGCCCATGCTGTGCAGTCGATTTCTAAAGCCGCATCAGCCTCAGGAGCGCCACGGCTGGTTTTATCGGGTCACAGAATCTGTCTTCGAAGGGTTGCTGCGGCTCTATGAGAAGACACTTCGTTTCACCATGAGGCACCGGATCAGCATGATGGTGGTGACCTTGGCCACAGTCGTTGGCACCGCTTGGTTGTTCCTGCATTTGCCCAAAGGATTCATTCCCACGGAAGACACCGGTCAGCTCCAAGTGATGACGGAGGGAGCTCAAGATGCTTCCTTTGAAACGATGGTTCGCCATCAGCAGGAAGTCGCTAAGATCATTGCTAAGAACCCTTACATCGCAGCCTTCAGTTCAAGTGTCGGGTCCAGCGGCTCAAGCTCCACCGGCAACAGCGGGCGCATGTTTGTCAGCCTCAAACCTCGCAGTGAACGCCCTGCGGCCCAAGACATCGTGAATGAACTGCGCACGCAGATGGCCGCCATCCCTGGCATCCGTGCCTTTCCTCAAGTCCCCTCCAGCATTCGCATCGGTGGACGCAGCAGTAAGAGCCCCTATCAATTTACCCTCGCCGGAGTCGATCTGAAGCAACTGTTCGAAGTCGCCCCCAAGATTGAAGCGACGATCGCCGCCCTGCCAGAATTGGCGGATGTGACCAGCGACCTGCTCGTTACCAGCCCGCAGGTTTTCGTGGAGGTGAACCGTAACAAGGCCTCCTCACTGGGCATCACCGCCACTCAGGTGGAAAACGCGCTCTACAATGCCTACGGCTCTCGTCAGGTGTCCGCCATCTACACGCCGACTAACCAATATTATGTCATCCTCGAGGTCGATCCCAAATACCGGTCTGACATCGATTCCCTGGGGATGCTTTATCTGCGCAGTGGCACGACGAGCGAGCTCGTGCCTCTCGCCAGTGTCGCCGACATCACTCGCACCGTGGGGCCGCTGACCGTCACTCACTCAGGTCAACTTCCGAGCGTCACCATTAGTTTCGCCACCCGTCCTGGTGTCTCCATTGGCCAAGCCGTGGATGCGATCAATGCCGCGGTCACCAAGGAACTCCCGGCGGGAATCAGCACCGCTTTTCAAGGTGAAGCTGAGGCTTTCCAATCCTCACTCAAAGGGTTGGGGCTTCTTTTGGCCATGGCCGTTGTGGTCATCTATCTGGTGCTGGGCATCCTCTATGAAAGCTTCATTCATCCGCTGACCATTCTTTCCGGACTTCCCTCGGCCGGGGTGGGTGCGCTGCTAACCTTGTGGCTGTTCGGATACGAATTGAATCTCTATGGCTTCGTCGGCGTGCTAATGCTGATCGGTATCGTGAAAAAGAATGCCATCATGATGATCGATTTTGCTCTCGAAGCAGAGCGCAAGGACGACAAGACGCCCAGTGATGCCATCTTTGAGGCCTGCTTGGTCCGTTTCCGCCCCATCATGATGACCACCTTTGCCGCGATTATGGGAGCCCTCCCAATCGCCCTGGGCCTGGGGGCTGGAGCCGAGGCACGCCGCCCCTTGGGTCTCGCTGTGGTCGGCGGGCTGCTATTGTCCCAACTCCTGACCCTTTACATCACACCAGTTTTCTACCTCTACATGGAGAAAGTCAGCCTCTGGTTAGCGAAACCTAAAAAGGACGTTCCTGCGGAATCTCCACCCGGAACGGTATCCATTGCTTAAAAGCGCTTCCACAGTTTGATCACGCGAGCCTAACCGCAACAAGAAACCCATTCCCTGAATGAATCACGGCATGGGTCAATCTTATCTGCACTCATTTCGAAGCCTGCGCCTCAGTGCACGCCGATGTTGGCCAGATAGCGCTCGGCTTCCAATGCAGCCGCACAGCCCTGCCCTGCCGCAGTGATGGCTTGGCGATAAACGTGATCCGAGACATCACCCGCAGCGAACAGACCTTCAGTCTTGGTCTCTGTGGTTCGTCCTTTCTGGAGGATGTAGCCGTTTTCATCGGTATCCACGAGATCACCCAGGAAGGCCGCGTTTGGAACATGGCCGATGGCGACGAAAACACATTTCACTTCCAGCTCACTCTTCTCTCCAGTCACTAGATTTTCGAGAGTCACGGCCCGCATCTCGCCTTTATCATCCGTGAGGTATTCCGCCACCGTGCTATTCCAGACGGGCTCAATCTTCGGATTGGCCAAAGCGCGATCCGCCATGATCTTAGACGCACGCAGGGAATCACGACGATGGATCAGATAGACCTTGCTCGCAAATTTGGTCAGGAAGCTGGCCTCCTCCGTAGCACTGTCACCACCACCAATGACGCACACGGGAACGTTGCGGTAGAAAGCGCCATCGCAGGTAGCACAGCTGGTCAAACCATGGCCGATCAGCCCTTTTTCATTGGGCAAGCCGAGGTGCTTGGGGGAAGCCCCCGTCGCGATGATCACAGCCTTGGCTTGGCGGACGGTGCCGTCTTCACTGGTGATGTTGAAATGGCCTTCAGGGGTTTTGGCGACGCTCGTCACCAGCGTGTATTCGATACGAGCACCGAACTTCTCCGCTTGGGACTGCATGTTCATCATCAACTCGGGCCCCATGATGCCGTTGGGGAAGCCCGGGAAATTTTCAACTTCCGTCGTCGTCGTGAGCTGCCCACCTGGCTGATTCCCCGAGAGAATGAGGGGATTGAGATTCGCTCGTCCTGTGTAAATAGCCGCGGTGTATCCCGCGCAGCCGGTGCCGATGATGATGACGTTTTCCATGAATAAAAGGGTGGGGAAAGAGTGAACGAATGTGGTGAGCCTCTGGCCGGGTGCAAGACTGCTTTTCAGCAGGTTCCGTATAAGAGCACAAGAAAACTCTGTCTATTCCCCGAAGCCCTGTCACGGACGCTGCCATTCCTGCATTCGCAGCCATTCCAGCCCCGGCTCATCCACGCGGAAGGAGATTAAACGACCATGCTCCATCTCAGTGACGTAGATCGTGCGGCCATCGGGTCCGCCAAAGCAGAGATTCGAGGGTTTGCTCCCAGGCAGCTCAATTTCCTTGAGGATCTTCCCTTGGGGGGAGAGTTTGACCACCGTCCCTTTGCCGTGTCGGGTGATGTAAAGATCGCCCTTCGCATCTACCCGCATTCCATCGAATCCGAAATCCGGGAACTCTTTGATGAGCCGCTTATTTTTTAAGCTGCCATCGGCAGATACGGAAAACGCCCAGACACGGCGCTGCACACTTTCATTCACATAGAGGACTTGGCCATCCGGGCTGAGATCGATGCCATTGGTTGTCCCCATGTCCTTCGCGACCCGCGAGGACTTCCCGGCCCGATCAAACCGCCAAATTTGCCCCGTTCCATTTTTCCAATCTGGGTCACTCGCGTAGAAACTGCCATCAGGAGCAATGGCAAGGTCATTGGGCTGATTCATCTTCGGCTCATGGGCGAAGACTGTGAGATCGCCTGTAGTGGGATGCACCTTCAGGATCTGATGCCCCGTGTAGTCGGCCACATACAGATACCCATCGGGCGCGAAACGAATGCCATTGGCGGTGCTGCCCTCAGGCAGCGTGATAAACAGCTCACTTTCGCCTTTCGGGGTGGTTTTCCCCAGCGTGTGCTCACCACCGAATTTCACACAATAGATATTCCCCTGAGCATCACAGGCCGGACCTTCGATACCATCAGTGAATAACCCGGCGCGGGTGAACGGTTGAGCTTGAAACAATACCTCAGCAGACTGCACAGCTGCCAAGCACGACAAAACGGCAATTCCAAGAGCAAGACGTAACATCACACCATTACCTACGCCGATGATTACACAGCTTTCTCGTATTCTAGCCTTGTCCTTTCGATACTAAACTCGCAAAATCGCTCTAACCAACCCCCAGAGATGCTGATGAAAGTGCTTTCATGTCTGCTCGGTCTCATTCTCAGCCTTTGTCTGGCGAGCTGTGGCAAAACCTCCTCACCAACTGCCCCACGCGGCACCATAGCGGCTTCGCTACTGACATTGGACAATCCGTTTTTCAAAGTCATCGGCGATCACCTCACCTCGGAGGGCCAAAAGCAGGGGTATGATGTCGTCGTTGTCAGCGGAGACAAGGATGTGGCTAAGCAGAGCAATCAGGTGAAAGACTTCATTGTTAAAAAGGTCAGCGCCATCGTGCTCAGCCCCTGCGATAGCAAATCCATTGTGCCCGTCATTCAAGAGGCCAATGCCGCAGGCATCCCTGTCTTCACCGTGGATGTCCCCTGCAACGAACCGGGAGTTAAGCTGGTAACGCAAATCGCCACGGACAATTATGGTGGCGGGAAAGAAGCCGGAGCAGCCATGATCGAAGCACTCGGCCCGCAAGGTGGCAAAGTCGCCATTCTCCATCTGAAGCAAGTGGAGTCCTGCATCTTACGAGTGCAGGGATTTCGAGAAGTCATCGATGCCCACAATGCCAGTGGCAAACCCGCTATCGAAATCGTGGCGGAACTGGAGAGCGGCGGAGCCAAGGACCTCGGTTACAAAGCTGCCGAGGACACCCTGCAAGCCCATCCAGATCTACGCGGCATCTTTGCCATCAACGACCCTGCAGCACTCGGCGCTCGTGCGGCCCTGGAAAAGGCGGGTAAAGAGAATCAAGTCACGATCATCGGCTTTGATGGTCAGCCTGAAGGAAAACAGGCGATCAAGGATGGAAAGATCTACGCCGACCCGATTCAGTTCCCCGATAAGATGGGCGTGCAGCTTGTTCATTCCATCATGACGTGGTCTCGTGGTCTTCCTCAGCCAGAACAAATCTTGATCCCAACTCAACTTTATCGACAGGCTGATGCCCTGAAGGATCCTGAGTTGGAGTAACCTAATCCGCCTCTTTTGACATGAAGACTCACGCTTTACGTCTGCTGTCTGAGCACGGCATGATTTTGATCCTCCTTTTGTTAGGCGCATTTTTCAGTGCCGTGACCTTGACGGAACAATCCATAACAGGAGATACCGCTGTGGAGCAGATCACTGCCTCGATTCGGAAAGAACATCGTGTCCTCATCGCCACACGTCCTGCGACTGAAGAGTCGGCTCTGGCGGATGCCATCGCGGCCAAGACTAAGGCGATAGGAGCCCAAGTCATTGCGGTGATCAAGGGTTCACCTGCGGATGTGCGCTCGGTGCTGAGCCAGCAAAAACAACCGCTGGATATCATTGTCGCAGGTCCTGAGAGCGCCCGTTGGCTGATCTTATCCGAAGCCTCCGCCGAGTTCCCATCCATCGGTTCACCCCTCTTGCTCAAACCCGAGAGCTACCGCTGGCCTAACTTTTTAAAGACTGACAACCTACTGAACATTGCCAATCAAATCGCCGTGATTGCCATCATCGCCATCGGCATGACGATGGTGATCATCACGGCAGGTATCGATCTATCGGTAGGCAGCCTCCTGGCCTTAGCAGCCGTAGGGGCATCCTGGTTCATCCGTGAATACGCAGGGGCTCAGGAGGCCAGTGCTGGCGGCATGCTAGTCGCTTGTTTTCTGGCCATTCTCTTGTGTGGCGCAGCTGGGGGGTTTTCGGGACTGATGATCACCCGCTTTAACATCCCGCCTTTCATCGTTACCCTGGCGATGATGTTAGTGACCAGTGGATTCGCTTACACCCTTTCGGAAGGTCAATCCATCTACCAAGTCCCTGACTCGTTTGTCTGGCTCGGACGTGGCGCCGATTTGTTTCGTCTGCCCAACGCCGTCTTACTCATGGGAGTGCTCTATGGTCTCGCTCATGTCATCATGACACAAACGCGCATCGGGCGTTATCTGTATGCGGTGGGAGGCAACCGCGAAGCCGCCCATATCTCAGGCGTCCCCGTCAATCGCGTCCTGCTCTTTGCTTACGTTATCAGTGGCTTGCTGGCGGGTCTGGGAGGTGTGGTCATGGCATCACAACTCAAGAGTGGCTCTCCCACTTACGGAGGGATGTATGAGCTCTACGTCATCGCGGCCGTAGTGGTAGGTGGAACCAGTCTTAGCGGTGGTAAAGGCACCATGCTCGGCACCCTAACGGGAGCCTTCATCATCGCGGTCATCCAGAATGGCATGAACCTCACCAATGTTGAAAGCTACACTCAAAAGGTCGTCTTGGGCGGCGTCATCCTGGGTGCGGTTTTAGTGGATCAGTGGCGGCGGCATTAACCGCATCAACGCTGCAACCGAAAGACCTTGAGAGTGTTGGCTTCGTTCTGATAAGGCCTCGTTGCCGGGCCTTCATGAACCAATTTCCAACGATCACTTTTTTGCAGAGCTTCGAGCAAAACCTCTTCATGCGGCCAATGCGCATGATCCTTCGGCAACTGATCCACAAAAACACAGGTGATCCGACTTTGATCCAAATATCCCAAGACCTCGTCAGGGGTAGTAAAAGCGGCTTTGTAACCTCGGCCTAACCAATCGGTCGCCGCCAACTCCTTACTGGCACGATGAACCCGCACGGGGCTTGGCACGCGATGTGGCAGCACAAAGGCTGTTGTGGCAATCACCGCACCTTCACCCCGCGGATCTCCAGAAACCAACCATTGCTCCGGACTGTCACCACCCCGCTCATGCAGGGCTTCTTCAACCGCTTGCCGATACCCTGCGACATTCTTATCGGGTATAGCGAACCACGGATAATGCAACCACACGATAACGACCAATGCGAAGGAGGCACCCACACGCCAAGAAGCACGGGGGAGCCATTGGTCCAATGGCCATACAGCCATCAAAGCCACGACAGGTAACAGCGGCATGAAGTAGCGTGTGCTGTAACCTGCGGGCACCAGCAACATGATCGAGACCGTCCCAAGCACCAATCCCAATAAGGCGGTGCATCGAGCCGCTTGAGTGGAACGACGACTCAACCACAGCGCCCCGCCCAAGATCGCCAAAACCACAATCGGGTAAGACATAGAAGCTCCCAGACTGGTGGCATAAAAAGAGAGCCCATCCAAAATGTATTTCACCAGCGGTGTATCCACCATCCCCTCTTTGGTGATCTTGGAGGAATAAAGCATCCATGGCCCCGCAATGACGGCCACGGGAAGGCCTGCCAGCCAAAACGAGGGTTTTTTAAGCCAATCCCATCTCCACAAGCCCACCAAACTCACCGCAGGGACCAAAGCCAAAGCCATGCCCGAACCTTTGGTTAAGATGGCCGCTGCCGAAGTCAACCCGAACAGCAGTGCCATACTAACGCGCGGCTTCTCACTGTATCGGCTCCAGAACTCAACAGCGAGCAAACACAGACAGGCCAGCAACAAGTCCGCCATCACCAGTTGGCTGAGTTTCAGCGTGATGGGCAAACTGATGGTGATCAACGCCGCACACACCGAAGCCATGGGACTCATCCCCAATCGGCTGGCCATCCGCACAACCTGCATTGCTAGCACACCGCAAAGTAATGCCTGCAGCCCAAAGAAAACCTCTGGATGCGGCCAGGGCAAAAGAAAGAGTGCCGTAAGCGCATAATAGCTTGGCGGATAATGCCCCAGAGCCACCTTCGGAAAGGTGTCATAGTAACGCTGAGCAAAAACCAAAGGAGACCCGCCCAAACCTTCAGCCACGTAGTCTCTCACCATCAAGCTGGTCACCGCATGGGCAGGTTCATCTGGATCCGCTCCAATGTCAGAAGTCCAGACACCCGTGTGGGTCTGAAAACCGAGCACGGCGGCCGTGACTACAATCAAGACCATGATTTGCAACAGCAAGCCACCACGGTTCGCTAGCGTAGAGGAGGAATCAGACATGAATGAATGATGAAAAAGACAATTGGAGTCGCATACATCCCATGATCATGATTGCCGGAAAGTGAAAAATCAGGCTTATTCAAATTGATGAAACCCACTTCGACTCTCACTCTGTGGAAAAAGGTTCTCGTGCCGACGGATTTTTCCGATTGGTCTCAAGCAGCCGTTCACAAGGCAGCTCAATTGCATCGAGATGCGCAAACGGAGGTTATCTTACTCCATGTAACAGAACCTTCATACGAAGGTCTCCGGATTCACACTCAGGACCTGCATGAAAAGATCCGAGAGGAAGCGGAGACCGCGCTCAAGGATCTGGCGGCCCAGACATTCTCAGGAACTGAAGGCTTAACACTGAGGATCATCGAAGGACGACCAGCCGATGCCATCTGCAAAGCCGCACAGGAAGAAAAGGCTGAGGCCATTTTCATCTCTGCCCATGGCCACTCCGCGCTTAAGCACATGCTGTTGGGAAGCGTCACCGAAAAAGTCGTGCGCCAGGCGGCCTGTGATGTTCTGGTGATCCGTTAATTCGAAGACCTTTTGATTCGTTCATGACTTATTCCCTGATCCTGCTGGCAGCAGGGGTTATTCTCGCTTGGTTTGGCGGAGAGATCTTCGTAAAGGGTGGGGTGGGTCTCGCACTGTGGGCGCGCTGGCCCACGGCTGTGATCGGCGTCACGGTGGCCGCCTTCGGAACGTCCTCCCCTGAACTGTTAGTCGCCATCCACTCCGCCATCGATGGGGTGCCTCAAATTTCGCTGGGAGATGTCCTCGGCAGTAATGTGGTCAATGTGGCTCTGGTCTTGGCCATCGTCCTGGCACTCTCAGGGATGAAGGCAGGCGACAGTGGCATTCGGCGGGACTGGTGGTGTGCCCTGGCGGTCCCAGGACTCATTTATGCGGTCCTGTGGGATGGCTGGTTTTCCCGAATTGATGCGCTCGTCCTGCTGGCCTGCTTCTTGGTCTGGCTGACGGTGGTGATCCTCCATGCCAGAGCCCATGCTCGTGCCTATGCCTCCGCCGAGGAACTGATGGAAGGCGTGGAGAAAAAAGCCCCGCTGTCCCGCTCCATCTTTCTCTCCATCCTCGGCCTAGCCATCCTGATCGGGGCAGCGCAACTAGTCGTGACAGGTGGTAAGGGCGTTGCCACCGCTCTAGGATGGAGCCCATTCATTGTTGGGGCGGTCGTCGTCGCCATAGCCACCAGCACACCAGAGCTGGCTACCACCTTGGTTTCTCGGATGCGCGGCCACGATGATGTGGGTTTGGGAAACATCCTCGGCAGCAACATCTTCAACGCCATGTTCATCGCCGCCGTGGCAGCCCTCATTCATCCTTACCCCGTGCAGCTCGGTGAATTGCGCCCCAGTTTGCTGGCCGGTGTGGCGACTGTTCTGCTCATTTTACCCGGTCGTGGCGGCCATCTCGGCCAGTGGAGGGGATTCGTGCTTTTGCTGATTTATGGCATTTATATCACTATGACTCTGGCTCAAAACCAGCTGGCCTAACCCGCAGACCGTTCGTTTTCGCCGAAAGATAACAATTGGGATAAATCATAATTTCCATAAAATAAACTTGGCTTAAGGGGCGTAAGAGCCGATGTTTCCAGCATTATCCCGCCATGGCTCGTCTGACTGCTTCTCCTAGACGCCTCCTTCTGCCTCTTTCCTTGTTGCTTTTGGCAGCAGGGTTGTGGCTGGGGTCCATTATGCTTTCTCAGAGAGAATCGATGGCTTCTGCCAGCGCTGCCAATCCATCCCAGGTCATTGAAGCCCACAAAAAGCATGGCCATGCCCCGCAGAGTCCTTCGATATCTGAGCCCAAATCTCCCACGCCCTCGGAAGTTGAGTTGATAGCGCAGCTCGAATCCGCTGGGCGAGATCTGCGTGCGGGACGCCCCTTTGCCCTGAGAGACCGCGGACAAATCCGCCGCTATCGGTTAGCTCTGAATCAAGTCTATGAGCCACAAAAGCCTGTGCATGACCGGCTCCGGCAGATCCCCTCTTACGCCAACGCCCAAGAACTTCTTCAATGGGCGCACCAAGTAGCCACGACCTCGGAACAGTGGCCGGGATTGGTTATTTACCCAGAAGATGGTCCAGCGACACCTGCCCGTATGCGTGTGCTCACCGGCCAAATCTTGCTTAAGAGCAGCGATCTCAATCACGCAGAAGCAGTCGCCGCGACCTATGGCCTGAAAATCACCAATCGCCCTGCGTATGCGCCCCAGCATCTCGTCCTGGCTGCGGCCAGTCCATTGGCTGCCGTGGACGCCATCGCCTCACTCGGCCAAGATACCCACCTACTGACGGTGCAGCCCCTGCTCATGCGGCAACCGGCGCCCAGCACGGTGCCAGATGACCCTTACTACCAAGATGAATGGCATCTGAAAAACACCGGCCAGACCAAAGGCACCATCGGACTGGATATCGGTGTCGAAAGCGTTTGGGATCAATACCAAGGCACAGGCGTCCGCATCGCCATCGTGGATGATGGACTTCAACTCACGCACCCCGATCTCAGCCCGAATGTGGATATCGGGAATCACTTCGATTGGAATGACAATGACACCGATCCCTCGCCCGACACCGCACATGATGTGCACGGCACTGCGGTCGGCGGTTTAGCCGGTGCACGAGGCAACAACAATCTGGGCGTGAGTGGCGTGGCGCCCCAGTCCACCTTAGTCGGCTTTCGGCTCATCGCCGGCCTCGTCACGGATGAAACCGAAGCCGAGTCTGCCACCCGCGGAGCAGACTTGATCCAAATCAAAAACAACAGTTGGGGAAATCCTGAAATCCCCTTCGAACTGGGCTACACGGGGGAGCTGATGACTGAGGCCATGAAAACGGCCACCACCGCAGGCCGGGGCGGGCTGGGCACGGTCTTCGTCTGGGCCGCAGGCAATGGACGACCGCAAGGAGGCCAGAGCAATAAAGATGGTTACAGCAATTCCATCTATGCGGTCACTGTCGGTGCAGTCAGCCACAAGGGCGCTTTGGTTTCTTACAGTGAAACCGGTAGTAACATCAACGTGGTTGCCCCTTCCCTGGAAGGCAAAGTGGGCATTGCCACGACGGATCTTGTCGGTATCGCAGGATATAACTCAGGCAGTACCAGTGACTTTTCAGAGGTCGATTACACCAATCAATTTGGTGGAACATCAGCCTCTGCTCCGATTGTCTCAGGAGTCGTGGCCCTCATGCTGGAAGCCAATCCCGATCTCAATTGGCGTGATGTCAAAGAGATCCTCCTGCGTTCCTCCACCAAGCTTTCCCCCAAAGACAAAGATTGGGTGGAGCATCCTAACCGCGACACTTGGGAAGCCCCTTTTCCCGCCATCAAGCATCACCACTCGTTCGGAGGTGGCTTGGTCAATGCCGCCGCTGCGGTATCCCTTGCCGAGCAATGGCCCAGCTTGGGCGAAATGGTTTCTATTCAGCAGACGGAAGCGGCCGTCTCAGGCAGCAGCGCTCCTGCAGACCGCTCCGCAAGTCGTGCGATCCAGCCGATGGCAGGCACCCCGATTTATCTGCCGGAGGAAACCAAACCCAGCACGAAAACCAAAGTGTCTCGCCTCAATGTGGACTTCTCGGAAAACACTGCCCTCCGAGTCGAAAACGTCACGGTGACGGTGGATGCCACCCACAGCCGTAAAGGCGATCTCACGCTGAAGCTAATTTCTCCCAGCGGCACCGTCAGTGTGCTCGCCTCCGCGACGAGTCGTGATACCGGAGCCAACTACAGCAACTGGACTTTCAGCAGCATTCGACATTGGGGGGAATCTTCCCGTGGTGTTTGGGCCGTGGTGACCACGGAAAAGGATGATGATGTCAATGGTACGCTGAATGCCGTGACCATCCGACTCCACGGCACGGCTTATCCAGACGTTCAGCTTGCCAGTGCCCCCTCAGATGTTCTGGTGGCCGAAGATGCCGCCGCTAGCTTTAACACTGTGATCAGCACCCACGGCCGCACCGAGCATCAGTGGCTGAAGAATGGGAAGATCATTCCGGGGGCCACGACAGGGGCCCTCACCTTCAACACCGTCAAACTGACCGATGGAGGGACCTACACCTACACTGCGAAAAATCTGACGGGCACGATCGAAGCCTCAGCGGCCCTCGGTGTCGTTCGACGCGCAGTCCCATCCCAGCATATTTTGTTAGGTCACACCGCAACCTTTACAGTGATGACCAGTGGCCCGGATCTCCGATACCAATGGTTTATCGGCAGCAGCCCCTTGCGCGACGATGATCGCATCAGTGGCAGTCGCACGGCCAAGCTAACCATCCGTAAAGTCGAATCCTCCGATGCCCAAGACTATTACTGCCGGGTCAGCCTGAAGGACCTGTCGCCGATCAACAGTGCCTTTGCCACACTCAGCATCATGGTGCCCCCCACCTTGGATTCTCTGGAGTCCCCGGGTGACGGCATCGTCAGCGGCTTGATCGAGTATGCGATTGAAGCAGAAAATGGAGCCACCGCTTACCGAGCCAGCGGCTTGCCGCCTGGACTCAAGCTCAACACTAAAACAGGCATCATCACCGGACGCCCCACCAAGCCTGGCAGTTACACCGTCACCTTCATCGCCAGCAACGCTGCAGGCTCCAGCTCCGCTTACACCTTTACGTGGGTGGTCGAAGATCTGCCACCAGGAACGGTTGGCACCTACCGTGGTCTGGTGGACAGGAACGGGATCTACAATGGAGGTTACGGCGGCTCCTTTACGCTGACGATTGGCAAGACCGGCAGCTTCAGCGGCACGGTGACCCGAGGTAAAACGCGGAGTTCATTCAAAGGCATGCTGGATACCTATGCGGGAGAGATCTTCTCGACAGGCACCATCAGCTTACGTGATCCAGCCTTCGACGCGCCCCTCAACCTCACCTTTGGGTTATCTGATGATCAACTCGATGGCAGCCTCGGTCTCGAAGAGGATGAACACTTCGCGTCTATCTCCGCTGCCAAACAATGGACAGGATTACCGGAGAATTTTGAGGATGCGCCCGGGTTATTCAATGTCCCACTGCTTACCTCCCAAATCAGCGACGACTACCCTCTCGGCAGCGGTTTCATTTCGACGACGCTGACCACGAAAGGCCGAGTCAGCTACAGCGGTCGTCTCGCCGATGGCACCAGCATCACAGGCAGTGCCATACCTTGCGGAGAGGGATTCCTGCCCATCCACCACATGCTTTATAAAAACCTGGGATCGCTTCAGGGCACACTCACCTTTGACTCCACACTCCCGAGCGTGGATGCCGACATGGACTGGTTCAAGTCCCCTCAACTCGGTTCCCGCAGTTACAGTTCTGGATTCCTGGTTCACGATCTCACAGGCACGGGCAGTCGCTACACCCCACCGATCTCCCCTGCCCTCGTTTTGAGTCTGCCTCTCGTCTCGTTCAATGCGGCACTCACCTTTAGCGACGGCGGACTGTTCACCGGTTTCACGCAGTATTTCAGCCTGCGCAGCAAAAATGTGGCGGACTTCAGCGGCATCAGCAATCCGCATCAGCTTGCCCTCAAAGTGAATGCGAAGACAGGCATGATCACTGGCAGTGGCAAAGCGATGGATATCGATCCCGAAAACCCCGGCCTCCTGCGCCAACGCCCTGGCACAGCGGTTGGGTTAATCATTCCCAATCTGAACCGAGCCGAGGGTTACTTCCTCCTGCCGGAGAACCCGGCGAAAAATGCGCCGATCCTTTCCGGTCGCATGATATTTCAAGAGGCGGATTGAGTCATTCCAGGGCGTCATGCCATCGCGGCCTCATCATGAGGACAGGATGCCCTCACGCCTTGGGTAGGGGCGTTGTCCCGACGCACCGCCGAGGGCGAGAGTGAAAAGTGGTCTTCAACTCTCGTCAAGTGGTCTTCAACTCTCGTCAAGTGGTCTTCAACTCTCGTCCCTTCCCTCCGGCTCACGCAGTCGCCCGACCGGAGCGCGTGTATGCTGAGCGTAGCGAGGCTACTCGCCATTTGTACTCTTGCGATTATCGAACGGCCAAGGCCTCTGCGAGCGTCGAGACCGCACCACCTTTCACGGGTTTTCCTCATCCTGGGAAAGTTAGGCGAGTAGGCTTCGCCATACTCGCGCTCCAGTCGCTCGGCCTGCGCGGTCTCTCGATAGGGTTGGTAGGGGCGAACTGCGTCTCATCCAACAAGGTGTGAGGCCATCGTGGCCTCATCATGAGGGCAGGTGCCCTCACGCCTTGTTTGCATCACAATTCCCCGCGCACCTTCGCCACGCCAGCGACCATGTTCGCTAGTTTCTGCTTGGCGGCCCAGCGGGCGGTTTGGCTGAGGCCGCAGTCGGGAGCGAAGACGAGGCGATCCGCAGGCGCATGCTTTAAACAAGCCCGCACGGCATCGGCCACGTTGTCTGGGGTCTCGATGTAATAGCTCTTCACATCGATCACCCCCACGGCCACATCGGTGCGTTTGGCGATCTCGCCGATGATCTCCAGTTCGGCATACTCGCGATTCGCCATCTCCACGTGCACTTCATCGCAGTGCAAATCCAGGAAGGCTGGGAAGAGGGGCGCGTATTTGCGATACCCCACGGGATGGCCTTTGAAGTTACCGAAACAGAGGTGGGTGCAGATGCGAGCGCGACCATAACCGCTCTCCACGGTGCGATTGAAGATATCCACGAAACGGCGGGTATCCTCACGGAAGCCATAACAACTCATGCTCGGCTCATCCACGCAGATCTCTTCCGCTCCGGCTTCGACAAGGTCGGCGATCTCCTGTCGCACGAGGGGTAATAGCGCCTCCGTGATCGCATAACGATCCGCATACTGTGCGTTAGGCGCGAGACGACCACTCAAGGTGTAGGGACCAGGCACGCTGACCTTCAGGCGTTTGCCCGAACCGCCAGCCAACCGCTTCAAGCGCTGAAACTCTTCCACTGCACCGAGTCCCCGAGGCGCTTTCAGTTCGCCAATGATCTCGTGCTTGCCACGCTGATCATGGGCGGGGGGGCCAAACCGACGCGGGCTGGCGGGCTCAAGAGCGATGCCTTCGAGGAACCCGTAGAAGGACAGGTTAAAATCAAACCGGGTCTGCTCGCCATCCGTGATCACGTCCAAACCTGCCGCGATCTGATCCTGAATCGCCACCATCGCGGCATCGTCCTGCATCTCGGTCAGATCCGCACGGCCAAACTGGTCCAAATGCTGAGCAGAAAACTCCAGCCACCCCGGAAAGGGGTAACTCCCAATGACTGAGGTGCGCAGCGGTTGTTCCTTCATTCATCAAGCATGGCGCGTGTTCCCAGGGCACGTCAATCGCCTCCCGCATTCGGCAATTCTTTCGCCAGGAAAGTGCAAATCCACCCAACGACATCGCCCATTCTTACCCCAAGGGGTCCGCACACTCCGTGTGCGGGTGAGCGCGTGGAAGGCCGAGGGATCAACCTCAAGGTCTCCCGTCCAGATTAAAGAGGCTTATGCCAGATGGAATATCGGAAAGCGGACACTGGAGTGCGCAAGGCTTGGCTTTCCGCACACGGAGTGCGCGGGCCACTTCAGAGGCCGAGCCTCCACCTGGACACTCGCGATTACAGAATGCTCCCGGGCTCATACCCAGCCGCTTCGGGATAGGCAGCGAGGAGCTTGTCCACACGAGCCACGAAGTGATCCACCTGCTCAGGGGCATCCCCAGAGTTGGCTTTGCCTTGGGCCATGACGGCATCGAGAGCAGTCGCATTCAAACCCAGGCGGCTATCGGCAGCCAGACGAGCCAACAGGTCGTTGTGGCTGACTTTGCCCGTGCGCATGTCACGAGCAACGGCCACGGCGTGTTCCTTGATCGCCTCGTGAGCGGCTTCACGGCCAGCACCGGCTTTGACCGCTTCCATCAGCACGGTGGTGGTGAGCAGGAAGGGCAGATAACGCATGAGTTCCTGTTCAACGACGGCTTCAAAGACTTCCATTTGGTTGAGTACGGTGAGCAGGGTTTCCAACAGACCATCCATGGCCAGGAAGGCATCTGGCAGCATCACGCGGCGAACCACGGAGCAGGACACGTCGCCTTCATTCCACTGGTCGCCAGCCAGACCGGCGGCCATAGCGAGGTAACCTTTGAGGATGACATGGAAGCCATTGATGCGCTCGCAGGAGCGGCTGTTCATCTTGTGCGGCATGGCGGAGCTACCGACCTGCCCTTTGGCAAAACCTTCGCTGGCGAGCTCATGACCCGCCATCAGGCGCAGAGTCTTGGCAAAGCTGCCTGCACCGCTGGCCACGTGGGTGAGGGTGGAAACGACCTGCATATCCAGGCTGCGAGGATAGACCTGACCGACGGCATCCAGAGCGGCACTGATGCCGAGGTGATGCAGGATGCGCTCTTCCAGAGCCCGGGCCTTGGCGGCGTCGCCATTGAAAAGAGTGATCTGGTCCAGACGGGTGCCGACAGCGCCTTTCAAACCACGGGCAGGATAACTGGCGATGAGATCATTCAGAGCCTGGACGCCGAGAAGCATTTCCTCACCAAACATCGCGATGCGCTTGCCCACGGTGGTGACCTGAGCGGCGACGTTGTGCGTGCGGGCCGTCATCGGAATGTCGCGAGTCTGCGCGGCACGACGGGCGAAACCAGCCAAGGCGGCGACGCTCTTTTTGCGCACTTCCAAAAGCGCACGGAAGACCTGGAGTTGCTCCACATTCTCCGTGAGATCGCGGCTGGTCATGCCCTTGTGAATGTGTTCGTGGCCGGCCAGATCGCAGAATTCCTCGATGCGGGCTTTCACATCATGACGGGTCACGCGCTCCCGCTCCATGATGGAGGTCAGGTTCACCTGATCCTTCACCCTTTCATAACTCTCGATGACGCCCTCCGGCACCGGGATGCCGAGATCGCGCTGGCCCTTCAGAACGGCGATCCAGTAATCGCGCTCCAACCGCACCTTTCCTTCGCCCGACCAGAGGGCGCGCATGGCGGGGGTGGCGTAACGTTCGGCAAGGACATTGGAGATGGCATCAGTCATGGGCCGCGCATCTTGCCGGGGAGAGGCGGCGAGTCAAGGAAAGCGCGGTCCTTCTGCCCAACTTGCCTAACCGAGCAAGGTGCGGAGAAAATGCCCGTCGGAAAATTTGGCATTCAGCCCCTGGCGCACAACGACCAAGTCGAGTGACGGAATGGCGTAGAGACGCTGATAGCTGCTGCCGATGCAGGCGATGAGATCTGAAGGCACGCCTTTGGCAATGCACACACGGGACCAGTTCTGCCGATCCCAATCCAGCTCCAACATGTCCTCGATATCCATTTCCCGGGCACCCAGCCGCCCCGCCGCTCGGTTATTCCAGAAACCGAAGCTGTAGGCAGCATTGGCGGAGGAACCCTCCAGCAGAGGCTCCATGGAAGAGGATTTCAAAACCGGATGCCCTTTGGCAAGAAGTAGATCCCCCATCCAGGCCCATTGACGGGGAGAGAGCAAAAAACCTGCTGCCAGCAAAGGATTGCCACTCGCATCGGGCAGATAACGCTGTGGCCCCAGGCCCATCAGACGCAGGACGCGGCGCTCCATGTAATGCGTGGGGCTTTCAGCGCGCTTCCTCGCCGCCAGTTTCCGCTTCAAGACTTCATGGAAGACCTGGAGGGCACTCGGGCCGTAGATGAAACTCCGCCCCGGCGTGCCCACCAGCGGGCGCTCCCAGGCCATCTTATTGCGGTTCTTCAACCCATCCTGATGCAGCCGCAGGCAGCGCTCCAGGCCACAGGTGAAGTCGAGCAGTTGCTCGATGGTGATGTTCTTTTTCTCACCGCTCCACTCAGGGAGAGTGGCCGAAACTTTCTCCTCCAAGGTCAACACCCCGTCCTCCACCGCCGCCATGGCAGCCAAGCCCCAGAAGCCTTTGGTGCCGCTGTAAATGCGGCGTGCCTCACCGCTCTTCGCACCATTGAAGTAGCTCTCATGGATGACTTTACCACGCTGCTTGACGTAAAGGGCATAGCCTTTGGTGGAAGCCACATACTTAGCGGCGGCATTCACGTTCAGCGATGGCGCTTCAGCGGCCGATCCGGAGGTGGCAGCCAGCCCAGACAACAGGTGCAGGAAATGACGGCGAGAAGCTCTCATGCAGTCTTGTTAACGAACGCGAGAGATGATATGCGCTTCCAGGGCATCTTGCCAGCGCCGTGGTGTTTCCCCCAAAAGAAAAGCCAGCCGATTGTTGCTCATCACGGTGAATGGCGGGCGTGGGGCTTTGAATTGCGGGAAATCACGCAGTTTCAAACCATGTGCGGCATGAGCCCGGTCTAACAAACCATGCTGATGAGCGCAATCGAGCGTGACCTGAGCATAGTCACGCCAGGTCGCCACGCCTGTATTGCACAGATGCAGGATGCCGGAGACCTGTGCGAGGTCTGTCAGCAGTCGTTTCACCCATTGGGCTATATCGAGCGTGCTGGTTGGCACACTCCATTTGTCCTCGATAAATCCTAGAGGCTCTCCTGCTCTGACCCGCTGAAGCACCGTCTCGGGCACACCTCCGCCCCCAGGGCCGAACAGCCACGATACTCGCCCGACCAAGGCTGCAGGACATGCCGCCAAGACAGCGTTCTCACCTGCCGCTTTAGTTTGCCCATAAACACTGGGCGATGCCGTGGGTGCATGCTCATCGAGGAACACGCACCCATTTCCCGCGAAGACGTAGTCGGTGCTAAAATGGATGAGCCTCGCACCCCGATCGGCACAGAGTTCAGCAAGCGCCAGAGGAGACTCAGCATTGATTCGGCGAGCCAACTCGGGCTGCTCCTCACAGACGTCTGGGCTGGTCAAGGCCGCAGCATTGAGCGCCAGATCAAACGCTAACTCGCCAAGCTTCACCTTCAAGGTCTCCGGTTCAGCCAAATCCACAATGGATCGTCCTGGAGCGATGATCTCATAATCCGAGGTCAATTGAGCCGCCAGCACCTGTCCGAGACGGCCAGAAGCACCAAGAATGAGAAGGCGAGGACGCGAAAGCATGCGGGAAGTATCACAGATGCTGCCCGTGCAGCTTGCAATCGGAAATGAGGCATTCATGTTGGAGCTTATTCACAATGAGCCGCCCCCAGCCCAGCATTGCCATCATCGGCGCCGGTCTTTCAGGACTGTCGTGCGCCCGTGTGCTGACGAAAGCCGGTTTCAAGTTTACGATTTATGAGGCGGGAGACGCCGTCGGCGGGCGTGTCCGGTCTGATGTGGTGGATGGCTTCACGCTGGATCGGGGCTTTCAGGTTCTGCTGCCCTCCTATCCCGAAGCACGCCGCGTGCTGGACTACGATGATCTGGAGCTTCGCCCCTTTTATCGCGGCGCAGATGTCTTTTACAAAGGTCGCTTTCACCGCCTTGCGGACCCCTTCACCCATCCCAGAGACTCGATCAAACACACGCGTGATCCGTTTGTCTCGTGGATGGATAAATGGCGCACCCTCGTTTTGCGTAAAGAGGTGCTCACCACCCGCAAAATCGAGCGCCGAATTCCAGAGATGGAGACGGAGGACTACCTGCGCGATTTTGGGTTCACCGAGGAGTTCATCGATCGCTTCTTCCGCACTTTCTTCGGCGGCGTGTTCCTGGAAAAAGATCTGCGCACCTCAGCGCGGATGTTTCTTTTCCTCTACTCCATGTTTAGCACCGGAGGCGCAGCCATCCCCGCTCGTGGGATGCAGTCCATCCCAGAGCAGTTGGCCATTTCATTGCCGCCCGGCTCCCTGCGTCTGAACTGTCCCGTCGCATCCCTGCAAGCTGGGGAAATCACGCTGACCAGTGGCGAGATCGTCAAGGCTGATCACATCATCCTCGCCGTCAGCGAAGAAGCCGCCGCCCGCTTAATGCCCGAGGCTCTCCCCGATAAACTTCTGCCCGCGCGCAGCACGACCAGCCTCTATTTCACCACAGAACAACCCCTGCCCGATCTGCCGATCATTTATCTGGATGGCGATGGCAAAGGACCGGTGAACAGCGCGTGCATCCTCTCCAAAATCTCTCCTGACTATGCCCCGCCTGGGCAGCATTTGATTTCCACCAGCATCATCGGCGCACCTTCCAGCACGGAGTTGGAAAACGTCGTTCGAGATCAAATGGCTCGCTGGTTTGGTGAGGGGGCTTATCAGTGGCGGCATCTCCGCAGCTACCAGATCCGCCATGCCTTGCCCGAGGGACGCCAACTCAGACTTGGAGACGGTCCGCTCCAAGCCGTGCTCGCCCCAGGCCTGTATCGCTGTGGGGACTGGTGTGAAGACGCCTCGATCAACGGTGCACTCATCAGTGGCCGCCGCGCGGCCGAGGCCGTGCTGGGCTCTCTAGCCTAAGCTTCGAGGCACACTCCGCATCAGGGCCCCTTCGTTAGGCCGATTGCGCCCCCGGTTTCATCCATTGTTTAGCCAGTTCTTGGTAGGCTTCAGGGGAGATCCCGTGCGTCAGATTCAGATGCAGTCTTGAGCTCAAAAACTCATCGGGAGACATCCACTCCTCCCCCACCTTGATCTGCTTGGTCCACGCACACACCACCTGGAGACCGTTCTGCAACTGACGAATCTCCTCTGTGGAGGCCTGTAGCTCCCGTAGCGCTCGTTGCAGGTCGTCATTGGCCTGTTTGCGTTCGCGCAGCGTGTCGCGTAAACGGCCCAGCAGATGACCTGTGGTGAGCGAAATCACCAAGCAGGAGAAGCTCTTCCAATAATGATAGAAAAGATGGGAATAGGAATGCCCTTCGACATGATCCATGGCCAAGGTGATGATGGAGCAGGCGATGGACAAGATCCAAACGATCGACCGGCTGCAATGCCAAGCCGCTAAGGAAACAGGAATCAGGTAGGCGGCAGAAAACACCAATTCATGGCCGGTGGCATAATCCAGTATAACAAGTCCCCCTAGAATGGCGATGCTGAGCGCTGCCATATTCTGACCACGCGCGGTCAAGGTCTTGAAAATCAACATATTCGCCTTTGGTTAACTTTACAATTATTGGAGTAGTGTTGAAAATTATAACATAAAGATCTGCCGCATGCCAACATCAAAACCGCACCAATTTAACGCAATCAACTTTCAGCATGGCGGAGCTTCCGGCACGCCCCTTGCTGTGGGCCTGTTGACAACCAATCTCAGCGGTCTAGTCTCCCGCCCCTTTTTTCACATCAAATCTGACCCTCAATGAGCACCCCTGCGCCTGGCAAACCCGTCTATAATGTCAAAAATCCATTCATCGCCAAGGTGAAGAAGGCCTATGACCTGTCCGGCCCTGGCGCCCCCAAGAACACGCGCCACTACGAAATCGATCTCAGCGGCAGCGGTCTGGAATACACCCCCGGCGACTCCCTGGCTGTGCAGCCTCAGAATGATCCTGCGCTGGTGGACGACATGATTCAGGTGCTGGGCTTCACGGGTGAAGAGATTGTGACCCACCCAAAAACAGCTGCCCAAGTGCCGATTCGCCAGGCCTTGATCGAAGGTAGCCTGATCACCGAGGTGGATAACAAACTGATCAAAGCCATCATCGAAAAAACCAACGGACAGACCCTCCTGGCAGACATGAACACGCCAGAGACCAAACAAGCCCTGAAAGACTACCTCTGGGGCCGTTTCGTGATCGATCTTCTGATCGAAAACCCCGATGCTAAGTTCGAGCCTGCGGAGTTCATGGCTTGCCTGAAGAAGCTGAACATCCGTCTCTACTCCATCAGCAGCAGCCAGAAAGCCCATCCTGAAGAAGTGCATCTGACCATCGCTACGGTGAAATACACCAGCCATGGCCGTGAGCGTGGTGGTGTCGCCTCCACCTTCCTGGCTGAGCGCATCACCCCTGAGACGCCCATCCCCGTCTTCGTCAATCATGGCAAAGGCTTCCGCCTGCCTGAGCCCGAAGAAGAGACACCGGTCATCATGATCGGCCCAGGCACTGGCATTGCCCCATTCCGTGCTTTCGTGGAAGAGCGTAAAGCCACAGGTGCTAAAGGCAAAGCTTGGCTGTTCTTCGGCGAAGTCAGCGAGAAGACCTGCTTCTTCTACAAAGATGAATTCGACGGTTACTTGGCCGATGGCACCCTGACCAAACTGACCACTGCCTGGAGCCGTGATCAGGCGGAGAAAATCTACGTGCAGCACAAGATGCTGGAAAACAGTGCCGAGATCTTTGCTTGGCTTCAGCAAGGTGCCATCGTCTATGTCTGCGGTGACGCCGCACGCATGGCGGTGGATGTTGACAAGGCTCTTCACACTATCATCGAAAACGAAGGCAGCATGACGCCTGAACAAGCTGTGGAATACATGACCGCCTTCAAGGACGCCAAGCGCTACCGCCGCGACGTCTATTGATTCGTTCATTGAGACTGGATTCAGTCCTTCTCATCCACCATTCTTACGCCCCCTCGCCTTCACCGCCAGGGGGCGCTTCTTTTTATCCTCACCGCCGACTCGGAATTCACATTGACGCCACCCTTAGCGGCGATACTCTGAGGCGGACGTATCAACGCATCATCATTCGTCCATATAAAACAGAACCTAACCATGTCCCGCTCTTACATCTTCTCTTCTGAGTCCGTCGGCGAAGGCCACCCTGACAAAGTTTGCGACACGATCTCTGACGCCATTCTGGACGCCTGCTTGACCGTGGACCCCAAGAGCCGTGTGGCCTGCGAAACCTTCGCCAAGAGCAACATCGTCGTCGTCGGTGGTGAAATCACCATCCCTTCCCTCCAGGACAAGTCCAAAGGCACCACCAAGCCAATCGACGAAGTGATCAATGTCGGCAAGGTCATCCGTGACGCTGTCCGTGGCATCGGTTATGTCAATAACGACGACGTTTTCCACGCCGACCAGATCTTCATCAACAACTACCTCACCATCCAGAGCCCCGACATCGCTCAAGGTGTGGACGACGCTGCGGCCGAAGGCAAAAAGACCGCGGAACAGGGCGCTGGTGACCAGGGCATCATGTTTGGTTATGCCTGCGATGAAACCGAAGAACTCATGCCAGCTCCGATCATGTATGCCCACCGCCTGGGCCGTGAGATGACTCGCATCCGTAAGGAAGGCAAGCTGGCCAAGTGGCTGCGTCCAGACGCCAAGAGCCAGGTGTCTGTGGAATATGTGGACGGCAAGCCGACCCGCATCGTCAACGTCGTGATCTCCACTCAGCACGCTGCTGACGTCGAGCACGCTGAGATCGAGAAGTTCTGCATCGAGGAAGTGATCAAGAAGGTCCTCCCTGCCAACATGCTGACGGCTGAGACGGAGTATCTCATCAACCCAACCGGCAAGTTCGTTGTTGGCGGTCCTCAGGGTGACAGTGGTCTGACTGGCCGTAAGATCATCGTGGACACCTACGGCGGCATGGGCCGTCACGGTGGTGGTGCCTTCTCCGGTAAAGACCCATCCAAAGTGGACCGCAGCGCCGCCTACATGGGCCGCTGGGTCGCCAAGAACGTTGTGGCTGCCGGTCTCGCTTCCAAGTGCGAAGTCCAGTTTGCCTACGCCATCGGCCATCCAAAGCCCGTCAGCGTCCACGTGGACACTTTCGGCACTGGCACCGTCAGCGACGACAAGATCCTCGACGCCGTGAATGCGGTGTTCTCCTTCAAGCCTGCCGACATCGTCAGCCAGCTCAACCTGCTCCGCCCGATCTACTCGAAGTCCACCAACTACGGTCACTTCGGCAAGATCGACGATCCAGATCTGACTTGGGAAATCACCGACAAGGCTGAGGCCCTCAAGGCCGCCGTGAAGTAATTCTGGCTTCACAAGGACAGTCCCTTCATTCAACCGTGCTGGTGCCCCCAGCGCGGTTTTTTTGTGATTAAGACCGTGTGCGTTTACGATAGCCAATGGTGCCCCAAGTCAGGAGTCAAAGGGCGTTGAAGAACTTATCCCTTCTCCATCATGAGAGCCTCCATTCATCTCAGTTTCCTGCTTCCTTTCATCTGCATTTCACACGCCGCCGATACGCCACGTCCTGCACTCAACGGCCAGCATTGGACCGTCACCCACAGCCAGCTTTTTCGAGCAGGCCCGCCAGGCAGCTTCGATGAGATTGCCGTCAAAGATCCGACGATTGTTCAGCATGAGGGGCAATGGCATGTCTTTTACACGGCCAAACCCAAAAGCTCCAAAGAGCGTGTGCCTGCTGAGCTCGGGTATGCAACCGCAAGCTCTCTGGAAGGACTCCACAAGGCCGAGCATATTCAAATGCTGCCCATCTTGGGTGGTGTGATGATCGCACCTCAGGTCTTCTACTTCGCACCGCAAAAGCTCTGGTATCTCATTGGGCATACCTTGGTGGATAAAAAACTGCAGCCCGTCTTTTCCACCAATCCCGACATAGCCAACGTCCAAGGCTGGATACCCATGCAACGACTCCAAACCAATCGGCAAGCGACTCGCACCTGGATTGATTTTTGGGTCATCTGCGATGAGGCCAAAGCCCATCTCTTTTATTCGGATCACACCGATAAACTCTGGCGCATGGAGTGCCCCTTAGCCGAGTTTCCTCAAGGCCTATCCTCAGCGCAGGAGCAGCTCGCCTTGCAAGCCAGCGGGGTGAGTGAACGTGGAGCTTGGAACTTTCACGAAGCCGCTCACATCTATCGCGTGCAGAGTGACGGACGTTACCTCGCCCTGCTCGAAGGCGGATACTCCCATCCGGTCCGTAAAAATGTGATGGAAGCACGGGACTCGCGAAATCGCTTCATGCTCGCCTTCACCGCCGAGCGACTGGAAGGGCCATGGACACGGGTCGAGCCCTCCGAAAACGAATTCCTCGCCGAGAGAGATCATTTGTTTAATCCTGACGGCACACGTTGCCTCCGATACACTCAAGTCAGCCACCCCGAGCTAATCCGCTCTGGCATTGATCAGCGCCTTGAAGTCCCAGACTACCGCCTGAAACTCCTGTTCCAAGGCTTCGACGGCAGCCAGGTGAAAGACGACTACAACTACAACGATCTGCCCTGGGAGCTCGCCATCATGGAGAACCGCTGAGCCACTCTGTGCTCAGCGTTCCATCCCATCAAGGGCACAACACGACTGCTACTTTTTGATGATCTGATAACCATCCTTGCTGTCCTTAATGATCCAGCCCTCGGCCTCCAGTTCTTTACGGAGGACGTCGGCGGTTGCCCAATCTTTGTTCTGTTTAGCCAACCAACGCTTCTTGGCTTTTTCAGCAATCTCGGCAGGCACGTCAACCTCAGACTCCTCCACAGCCGCCGGAAGTTTCAGCCCGAGAGCTTGCAATAGGAAGTGCAAGCCATCCAGAGCTGCACCAGCTTCATCTTTGGTTAGACCGGCAGGTTTGATCTTATTGATCACACCAAAGATATCGCCAAGTGCGCCGGGGACATTCAGGTCGTCATTCAAGGTCGTCCAAGCCGCTTCAAAAGGCCCTGGAGCTTTACCTTGAACTTCGGCCGTCACTTCCGATGCCACACGTAGAACGCGCTCAAACTTCGCCAGCTTTTGGATGGCCTGACGCGCAGAATCCAGAGAATGCAGAGTAAAGTTCAGCGGAGTCCGATAGTGACCACTGATCAAAACGTAGCGCACCTCGGCGGGGGAATAACCCCGCTTCTGAAGATCTTCGAGCGTGTAGAGATTCCCCAGGCTCTTGCTCATCTTACCACCATCCACCAGCAGGTGAGTCACGTGGAACCAATGACGTGCAAACTTACCATGCGTCGCGCAGCAGCTCTGCGCGATCTCATTCTCATGGTGAGGGAAGATCAAATCCACCCCACCGCCATGAACGTCGAAGTCTTCGCCAAGGTATTCCAGAGACATGGCGCTGCACTCAAGATGCCAGCCAGGGCGTCCTTCACCCCAAGGGCTCGGCCAGTAGTTAGGCCCATCTTCGGGCTTACGTCCTTTCCACAACGCGAAGTCCGCTAAGGAATCCTTGGTGTATTCATCGCTATCGGTGGCACTGGCTGCCGTGGAAGCACCGAGCTTGAGTTCGCGATCTTCAAGGTGTGAAAGACGTCCGTAATCCGCGAAGGAAGAGACCTTGAAATAGACACTGCCATCGGGAGTGGCGTAGGCATGTCCCCGCTCGATCAGCGTCTCGATCATGCGGATCTGATGTGGGATATGAGCCACAGCACTGGGCTCCACATGTGGCGGCAAGAGATTGAGCGCTGCGCAATCCGCGTGGAACTTTGCCGTCCAATACTGAGTAAAGTCAGTCAGGGATTGCCCAGCCTTTTGCGAGTCCCGAATGGTCTTGTCATCCACATCGGTGAGGTTGCGCACATGCAGTGTCGCGAGACCACCTTGCTCGACCACTCGGCGAAAAACATCCTGAGCCACAAAGGTGCGGAAGTTACCGATATGAGCTGGGCCATACACCGTGGGGCCGCAGCAGTAAAAACGCAGCGTTTGACCGTCCAAAGGTGCCACCACCCGTTGGGTGCGCGAAAGAGTTTCAAAAAGGGTCAACGACATGAAAAAGAAGACGCGGGATTACAACGAAGCGGCAGCGTGTGCAACCTTGGGTGAATCAAAACCCAGGCGGATAGGACGTCGAATGACTGGAATCAACAGTCCGCCGAAGCCTTTTCACTGTCACGAATCGGCTCTGCTTCAAGCCCTTCATCGTCCCCCTCCGCCGCTTCACGCACGGCACCGATTTTGAGATTGACCCGGACACCGTGTTTCTCAGCCGCAGCGCTGAGTAGCGAGCGAATAGAACTGGCCGTCATGCCATTCTTACCGAGCACATGCTTCACATCTTCAGGAGCGAGCTGCACCCTGAAAACCAAAACGCCATTGGCATTATGACCAATGGCGATAGAGGCTTGTTGGGGGTGGTCAATTAAATTGGCCACCACATAGGTCAAGAATTCGCGAAGTGCTTCTGGGGCGTCCATGACAGCAATTAAGCTTTTCCACAAGCCCCGGCAACCCCAGAAATGGGGAAAAGCGACGCGCAGACGTTACTTAGCAGCAGCCTTGCTAGCCTTCTTAATGAGGCTACGCACAGTTTCGGTAGGCTGAGCGCCTTTAGAGATCCACTCGTTGACTTTAGCGAGGTCAAGATTGGCGTTATTCTCACCCTTCTTCTGGGGATCATAGGTGCCAAGGACTTCAATGAAACGACCATCACGCTTGTAGCGCTGATCAGCGGCGACGACGCGATAAAATAGATGGCCTTTGGAGCCTTCTTGACGGAGACGGATTGCTACTGCCATGAGATCAAAAAACGATTACGAACTTTTGGGGAGGAGGAGAATGCGGGATGATACCCGAAAATCAAGGCCTATTTTTGAGTTTTTCACAATCTGGCATCAGCAAACGCTGATCGAAAATGAAAACAAAAGCGGTCCCGGCTCGGGACCGCTTTGCTTAAAAAAACTGCCTCAAATTGAGTTATTTGCTGCTGGTATAAGGAGCAGCGGGAGGTGCCTCAGCGGCATAGGTTTGAATTTCCTTGGAGCGCTTATACCAGCGTTTCCCAGGCGTCATGTAACGCTTATAAAACATCTCATTCACGCTGCCCACCATGTAGGGCTTCGTGCTGCAAGAAGAAAGAACGCAAAGGGAAAGAAGGGTTATAATCCATTTCATAAGGACATTTCGAGTTTGGCCAGAAATGAAGCGAGTTGTCAAAAAAAAGTTTCGCTAAAGCCATCTTTGACGGTTGCCACTACTGAAAAGCCCCCCTACCCCATCTAGAATGAAGCTGTCTCGTAAAGCCGAATACGCCATGCGCGCCTTACTGGCCATGGCACGCACCTCCGATACATCCACTTTTTCCATTCAAGACATCGCCACTCGTGAAAACATTCCCCTCAAGTTTCTCGAGCAAATCCTCCTCATGCTCAAGAATGGCGGGCTATTGCGCAGCAAGCGCGGCGTAGGGGGAGGGTATCAGTTCCAGAAAGCACCTCAACGCATCTCCTTGGGAGAGATCGTTCAGCTGATCGATGGTCCGTTTGAGCCCATCCATTGCTCCATGATGATTCAGCATCCAGGCGATAAATGCGAGTGCGGCATCACGGGAGGTTGCAGCCTGGGGCAAGTGTTCATGGGCTTGAGAAATCAAGTCAACGACTGGCTCGCCAACACCACTCTCCACGATGTGCTTGAGCGAGAAAAAGTCCGCCAACCCGTCTCATTTGAGATCTGAATCATCAGCCAGGAACTCTTCCAGTTTAGTTTCCGGCGAGCTCCCCATCATGACATAGGCGCATTTTCGGCAAGACCAAGCAGCCACGGGATAACCATCCACATGCTCCACTTTCTGAGGCTCAATATTCGCCGGCATGTCATTCAAAGAATCACGAAGCACCACAAAAAGATGGGCCTCCTGATTGCCTCTCCCGAAACAAACCATGGCCACCTTTTGCCCGCGCCAAGTGACGATGCGGCAGCCAAACGGCCGTGCCTCTTTCGTGCCTGGCTGAACGATGTAGGGCTTCGGTGCACCTTGGTTACCGAGCCAAGCACTGACATTGGATAGCTCTCCCGTCACATGCTCCAGACCGAATCCCTCGGTCTTCATGTGATCAAACATATCCACGATCTCTGTCTCAAATTGAGCCAATGAGGTCTGCTTAGGCTCAGGCTCACGAATGACAAAGATCAAGCCTCCCAGCAAAACAGCGGCGGCTGTCGCTAACCACGGAAGCCGCTGCCAACGTGGCACCGCGGCACTGAGTTTCGCAGCGGCTAAAATTTCGGCACGCAGATTTTCAGGAATCGGCATCTCGGAGATGGCCTTGCATAGGCAGCGGTCAAAAGCCTGTTCCTGTGAAAACCAAGCAGCCAACTCAGGGCGACAGGGCAAGGTTTCCATGGCTTCCCGTAAGCAGGGATCATCATTGTCCTGACCATTGGGCCGACAGGCACTCAAACGAAGCTGGATTTCTGCATCATCCATGACGGCGGGTTCGTGCGGGTTCAAAAGGAATGACGTTGACGTTGGCAGAGGTAGGAACTTGTTCGTTCTCGGTCTTAACTTGGGAGAGTTTTTGGCGTAGCTGGGCTTTACCTCGCGACAGCCTCGACATCACGGTGCCGATCGGCACATCTAAAATTTCCGATATCTCCTGATAACTGTGCTGCTGAAGGTAAAAGAGGCTTAGCGGGGCTCGAAAAGTGTCGTCGAGTTGGCTCAAGGCATCTAAGGCGGATTGGCTATCCACATCCTCCGTCGTCCGCGCTTGCACAGAAGGGAGTTCAGACTCTGCATCGGCCAAATCCACCTGGGGATAACGGACCGAGCGACGATGTCCATTGAGGAACTCCCGATACAAAGTCGTGAACAGCCAAGTCTTGGCCTTGTTTCGATCTCGAAGCTGAAACCCACGGGTGGCCCAGCGCAGAAACGTCTGCTGAGTCAAGTCAGCAGCGTCCGCCTCACGCTGAGTCAGACTCAGTGCGAAACGATAAAGCCCCTGATAATGCTCCTGGACGAGCTGCTCGAACTCCATGAATCGATTACGTTTTCAGTATCTCACAAGGCCATCAGCCTGAGCCGATTTACTTCTTCTTCATTTCACAGGAAGAGCAGGAAGAACACTCGGAGGCGGTCTTCTTTTTGCAGCAGTTGGCGCAGCTTGAGAGACCCAAGCTGAGGGCGGCGAGAGACAGGATGAGGACGGCTTTCATAGGCAACGGGATGAATGAGTTGTTAGGATATCTGACCTCTGAGAGACATTGAGATCCCCCAGACCGTTCATAAGATACGAGAACAGCAGGGTTTATTCCGTGCGATGTCACGAAAAATCAGGGCACCAAATTCTCGTCCCAAATCCACAAGGGTGTGATCGTTCCCGCCTCCACCCAACCTCGCAGCGTTTGAGGCTGGGCCGGTATCTCGACATAGCACCAAGCACCTCGCCGCTCGAGGATACGCACTTCAGAGCCAGGAGGCAGATCCATCACTGTGCCTGCCGTGACTGTGGCGGCGGTGAAGGCCCGGACATCGGGCATGATGACCAATGAAATATCACGCACACGCTCTGCTCCCAGAGGGCGCACGGCGGCTAGAGCAGTCGCGGGGACAGCCAAGGTAAACCCGACCATCGATACCGCCACCGCCCATCCGAGGCTACGTCTCCCCGCCCAGATCCGCCATGCGATGGAGAGCAAGACCAGCCAAAACCCGGACGCCGCCAAGATGATCCATTGATTCGGCTTTAACCACAGGCTCCACTCGGTGAGAGGAGAGTCATAACCAAAGGTTAGAAAACGCAGTCGCTCATCCAAATGAAAGAGATTTTGACGAAGTTCAGGTGACCATGGATCCAGCAACTGCGCCCGCTGATACCACAGGACCGCTCTCCCCAAATCCTCTTGGCGATACCGTGCATGCCCGATCATCTGAAGGACTTCCGAACTGAGATGAGGCGGATTCTTTTTCGTCAGAGACTCGGCCAAGTATTGAGCGCGAGTGAAATTACCTTTGGCCATTTCGGCCACCGCTTCTTGATAAACCGCATCAGGAGAGGTGGTCGTGGGCGTCTGAGCCTGAAGCGCTCCACTGACTAAGGCTCCCAAGAAAAGCAGGACTGAGACTTTCGACAAAGCACGGCGGAAAAGATCCCCCAAAGCAGCCAGCATCCGGCTGCGTTCCTCAGTCGATAGCGGTGCTGAAGATACCCCCGAAAAATTCGCCGTCTGGTAGCGATTTAGAATGGCTTGTAAGTCCGCATCTTTCACCGGAGTCCCGTTCTGGGCGGTGTGAATGAACTGAGCCGCACCCCGCAAAAACTCGGTGTCGCTGCTGGTGGTTGGCTCAAATGCGTTCCATGCCGCACGAAGTTCACCCGCGCGACCAGCCAGCCGGGCCTCCTTTCGGCGACGCAACACGGCCAGAACACTGGCCAGGAAAACGAGGCCGACCGGCACAGCCTGAACCGTCCAAAACGCACTGCTTTTCACTAACAACACCCCCGTAGGAGAAAGCCACTTGGAGGCGCTCGGCGGATTGATCACGATGTCCGTGATGTCCGGCTGAGGTGGAGTCACCAGCGGGGGCGCTTCCACGGGTTGGCTCACGGCTCCCGAAGCTGCTTCCGTTTGCGCGGGTGCGGGGGCAGGCTTCATCGTCAGTGGAATAGCCTCTGTGCGCAGAGTCACGTATTGCTTCTTCGTGGGGCTGAAGAAGCTCGTCTCAAACGGTGGCAAAGACGAATGAACGGCCTCCGGTATGAATACCTGGGAGTAACCTACCCGACGCTCCAGAGTTGGCACTTGATTTTGATCGAGTTGACCTTCGATGTTGTAACGTTTAGCCGGATATGATTTCCAGCCATCCAGCGACGTCAGTGCCGGAGGGGTCAAGGCATCGAAGTTACCCGCCCCGGAGACTTCCAGTTCGACCGCGATGGGATCTCCCACCGTGAGATCTGTCGGAGTGGCGGTCGCACTGAGCGAAAAATCTCCCACAGCTCCGCTGAAATTAGCCGGTTTTCCCTCAGCTGGTAGCGGCAGCACTTTCAAGGTCACTTCCTGGCTCTTGACGGTGATTTTGCGGGGCTCCGTGGGCACGCCGAAAAACCCTTGCGGGAAACCAGGGGGAAACATATTGCCCCGCTGCTGAGCCCCTTCCATGGGCACCTCCACCAAAATCTCCATGGTCGCAGGGCCTACTTTCAGCTCTCCTGTGCGGAGGGAGGATAAGGTGCTTCGGAAGGTCAGCACCACATAACTAACCCCATCAATCACAGTGATGGTCTGCTCACTCTGTTGAGGAAAACGAGCGATCGCAAAGTCACTCTTTTCGATGTCAATGAGCCCCAACCGCCGCAGTTGAGTCTGCCGAGGCACATAGAGGCTGCATATCACGGGCATGACCTCGCCTTGATAGATTTCTTTCCTCGATAACTCGATCTGGAGGATCGGCTGATTCGGATCATCCGCATCCGCTCCGACCGCCCCGCCACCTTGCTCAACGGTCAACTTCACTTCGTTGGTGGTCAGGGTCTGACCATCCACTCTCAGCGCCTGAGCCGGGATCACAAACTCACCGGGTTCCGAAGCCGCCAATCCCCAAGTCAGACGCAATGAAGTCGTCCTGACGCCATTGGTGATCTGAAGCTGAGTGGAGGTGGAAACCGCTGTGTTTTGACCGATCTGGAGAGGCAGGCGCAGTTCCGGGATGCCATCGAGCTGACCATCCTGAACGGTAATGACATACGAGACAATCTGATTCGGCCGCGCCGTTTCAGGTTGGACATAGGCCCGCACAGTCGCGGCCTCAGCCATACTCGCGGCCGCTAATAGCCAAGTTAGGGAAAGGATTTGTTTCTTCACACTTGTCATGAGTCCTAATAGAGGTTCGCCAAGCAATCACCAATCCTTGCCATTCGGCGCGGGGTCACGTGGGCGGACGAGTTGAGCTTTCTTGTGATCATCCGCATAGGTGCGCAGGAAGGCACGCGCTTCGTTGCGGCTGAACCCGGTGGCGTCATTGGTTTCTTCACCTTCTTCCGCCATCTGAGCCTGCTCTTTTCCTTCCCCAGGCTCATCCTGCTTGCCTTCATCGCCAGCCTGGATTTGTCCTTCGGGAAGGTCTTCTTTTTCTTCTTTCTCTCCTTTTTGTTTGCCTAAGCTTTCTTTGCGGCTGCGGTCTTTATTGCCTTTGCCCTGACCGTTAGGATCACCATCCTCACCCTCTTCGTCCCCTTCTTCGCCTTTCTCGCCCTTTTGGCCTTTTTGTTTGTCGCCCTTTTGGCCTTTGTTCCCCTGCTGCTCTTGCTGGTCCATCTGCTTCTGGAGTTCTTCCAGACGCTTTTTCACAAAGTCACGATTTTCTTCCAGTTCCTTGTTTTCGGGATCAAGCTTTAAGGCCGCATCAAAGTGCTTCACCGAATCTCGCCATGCTTTCAGGGTGAACTTCGGTTGTTTAGCCAGCACCCGATCTCCTTGATCATACAGACTGTGTGCCAGCCCCTGATGTGCTTGCTCCTGAACCTCAGCTTCAGGAGATTCTAAAGCATCGCTGAAAGCGCCCACAGAGCGATCATAGTCCTTGATCTGATGACTGGAGTATCCCAGCGCCTGCGCATAGCGATAGCGCACGGTGTCCGCGGGATGGTCATCCAGCAGCTTGCCGAACAGATCAGCCGCCAATTTATGATTCCCGTTCTTCAGAGCCTCTTCGGCTTTTTCTGGATCCGCTTCCTGGCTGCTGAAGATGGAAGCGATTTTATGATTCCAGTCGAAACCCGCTGCGGAAGCATTCGGTTCACTCAAGCCTAAGCTGAGCAAGGCCAAGGCTGGAGCCATCCGGCGAGCCCTGGGGGAAGATCGGATAAACCACGCAGTCATAAGTAACAATACTCCCATAGACAACGGCCATTGAAAACGTTCGATTGGCTTGACGAGTTGCTTCGCCTCATTCGTTTGAGCCTGAAGAGCCGAAAGCAGCTCTCGGACCACCGAAGCCGCCAGCGGCTGGGACCCGAGCTTCAAATATCTACCCCGAGTGGTGGTGGCGATCTCTTGCAGAACAGTGCTCTCCAACTTGGTCTTCACCACATTGCCCTGACGATCTCGGATGTAGTCTCCCTGACGCTCAGGATCTGGATCTGGGATCAGCGACCCGGCATCGGTGCCCACCCCGACGGTGAGGACGAGGATATTTTTTTTCGTCGCTTGCTGAGCGAGCTCACGAATCTGCTCATTCGGCTCACCTCCATCGCTGAAAAGGATCAGACCATGATTACGAGCCGGACTCTTTTCGAAAGTTTCCATGGCCAACTTGAGAGCCTTGCCCAAATCACTGCCACCGCGGGGCACCGAAGTGAAGTCCAGAGACTGAATCGCCTCGATCACGGCTTCATGATCGGTGGTCAGAGGGGCCTGGAGATAGGCATTGCCCGCAAAAGCGATCAATCCGACTCGATCTGACGTCAACGTCGCCAGGAGATCCTGCGCTGCCAGCCGAGCACGAGTGAGTCGATCCGGAGTGATGTCATTGGACAGCATCGAGCGGGAGGTATCGATCGCAATAATTACATTACGCCCTGACTCCATCTGCACGGTTTTATCTTCCCCCCAACGTGGTTGGGCGATGGTGATGATGAAACAGGTCAGAGCGAGCAATTGCAGCACAAAGATCCCCCACGCTTGTCCGCTGGGCAGACGCGTGACCAGTTGCTCACGCAAGCGCGGGGCCGTCATCCCGCTGACAATGCTTTGAGCACGCTGACCTGACCACCAGCGCAGGCCGATTAAGATCGGCAGAGCGAGCAGCAGATAAAGCAGATGAGGAGAAGCGAACGTCATGAGAACAGGTCAAGTAGCCACAGCCACGGGAGCCGTATCGAGTAAAGTGAAGCGCAGCAGCAAGCCCAGCGCGAGCAAGGCAGCGGCTAGAGCCGCCGGCACAAAGAAGAGTTCCTCGGTCTCGACAATGCTGCGCTTTTTGATCTCGGATTTCTCCAAGCGGTCAATGGTATCAAAAATGTCCTTCAGTGCGGACAGATCCTGCGCCATGTAGAAATTGCCCCCCCCGATCCGTGCGACCTCCTGGAGCGTGCCTTCATCGAACTCCTGACGGCCACTGGTGATGACTCGGCCATTCGGCAACGGAATCATGTGAACCCCGGGCGTGCCGATGGCAATGGTGTAGATCTTCTGTCCCAGAGTGGCCGCCAGTTTAGCTGCATCCTGCGGGCTCAGCTTACCGCTGTTGTTCGCGCCATCGGTCAGCAAGATGATGACCTTACTCGGCACATCCTCTTTATCCAGACGCCGTGCCGCAGCCGCCAAGCCGGAACCAATCGCGGTGCCATCCTCCATCACGCCTGTCTGCACACGATCCAGGTTCGATTCAAGCCACTCGTGATCCAAAGTCAGCGGACAAGGTTGATAAGGTGCGCCCGCAAACGCCACAATGCCCACACGGTCATTGTTACGCCCACGAATGAAATCACGCATCACCCGCTTAGCGGCCGTGAGGCGGTTGACCGGAGAACCGCCGATGTAAAAGTCCTCGATCAGCATGGACAATGAAACGTCCACCGTCAGGCAGATGGCGATGCCCTCCGTTTTATCTTCATCATGCGAAATGACCTTCTGAGGTCGTGCTAAAGCCACAATGGCGGCAAAGAGGCTGAACAACACCCATCCCAGCAAGGTATTCCCCCTCGAAGATTTGGCCTTAAAACCCAGATCTTTGAGAATGAAGGCGGTGGGAAAATTCACCGCCGGGGCCTTCCCCGGCTTGCCACGCCACCAAGCCATCAGCGGCAGTAAGACCAGCGCATACAGCCATTCCGGCCGAGCTAAGATGATGTCAGGCAGAAAGGGCACATTCATGGGCGATCCTCCTCCAGATAACCGATGGCTTTTTCAACCAAGGCCTGTGCAGCCTGGGAACTCGAAGGCACGGGAGCAAACGACAACTCATCCCATAGAGCGGCGAGAGACGCATACTTCATCAGCCGAGGAGAGGCTGGGGGTGTTTCAGTGCTCTCAAAAATCTCCCGGGTGGTGCGGAAGGGGGCTGGAATATTGTAACGGTCAAAAAAGTATCGCCGCAGGATCTCCGATACCTCCGCGCTTGTTTGTCCCGGTGGCTGGCTGGCCGCTTGCGGCAGCAAATTTTTCAGCGCGTTCATGGCAATGCTCCAGGGCTTCTTCGGGGCCGGAGGCGAGGGCTGGCGAGGCCGCAGCAAAAGCCACAGAACCAAGGTCAGCAACGCCACCAAAAGCAGCGCTGCCAGCAGGTAAACCCAGACCGGAACCGGTGCTGGGGGAAGAAAAACTTGAGGCAAGTCAGGATGCGGCAGGGGCTGAAGAGGCGGCCCTGCCGGGGCCTGCGCCTGGGCTAACCAAAGATTCATCATCAGCGCTTCCTCCTTCTGCGAGCTCTAAAGTAAGCCTTCATCGCGGGAGCATAATCATCATCCAGCCGCACATCGATGCGCTCGACCCCGTTTTTGCGCAGCATGCGCATCAGGCCATCCTGGCGCTCGCCGACGGCCTGCGCGTATTGCTGCCGCACCCCAGGATGGGACGTGTTAACGACAAATTGCTCTCCGGTTTCAGGGTCCTGCAGACAGATGCGGCCGACCTTGGGCAACTCCCACTCCCGGGGATCACTGATTTGGGCGGCGACGACATCATGCTTCGCAGCCACGGCGCGGAGGTTGTGCTCCCAATTCGCATTCGGCGTCAGGAAGTCTGAAACCACCACCACGAGGGCACGATGAGCGATCCGCTCGATGGCCAAATCCAACGCTGGAGCCAAATCTGTCTTCGCGCTTTTAGGACGAATGGTCAGGATGTCTCGCAAGATCCGCAAGGCATGAGGGCTGCCCTTTCGCGCCGGCAGATAGTGCTCGATCCGATCTGAGACGAGGATCAATCCCACCTTGTCTTGATTCTGCACCGCACTGAAGGCAAAGACCGCGGCCACCTCGGCAGCGCGTTCCCTTTTGCTATCCTCCTGGCTGCCATAGTCGCCCGAGCCACTGACATCCACAACGATCATGACCGTCAGCTCACGCTCCTCAATGTACTTGCGCACAAAGGGCTCGTTCATACGAGCCGTGACGTTCCAATCCAAGAAGCGCACGTCATCCCCCGCTTGATACTCACGGAAATCATCGAACTCGATCCCCTGCCCTTTAAAGCGGGAATGATATTGACCGCCCAAAGTCTCTTTCACCATGCCACGGGTGATCAATTCAATGCGCCTCACCCGCTTGAGAATGCGGGTGAGTTGTTCGTCGTTGTCTGGGGTATTCAGCATGGAGACCGGCTGGACTTAAATGAAACAGCGTGAGCTTGAGACCTGAAAACCGAAGCGAGAGCATCGGCCAGACTCACGGCACAGGCAGCTTATCGAGCAGTTGTTTGATCACCTCTTCACTGCTGACGCCCTCCGCCTCGGCCTCATACGAAAGCAGAATGCGGTGGCGCAAGATATCCGGTGCCAGATCCTTGATGTCCTGAGGCGTGACGTAATTGCGACCCGCCAAGAACGCATAGGCTTTGGCAGCCAGAGCCAAATTGATGGTGCCACGAGGTGAAGCTCCGCAGCGAATCAGCAGTTTCAGGTGAGGGGCGAATGTCTCTGGCGCACGTGTGGCCTGGATGATGGCCACGATGTAGTCGCGGATTTTCTCATCCATATACAGAGAGTTCACCAGAACACGGCTGGCGACAACGTCTTCCGCCTTGGCCACTTGACTGACTTCCAGCTTGGGAGAGCTCGTAGCCATCGCATCCAACACCTTCCGCTCCTCTGCTGGGCTGGGATACACCACCCGCACTTTGAAAAGGAAGCGGTCGAGCTGCGCCTCAGGGAGCGTGTAAGTCCCCTCCTGATCGATCGGGTTCTGAGTGGCCAGCACCATGAAGGGATCAGGAAGCTTGTAGGTGTTGTCACCGATCGTCACCTGACGCTCCTGCATGGCTTCCAGCAGGGCGCTCTGCACCTTGGCAGGAGCACGGTTGATTTCGTCAGCCAGCACGAGATTGGCAAAAATCGGCCCCAGGCGAGGTGAAAAGCTGCCGTCCTTCGGGTGATAAACCATAGTGCCCAACACATCCGCAGGCAGGAGATCCGGAGTAAACTGGATGCGCTTGAACTGTGCGTGCAGTGCCCCCGACAAGGTGCGCACGGCGAGTGTCTTCGCTAAGCCAGGAACACCTTCCAAAAGCACGTGGCCATTGGTCAGGAGGGCGACCAGCAATCGATCCACAAGCTCCGTCTGCCCGACGAGCACGCGGGCAATCTCGGCCCGCAACGGAGCAACCCACGTGGATGCTTTTTCAATGGAAGTTGAATCAGGAATGGCTGGCGGTGATACAGAAACAGACATGCGGCAGGAAAGCTCAATGGTGGCAGGTAGAGAGTCAAGACAGGACCTCTATGTTCAAAACGACAGAACCACGTTTTTTTGCCGCAAAAGATTCTCTATTTGCCTCGAAACCCACAATTCAGCAGAAGGCGGTCACCAAACGCACCTGACACAGGGACCCCAAGCGCGCACTTCCGGCGGAATCGTGGGCACATCGGGCCACCCGCCGCCTCAGTGCCAACGACGCGGCAGGCCGATGGACCGGAGCGCGAGTAGGGCTCCGCCATACTCGCCTAGCATTCCCAGGATGACGAATACCGAAAAAGGTGGGGGTGGTTTTGACCGTCGCAGGGGCCTTGGCCGAGCGGCATCGAAGCCGAAACAAGTGGACAACTCGGTAGTGACTAACGCTGGCGCCGCTCCCTCGGCTCCAACTCGTGATCTGGGTCCCGACGCTTTTCATACTGCCTCACCTTGCTTTTCAGCTCCCGCTTGGAGCGACGCTCCACCGTCATTTGGCGCTTGCGGCGGCTCTGGCGGAGTTTCTCGATCTCTTCGTCCAGCAGGAGATAGCTCTCATAGCGCCGCGGGTCCAGTTGCTCCGCCTCAAGGGCGGCCCGGATGGCACAGCCAGCATCCTTACCGTGTTTACAGTCTGAAAATCGGCACTGCAAAGCCAGTTCTTCAATGTCCAAAAAGCCCTCCCGCAAGGTCTTTTCATCCGTCCACATCTGCACCTCTTTGATGCCGGGATTGTCGATGAGAACACCGCCTTTGGGCAGGATGATCAATTCGCGCGCCGTCGTCGTATGTCGCCCCTTGCCCGTGAGTTCATTGACGTCATCCGTCCACTGATACTCATCGCCCAAGAGCTGATTGAGGATGGAGGATTTCCCCACGCCGCTGGAGCCAATCAGTGTCACGGTCTGCCCTTTTTTGAGATACTGCCGGAGCACCGACAGCGTGCGCTTCTTATTCGCGCAGGTGATGAAGACATCCGCGTCGGGATTGAGCTCCTGAATCTCGGCCGCCGCCTCTTCATTATCCTCCTTCTCGTAGAGATCGGATTTATTGACGAGAACCACCGCTTTAGCCCCACTGCGCTTGATGAGGGTGAAGTAGCGCTCCATGCGACCGAGACTGAAATCGGTGCCCGCATCCGTCACCACCACCACCACATCCACATTGGCGGCGAGGACCTGCTCCTCCGTGCTCTTGCCTGCCATTTTACGTGAAAAGCAGGTGTGCCGGGGCAGGCGCGCACGGATGACATGCTCCTCGCCTTCATCGCCGACATCCAGAGCCACCCAATCTCCCACCGCAGGCAACTCCGCATCCGTCTCGGCATCATGATAGACCTTGCCACTCATGATGGCTTCATACTCCTCGCCATCACCCACGAGAGCCCCGTAAGCGATCTTGTTGTCACGGGTCAGCCGCGCAGGTTGCCAGCCTTGCTTGTAGTAAGGGGCAAACAGTTCTTCCCAGGTCTTATTCCAGCCGATGTCTTCCAACGTCATTGGCGGACATTCTAGGAGCGAATGGACAGGAATAAAGTCTCCATCACACTCTTCGTGATAAGATTTCAGGCCATGATTTCCTTGGCAACGGTTCCATAAACATCGGTCAGCCGGAAGTCGCGTCCGGCGTAGCGGTAAGTGAGCTTCTCGTGATCCAGGCCCAACAGATGCAGAACCGTGGCGTGCCAGTCGTGAATGTGCATCTTGTTTTCCACCGCTTCATAACCGTAGTCATCCGTGCGGCCATAGGTCATGCCGCCTTTGACCCCACCGCCTGCCATCCAGAGGGTAAACCCTTTGTTGTTATGATCCCGACCATCTTCGCCCTGACTGTACGGCGTGCGGCCAAACTCTCCGCCCCAGATGACCAGAGTATCTTTGAGTAGCCCACGCTGTTTGAGGTCCTGAAGAAGACCCGAGATCGGCTGATCAATCTCACTGCAATTGCGCTCCAGAGCCGTGCGCAGATTGAAATGATGGTCCCAATTTCCATGTGTGATCTCAATGAAGCGCACCCCAGCTTCCACCAGCTTCCGCGCCATGAGGCACTGCTTGCCAAAGGTGTCCGTGGTCTCATTGCCGATGCCATAGAGCGCTTTTGTCGCTGAGCTTTCCTTACTGAGATCGAGCACCTTGGGCACCTCCGCTTGCATACGGAAAGCCAGCTCATAGGATTCGATGACGCCCTCCACTTCAGCACTCACCCCACCATCCTGCTGCATGCGAGACTGGTTGAGCGCCTGGACCAAGTCCAACTGGGTGCGCTGCGCCTCCGTGCTAAAGCGATTGTTCTGGATGTTCGCCATGCTGGCCTGATCCCCACCCCGCCCAAAACGGCGCGCCAAAGCACCACCGCCAGGAACTCCGGCACCGCCGATTTTTGTGCCTTGATAAATAGCGGGTAAAAAAGCACTGCCATAGCTCCGCGTGGCATTGCCCGGCGGATTGATGGTGATAAACCCGGGCAGGTTTTCATTCTGCGTGCCTAACCCATAGAGAGCCCATGACCCCAATGAAGGTCTGACAAACTGGGTTGTCCCCGTATGCATCTGGGTCACTGCCTGCGGATGCGCAGGGAGATCCGTGGACATGGAATGAATGAGGCACAGGTCATCCGCCTGCTTGGCCAAATGCGGCAGCAGTTCAGAAACCCACAAGCCGCTTTTCCCATACTGGCTAAACTTCCAGGGCGAGCGCATCAGTTTCGCCTGGCCATAACGCCCGGCGATTGAGGGCGCACTTTTACCATCATCCGCCATCAGCTTGGGTTTATAGTCCAACAAATCCACATGAGACGGTGCCCCCTGCATGCACAGGAAAATCACATGCTTTGCCCGCGGTGCAAAGTGGGGTGACTTGGCCGCTAAAGCGGAACTGGCGCGCAAGGCCTGTTGCTGAGCCAGTGCGGCAAAGGCCAGATAGCCGAAGCCATTGGACGTGGTCTTCAAAAACTGACGGCGATTGAAAAACGGATTCATGGCATCAAGGAGGTGGAATCAGGAAATCGATTCAGTTCAGGTAACGGAATTCAGCACTGGCCAAGAGACTTTGACAAAAGGCTGAGAGGGCGACTTTTTGAGCTCGATCCTTTGCTTGCTGGGAACCTTTGCCCTCAGTCGCCTCAGGCACAAAGCGCGACCAAAAACTCTTGATCGCAGTCCATTCCTCAGCCGAGGGAACTCGTGAAAAAGCGAGCTGATAAGCGTAGTGCAGACGATCCAGGGCTGTGCCGGGATATTTGCCCAACCTTTCAGCAAAGGCATCGGCGGCACTCAACACCTGCGGATTGTTCATCAAGAACAGACTTTGGCTCGGCACATTGGTGGTATCGCGCTCGCCATTGACCAAACTTGCATCTGGGAAATCGAACACGGTGAGAAACTCTGGGATCTGATCCCTCAAAATGGGCAGGTAGATGCTGCGGTAGTTGTAGGACGGAGTCGAGATGTCACGGAACAAGGTCACTAAGCCTTCCCTCCCCTCGCCTGCACGAGCGACAGGGGAACCGTCCACGGGATAAAGATTCAGCGTGCCTGCGACAGCAAGCATGGAATCCCGCAACGCCTCTGCATCCAACCGACGCTGATTCATCCGCCAATGCCATTTGTTGTCTGGGTCCACCGCATAGTTGGCCACGTCGTAGGTCGATGCCATTTGATAACTGCGACTGAGCATGATCTCGCGGATCATCGACTTCACCGACCAGCCTTTTTTCACGAAGGAGATCGCCAAATAATCCAACAGCTCTGGGTGGCTGGGCTTCTGCCCCATGAATCCAAAATTGTCGGGAGTCGTCACGATACCTGCCCCCATGAGCTTCGACCAGATGCGATTCACCATGACGCGTGCGGTTAAGGGATTGTCCGAACTCGCGATGAACCAAGCCAAATCCAATCGGCCACTGCCCTGACTGATGTTACGAGGCTCATCCTCCGCACATAGCACCTCGACCAAGCCACGAGGAACGACATCCCCAGGTTGCTTCAAATCCCCACGCACGAGCAACGGGCTGTTGACCGGGAGATCACGATCCAGGACCCCCATCGCCAACGAACGAACCGAGCCATCGTCGTAAAACTGATCCAGATCGGCCTTGAGAGCCTCCGACCGATCCCGTGCTGCACGAATGCGCAGCAAATCAGCCGCGTTGTTGTTTTCCCTCCTCTCTCGGCGTTGCGCCAAGACAGCCCGCTCAGCCTCTTCAGCGGAGGCGTTCGCCGTCTCATAACGCTGTTTGAGCTCGGCATACTCCGAGGCCGAGATGGAGGCCAATCCTGAGATTTGCCCAGCCCCAGGTTCCAGCTCGATCAACGAACTCGGATTGTTATTCTGGAGTTGCCGATTCGTGCCATACAGCGTCTCACTGCTGAGGAAAATACCCGCCAGCGCATAGTAGTCGCGCTGCGTCACGGGATCGAACTTATGATCATGGCAGCGCGCACAGGCCAGCGTTAGCCCCAGCATGGATTGAGAAATCGCATCGATCTGCTCATCCACCATATCCATCGTAAACTGGCGGCGGTCTCGGTTGTTGTGCCCTTTCGACCCTATGGCCAAAAAACCAGTGGCCACGATCTTTTCCGCCTGATCGCGTTGACTCTCATGACGCATGAGATCACCAGCAATCTGCTCTTTCACAAACTGGTCGTAGGGTTTGTCGCGATTGAAGGCATCAATGACATAATCCCGATAACGCCAGGCATGGGGATAAAGCACGTTCACTTCCTTACCACTGCTCTCCCCATAGCGGGCCACATCCAGCCAATAACGCCCCCAGCGCTCACCAAATCGAGGTGAATCGAGATACTGCTGAATGACCTGCTCTGTGGCTTGTGGAGAAGTGTCTTTGAGATACGCCTCGACTTCTTCTGGGCTGGGTGGCAGCCCGGTCAGGTCAAAGGCGATGCGGCGAATCAAGGTGCGCCTTTCGGCGTCCGGAGCAGGTTTAAGCCCCGCTTTTTCATAGCCCGCCTGCACCCACTGATCAATGGTGGAACGAGCCCAACTGGCGTCCTTCAATTCAGGCACAACCGACAGCTTCGGTTTCTGAAAAGACCAGTGCTGCCGCCCTTCCTTCATATTGATCTCACGTCTCCCCCCCGTAGCGTTGGCCACTGTTTGCTCACGTGGATCGGGAGCCCCCATCTCAATCCACTTTTTGAAGTTGCTGATCACCTCTTCGGGCAGCTTGTTTTTCGGAGGCATTTGCATGTCATCCCGCTGCCAGGTCATGGCCTCGTAAATGGAGCTTTCGCCGACGCTACCGGGAGTCACGCCGGCATGGCCAGACTCACCGCCGAGCTGCAATCCTTGCTTGGTGTCGAGCGTCAGCCCCCCTTTAATCTTATCCGACGCCGCCGAGTGACACTTGTAACAATGCTCCACCAAGACCGGGCGGATGTTCTTTTCAAAGAACTGCAACTGATCCGCTGAAACTTCAGCATGGGCACCGCTCATGATCTCTGCCGACGCTGCACTCAGCGCCGCAGTCCAGATCAATGAGAAAAAGAGGCTGGAGAATACCTTCATGGCCGTCATCGATTTTTACGATGACGTGAAACCCGGTTAGGCCAGACGAGTTGCGAGCTTTTTTTGAAACCTTATCAAGGAGCCTGCCGTCCGAACTTTCTCTCCAGCTCTCCCAAAGACATTTGAATCAAGGTCGGGCGTCCATGGGGGCAGCAATACGGCATCTCGCATGCGAAGAGATCATTCAGCAATGCCTGCAACTCTGGCATGGAAAGTCGGTCATTGGCTTTCACGGAGTGGCGACATACGGTCGTAGCGATCATATCCTCCCCCAACCGCAGCGCTGAGGTCTTCGAACTCAAGCTCTGCAGTTCCTCAATCACCTGGTCCAACCAAGCCAACGGGTCGTCGGTTTTCAGAAAAGTCGGCAGCGCCTCAATCTTAAAGGTATTAGGCCCGAAAGGCTCTGCTTCGATTCCCAGCCTCGCCAGCGCATCCAGATGGCGTTTCAGTAAATCCGCTTCTCGGGGACTGGTCTGGAGCGTCAGAGGCATCAGCAGCCTCTGAGAGGGCACACCGCCTTTTTCCATGGCTTTGCGCATCTTTTCGAAATTGACGCGTTCGTGAGCTGCATGCTGATCCATTACCACAAGACCCTCGGCGCTTTCCATGAGGACATACAGTTTATGCAGCACGCCGATGATGCGAAAGGAGGGCATGCGAGACATCGAATCCGGCGACTCGCCTCCATCGACTGAAGAAGATGCATCATGGCCCATCGGCTCCCCTTTTTCAGCAGACAGCCTATCCGGAGCTTCTTCAATCGGCGCCACCACCTCTCGTGGAGGAAGGCTGGGGGAAACGACCTGAGGCGTCACCGGCTCGGCGGGTTTCTCCCGCCACGCTGGCGCAAAATCGGGCTTGTCCTTCATGCGTAAGCTCCCCTGTTGCGCGGGGAACTCGCTATTCAAACGCGGCGCTAGGACCGGCCCTGCGGATGGCATCGCTAATTCCACCTGTTCAGGCGCAGGTGATGGAGCCGCTGGGCGTTGGGCGGGCACATGCCCCGTAGGAAGCTTACTCCCGGTCTCCAAAGCCCTTTTGACAGCTCTGGCCACGGCTTCACGAACCGCAAAACCATCGTGAAAACGCACTTCCTTTTTTGCGGGATGCACGTTGATGTCAAAAGCGTGGGCATCCATCTCCAGGAACATGAAAGTCACCGGATACTGCCCCTTCATCAGTGCATTGTGAAAGCCCTCCTTCAAACCGTAGTTGATCGCAGGGCTCTCGATCGGGCGACCATTCAAAAAAGTAATCTGCTGCTGGCGGCTGGAGCGGCTCAACCCTGGCCCCCCGACATAACCCGCCACACTGACGCCCAGATGCTCCACCTCAGGCAGCTTGATCAACCGCAATACCAGATCTTCTCCCACCAATCCACGAATACGCTCCAAGGGATCTTCCGTCGCTGGTAGATGGAACGCCACACTTCCATCTCGAATCAACGTGAATGCCGTGCCGGGATTGGCAATCGCGTGCAGCCGAAACTGTTGCTCGATATGGGCATATTCAGTGGCTTCCGTCCGCAGAAACTTCCGTCGAGCAGGCACATTGAAAAAAAGCGAACGCACTTCAATGACCGTCCCGGCTGCGCCGCCATGGTCGCGCACGCCACTGAGCTTACCTCCTAACACCTCGATTTCCGTCCCACTCAAGACATCGCGTTCCCGTGTCGCGAGACGAAATCGGCTCACACTGGCGATGCTCGGCAAAGCTTCTCCGCGAAATCCAAACGTTCGAATCGCTGCCAGGTCCTCTTTGGTCCGGATCTTGCTCGTCGCGTGCCGCTCCATGCAAAGCAAGGCATCTTCCCGGTCCATCCCGCATCCGTCGTCGGTGATGCGTATGAGTGCCGTGCCGCCACGCTGCACCTCGACCGTCACATGCTTCGCGCCAGCATCCAGGCTGTTTTCCACCAGTTCACGGATGACGGCGGCGGGGCGCTCCACCACCTCTCCTGCCGCCACTTGGCTGGCTAAAGAATCCGAAAGAATACGAATTTTTGACATAACACTGCAAATAGTGCAGGACGAATGCACGTAACCCATCATGTGACACGATCACACCAGATTGCGACACCTGGTTTTCCCAATTTCCCTCCTGACCTTTGTTTTTAATATGATTCAACTCACTTCGAACGCCATTAGCGAGCTTTCCCAGATGCTGACCGCCAAGCAGGCTGTCGCTGGCAGCGGGCTCCGGATCGGTGTGGAAAAGGGCGGATGTGCTGGATGGCAATATGCAATGAGCATTACCCAGCCTCAACCCTCCGATCATCTTTTTACCGATGGGGGTGTCACCCTCATTGTGGATCGTGACAGCCTTCGCCTTCTTGAAGGTAGCACAATTGATTACGTGGACGATCTGAATGATTCAGGCTTCCGAGTCATCAACCCGAACGCAACCCGCAGCTGCGGCTGTGGAACATCCTTTGAACCAAAGGAATAGATGTGAGGAACAAAATTTCGGTTTATTCACAAAAAAAACTTTTCTTTTTGGTTTGAACCAGTAAAATTTCATAGAGCTACTTTTACAGTTTTTAATAATTTTCTCATTTTTGATATGCAAGTTCGTTTTCTCAGCGACGGCAGCGAATACCGCTCTTACGGTGGTGGTAGCCTTTCCCAGAAAAAAGAGGGCGGTGGCATCTTCTGGTGGGCCATTTTGATTACCCTCCTTATGGGGGCTGCAACTTTCTGCTGGTTTTTCAGCATCATGGTTTTTTCACACCCTGAAAAACCCTTCAATTACAAGGTTCTGGCAAAATTTAAAAAACTTACGCCACTTCGTCCTTATACGATCTACACCGCTCCTAATGGGAAGTCCTTCGGCCCGCGGGATCTGTTGGCGGAGTTTTATTCCTATAACTATGAGCAGCTCAGCGTGCGTAATGACATGCTGAAGCGTTCCTATCTCAAAAATTACCAACACGAACAGCCCCTCTACCTGCTGGGCAGTTTCCGCGTTCTCAATGTCCGCGCACTGACCGATTCAGATGTGTTTACCAAAGGCTGGATCGTTCGTGCTCGTGCCAGTGACCTTGAAGATGTGGATCTTGAATTGGTCCTGCCAGGGCTAACCAAAGACTCGCCTCCCTTCACCACCGGAGACACATTCAATCTCCAAAAGCGCAACTATGCCTCCGCGTTGCATGTCCAGCGGATGGAAGAAGATCGGATGTGCGTGACTGTGGTGCCGCTCGCGTATCAAGCAGTGTCCAAAGCTGGGGCGGATAGCCTTGCATTGACCCCTCCAGAAAGCCTGAACATGGAAGCCTATTGGCCAATCACACGTGATCCGGGACCTGAATTCGCGGCAACGAAAGATGAAACCGTAGAGGTCGCCTCAGCCAAACAATAAGTTTAGCAAGCCACAGAACTCACATTCAGTTAGGTAAACATTGAAAAACCGCGCTCAATCGAGCGCGGTTTTTTTCATTTCTCAACCCACAGAACAAGCCGCAAGGACACCTAACAATCAATAACATCACCCAGCATCCATCAAGGCATAGACGCAGTAGTGAATAAGGAAGAGACGCCTAACAAATCCTACAACCATCTTCACGGAACTACCGGAGCAATTAGACTGACCCTATCCTTACGCTGATCTCAGTGACGGCGTGCTATTATCCAAGAGGCTGTAACGCTCCAAACTCTCTTGACCGTTTCACTTGAGACTCAGAATGAAAGCTTTGACGTCCTCATACTCTTGCGGCTTCAAGATCAATTGCATGGGCGGCATCGGGCTGATCGGCGTGGCGGTATAACCCTCCGCCAGCTTGGCGTTTGGATTGACCAAGGACTCGATCAAATAGGCATCGTCTTTACGGCCTGCTATTCCGTCCAAGGCAGGACCCACAGTGCTACCTTTACCCCTCAGTGAATGGCAGGTGACACAAGCGGCCACAGGATGCTTCCAAAAAATTTGTTCACCACGCTCACGATCCCCGATGAGAGGTTTGTCTTGGGTCCCTGCGGGAACAATCAATTCACACAAGCTGACATCATCAAAGTAGCCATCCCCTTTGGCGACGTGTAGCAAATTGATACTCGCACGCGTCTTATCCGGATTGGTAAAGATCACTTCCACCTCATTCCAATCACTGTCTTTTGCGGTGTCCTTTTCGGTCTCGTGGCGACCGATGTGATCATTAAAACTGACCTTGCCTTTCAACGCATGCGTCTTCACCCAACCACGCAGGCGATAGGTTCTACCAGGCTTTAATGCGACATCCTGATACAGGCTGGTGTCCGCCTCATCGCGGGTAATGCAGCGGACCGCTCGTTCCCCATCATGAGCGTTACCCTCACCTGTCAGACTTGCCCACTCGGCCTTGGCATTTCCTGGCTTTTCTCCATAGTCACGACGACGCCACCCTTCTGGAAGGCCATCAGCGCCCACTTTTTCAAATCCAGCGTTTACCAAGAGGTTGGGCCCTTCTTGATAGAGTTGCACGTGATGCTTTTTCGACAAGACACGGCTTGCCTCTAACAACCATTCATCCTGAGCTGTCGCAGGATCTGCGATCAACTGACCGACCAGGGTTTTGATTTCGTCGGAGGTTTCAAATTCGGCTACCTTAACCCAAGCGGCGAGACGAGTCTGCAAATTAGGATCTTGGACGACACCTGAACCGAAGAGCATCGAAGACGCCCCTGCGTCACGCCCCAGTGCCCGTATCGCATTTCGACGCAGCACGCCGTCAGGAGACAGTAATGCGGAGCGATGGGTCGCCTCATCCAAGCGTCCAAGGCCGTGCAGCGCCCATAAAGCATGCACTGCCCCGATACCACCCGCCTTGATCCGCCTAACAAGATCCGCATCATCGACTTCTCCAGCTTCCACGAACTCCCGTTGAGCAGTCAGCCGGGACCACTGAGTGTCTCCATCCAAGGCGGGTGCCTTAACGACAGCGGATTTCCCTTTAGCCACGACTCGATAAATTCGGCCGCGAGTATGATCGCGCAAATCGTTCTTGTGTGCTCCCCCTACACCCGTCTCCCCCTTAAAGCCGCCTCGTTCGATACTCGGGGTGGGATTATGCTGAATGATGAAGTTCTGAAAGTCGGCAAACCAGATCGCTCCGTCGGGTCCCACTTCGGCAAAAACTGGCGACATCCATTCATCCGAACTCGCCACCAGATTAAATGCATCCTTGGCGATGTAACCTGCGCCATCCGCTTGAACATTCATCAGAGAGATGACCTTCATCGTCGGCTCGCACACCATGGCCATGCCTTGCAAGCGATCAGGGAGTGCCTTGCTCTCAATGAATGCACATCCAGCAGCAGCCGTGTAGCCATTGAAGACATCCACCTGCCGAAAGTTTGGCGTGATCGAGTGGACGGTATCGACCTGATTGATTTTCTTGGCCGTCATGACCCGGATCCCTGCCGGGGCGATCGTGGCCGGGATACCTCCATAGAAGAGTGGGGCCCCATTGGCCGTGCCGCCAAACTGATCTCCTGCTGCGTTGGCACTATGCCCCCAGGCATTGTTGGTGAACTGATGCAAGAACTCCAAAGCACTGCCATCGGCGCGGAAACGATACGTGCCCATGGTAAAGCTGAGCTTTTTCCCACCAACCTCACCGTCAAACCCACTGTAACCGACGCAGCCGTAAATCCAGTTATCCAAGCCGTAATGAAGATTGCTCGCTTGAGCATGAGTATCCCGGATGCCATAACCCGTGATGATATCCTGGCGGATGTCCGCCTTATCATCGCCGTCTGTATCTTTCAGGAACATGAATCGGGGAGGTTGACTGACGATCACCCCACCGTTGGCAAAGACGAGCGCCGTGGGAATATTGAGATGGTCGGCGAACACGGTGAATTTATCTGCACGCCCATCTCCATCCGTGTCTTCGCAGATCTTGATGGAATCATGCCCACGTCCATCCTCCTCTAAGCCGTGAGGGTAATCGCTGGTTTCACACACCCAGCAGCGTCCACGCGCATCCCATGCCATGGCAATGGGTTTACGGATGTCAGGCTCAGCCGCAAACAGCTTCAGTTCAACATCAGCTGGTACTTGTGTGCGCTCCATGCTGCCTTTGACGCTGAAGGGATGTTGAAAGGTCACCGGTTGCGGACGTTTCTCGTAGTTGGCCACCATCGGATGGCTCTCACGGATTTCAGGTTCTCGCTTCTCGATGAACGCCATGTAGGAATCGCGACGCTGAGGGGAAAGGGCCTTCAAAACACGCTCCCGAACCTCGTCAAAAGACCCCGCTTCCGACGATTGAATCACGACGTCATACTCATGGGCTCGTGAGTCGTCTTGAGCATAATCGAACCAAATCGCATCGCGGCCGAGATTCTTCATCAGGTCGTGCAACGGTCCCACCTGAGTCTGCTCCGCCCCCTCATGATCAACATAAAGCACACGGATCGGCCCTTCCGAGGGTCGGTCCGCCAAGATGAATAAGGGAATCAACAAAAGAGAAATGCAGAGACGCTTCATGGTTGGGCTAACAGCTTTTAAGTTCGTGCATGATAACGCTCGCCCTCTAGCCACTCCCTAGGACAACTTTTATACGAAATCGGACACAGATGCTCATTTCCCGGTGCAGACGCGCTCAGAGAGTCTGGGAGACATCCACGTCGAAAAAGACTTCCGAATCCCCGCTCCTGTGGGAAAAGACAACGTCTCATTGCAATCATGCCCTTAGCGGGTTAAAGAACAGGTCCGCTCTGTGACCTTTGCCACCCAGATCACGCTCTTTCGCATCCTCCTCATCCCCGTCTTCGTTGGGTTGGCGATCTATTATGGGGATAGCGTCGCTTTGGGCCAGGCCAACGAAATGCTACGTTGGTGGACCATTGCGGTGTTTGCAACGGCGGCGCTAAGCGATGCGGTGGATGGCTATGTCGCTCGCCACTTCAATCAAAAGAGTCGTTTAGGCGCTATTTTGGATCCTTTGGCAGATAAACTCTTGCTGCTCTCCGCCATCATCACCCTGAGCTTCACAGGCTGGCGCCAGCATTTCCCCCTGTGGTTTCCCGTGCTTGTGATCTCCCGTGACCTCGCCAGCATCGGAGGTGCCTTTCTCATCGACTACCTCACGGGGAAATGCGTCATCCAGCCGCACTGGACGGGCAAAGTGGCGACCTTTGCTCAATTTGCTGCTATCCTCTGGTTGATGCTCGATTTCCCAGCCCTGGCTTGGCCGACAGCCGTCGCAGGTGCCTTCACCGCCGTCTCCGGCTTCTTAAATTTAGCAGCGGGCGTCCGTCAGGTACAGAAGCATAGCGGTAAGCATGTTTAGTCGATGATCCTGTGGCATCGCAGGGGTTTTCCTCCCCTTGACCCACCGCCCCTCCGCCGCCATCTCTTCCTCTTCATTTTTCGTCAGATTCAGCCCTCCATTTTCCCTCATGCGTAAAACCGTCGCCATCGTAGGCCGCCCGAACGTGGGCAAATCCGCCCTGTTCAACCGCCTGGCCGGGATGAACATTTCCATTGTCCATGATTTGGCCGGAGTGACTCGGGATCGTATCACCGCTGAATGCCGACGCGGTCCCCAGGTGTTTAACATCATGGACACCGGAGGTATTGGTGCCAATACGGAAGATGTGTTGACCGAGCAGGTGCAGGTGGAAGCCGCCATCGCCCTGGATGTGGCAGACCTACTGCTGTTTGTCGTGGATGTCACCGCAGGTATCACCACCATCGACGAATCCCTGGCCCTAATTCTGCGCCGAACCAAAAAACCCGTGCTGCTGGTGGCCAACAAAGCCGATTCAGAAAAGCGCCGGATGGGAACGGCTGAATTTACGCGCATGGGCTTTGGTGACCCCGCAGAAGTCAGCGCGGTCCATGGGCACGGTATCAATGATCTCGTAACAACCATTGTCGAAACCCTCGACATCGCAGAGGAGGAGCCTGAAGATGAGCAGGAAAAAAGACGCAACGCCCGCCCTTTAAAGCTCGCCATCGTGGGCCGTCCCAATGCGGGCAAGTCTTCCCTGGTGAATGCGATTCTGGGTCAGGAGCGTGCCATCGTAAGTGATGTTCCAGGGACCACCCGCGACAGCCTGGATGTCTTCTGCACCTTCAACGGCAAGAACTATCAGCTGATTGATACCGCAGGGATTCGCAAGCAAGCCAAGGTGGATGACCAAGTGGAGATCTTTAGCATTCAGCGGAGCTATCAAGCCATCAAACGAGCAGACCTCTGCCTGTTGGTGATCGACTGCGCCGGCGGAGCCAAAATGCAGGACCGCAAGGTGGCTCAGATGATTGTGGAAGAGAACAAGCCGTGCATCCTGGTGATGAACAAGTTCGATCTCTTTCACCCTCACGCGAAGCAGAAAGATCGTATCGAAGAGCTAACCGAGGTCATGCGCCGCGAGTTCTTCTTCCTCAGTTACGCCCCGTTGATTGCTACCTCCGCCAAGAACAGCGAGAATATCGGTAAGCTCTTCGTCCAGATCGAAAACGTGCGTAAAGGAGCTCAAGGTCGCATCGGCACAGGCGTGCTGAATCGCCTGATGCATGAAACGATCGAGAATACCCCTGGGCCCCTGGGACGCAGTCCACAAACCTTCAAGCTGCTCTATGTCACTCAGGTTAACGAAACCGAGGATGTCGCCATCCCCGTGCCTCACTTCGTTATGTTTGCTAACCGAGCCGCCAAGATGACCGAAGGCTATCTGCGCTTCCTCGAGAGTGTGATCCGCAAAGAATGGCCCGCCCCTGGTGTGCCCTTCCGCATGAGTGTGCGAGGTAAACAACCGAAAGAACGCAAAAAATAGTCTGCCCTTGAGGCCCCGAGCTTGAAGACTCCACTCTAAAAAACAAAACCCGGAGGCTTTTAATTAACCCCGGGGCTTGTTTGAAAACACGCCACTCTTAGCCGAGCGGCGTTTTGTTATCCATCGGATCAATCCCCAGCCAAGAGGCGCTCCCAGAGCAGATCGTTCATCAGCACCTTGGTGACGAAGTCACGGCTGCTCGTCGCAGTGGGAGCAGGGCTCTCCGCCAGCAGTGGCAGATCGATGGTGAACCGAGCGCCCTGATCGGCTGTATTTTCTGCCTGAATGTGCCCACCATGGTGGAAGACGAGGAAGTAAACCGCCATGAGATTCAGACCAAAGTCAGGCCCGGTTTCCGCATGCATAGCAAACGGATCGAACACGGAGCGGAGTGAACTTTGAGGCAAGCCTGGACCGTTGTCTTGAACCACGAACTGAATGGACACCGGCTTATCAGCGAAGCGCTGGGCGCGAGCAGACACTGCAATGCGAGAACCTGCAGGGAGAACATCGACTTCATCTTGGAGGAGAAGCTGAAACATGCGCTCGAAGCGACGGCCATCGGAAGAGATTTCAGGCAAATCATCTCCAACATCCAAATCTAGCCTCATGCCTTTGGCTTCCAAGGCAGGCATCAGGGATGACACGACGGACAGCAGGGCTTCCTTCGGATTGACTTGAGATTCGGCCTTGGCGGAGTCCGTTAAACTCGCACCATCCAATTGACCGATGAGTTCGGAAATCCGGCCGGCTTGACGCAGAACCTGCGAGTGGAAATCTTGCCAGAACGAAGGATTCTGAAGACGATCCATGTCCACCGCTTCCTCACGCAGCTTGCTCGGGGTGAGATTGAGAAAGGTCTGAACCGCTTCCAACGGATTGCGCAGGTGCTGGCATAGGCCACTGGCAAGCACGCCGAGACTGATCACACGATCTGTAATCACCATATTCTGCAGCACGCTCAGCTTTTCACGCAGGAGGTCATCCCGCTCACGCTGGAGCAAGAAGAACTCCATCGCTCGGCGCAGGGTATTGCGCATGTCTTCGACCTGAAGAGGCTTGGAGACATAGCGGAAGACGTTTCCCAGGTTGACCGCATCCACCGTGACCCCGAAGTCAGCAAAGGCCGTGATCATCATTCGGACGATCTTAGGGCGGATCTGGCGTGCCCGCTCCAAGAGCTGAACGCCTTTCTGACCCGGCATGCGCTGGTCAGTGAGCAACACACCGATTTCATCCCCACGGGATTCAATCAGCTTTAATCCGTCGTTGGCATTGGTCGCAGTGATGATGCGAAACTCTCCGCCGAAAGTCTTCTCAAAGTATTTGAGCGCCATTTCTTCATCATCCACGTAAAGGATCGCGTAGCGTTTATAGTCGTAGAGGTTTTGCATGAGGGGACGATTAGGCGTTTAGGGCTTAGGCTTCGAGTATGGGAGGGGTAACAGGAATTTCCAAAACAAATTCACAGAACTCACCAGGATTGCTTTCAAGCAAAATCCGGCCACCATGCTCAGCGATAATCTGGTGACAGATGGAGAGTCCCAGGCCCATGCCTGCCCCCACATCCTTGGTGGTGAAAAACGGATCAAAGATGTTATTGCGGATGCCTTCGGGGATGCCAGGGCCATTATCGCGGATGTGCAGAGAGATATAATCTCCCTTCTCAACGGCCCAGATCTTGAGGGCGCGCTGTTGCCCCTCTGGGTATTGTTTTTCCGCCATCGCATCCAGAGCATTTTGAATCAAATTGATGAGTACTTGGATGAATTGGTTCTGGTCTCCATGAGCCTCCACATAGGCAGGAAGGTCCGTATTCACATCCACACCTTCTTTAAAGGCGTGTGAGAAAAAGCGCAAGGTTGTCTCGACAGCTTGAGCGAGATTGAATGAAGCCGCCACTTGGCTGGAGTTACGCGAGAATCCGCGCAAATCACTAATGATGCGTGCCACACGGTCCACCCCGTTTTCGATATCGCCCAGCGTTTCGACGAAGTCTGGGCGATCTGACTCTGCCAGCTTCCCTGTCGTGTCCCGGAGAACGAAGAGTGCTTGTTTCGCGTAGTTAAGCGGATTGTTAATCTCGTGGATCAGGCCAGCGCTCAGGCGTCCCAGAGACGCCAGTTTCTCATTTCGGACGAGTAGGGCTTCCGTCTCCTTCACTTGCTCCAGAGCAGCTTCCAAGCGCTGCTTCTGAACTGCCAACTCGCGTTGATAAAGGTGCGAATCCGTGAGGTTTTTCAGACGGACGGAAAGCTCTGTCAGCGAGAAAGGTTTGCCGAGGAAGTCGCTGGCACCCGCAGTAAGACAGTCGATTTTCGTCTTCTCATCAGCCCGTGCGGTGAGTAACACCACGGGGATGTTTTTCGTCGAAGTGCGCTCGCGGAGTTCCCGACACACCTGAAGGCCGTCTTTCTCAGGCATCATCATGTCAGACAGGATGATATCTGGCAGGAATTGAGCCGCTTTCTCGACAGCCTGATAGCCATCGACAGCTTCGATAATTTCGAAACTCTCAGAGAGCTGGGTGCGCAGAAAACGTAGCATATCAGGCTCATCATCAGCGATGAGGAGCTTCGGTTTCTTGCTGCGTTTACCGATCGAGACTTCGACAGGCCGGAGAGTAGCCTGGAGAGAAGTCATCGCCGGGAACAACTCGGCCCGGCGATACAGATCACTGATCCATTCTTTTTGCTCGGCAGGAGCCATGTCATGACCATCCGTCTCTGGCGGAGCTTCAGCCTCGTCTTCGGCTTCTTGGAAGGGCAGCAGGACCGACATGGTCGTCCCTTTGCCTCGCTCACTTTCCACGGAGACACTACCGCCATGAGCTTCCGCAATCTCTTTGACCAGCGATAGGCCGATCCCCATACCCTGATACTTGCGCTGAGAGGAGGTATCAGCTTGCCAAAAACGACTGAAGATATTGGGGAGATCTTCTGGAGCGATGCCCACACCGGAATCGCGGACATCCAAACGCAGCCACTCACCATCTTTCCGAGCCGTCAGATTTACCGAACCGCCCGATGGGGTAAATTTCAAGGCATTGAACAAGAGATTCAGACAGATGCGCTCAAGCTTCTCTGAATCCGCCATGATTCGGCCGAGCCCTGAATCACAATCCACGCTCAGATGAATCCGCTTATCTTTGGCCACACCACCAGCAGCATTCCCTAACCCACGCACAAACTCCTCCAAAGCGACGGGAGCTTTGCGAATCTGAATGGTGCCCGACTCCAATCGGACGAGGTCCAAGAGATCATTGATGAGCTTCAGCAACCGCATCGCATTATTATGCATCGTCGCCAAGAGATCATCCCGCTCCTGCTCGACCATGTGCGGCCCGCGTGTCTTCAGCGTCTCGATCGGTGCCAGCAGCAGCGTCAGCGGAGTGCGCAATTCATGGCTGACATTGGCGAAGAAACGGCTCTTCGCTTCATCCAACTCCCGAAGCTTCTTGTTATTCTCCTCCAATTTCGCGTTGGAATCTTCAAGCTGTGTCTTGGATTGCTCAAGTTGACCGTAGGAATCGGCCAGACGATCATTGGCATCCTGGAGTTTTTCCCGACTGCTATCCAGCCGCTGGCGGAGTTCAAACTCGGTGAGACGAATGTTGTTGTAAAACCAGGTGCCCGCAGCGGTGAACACACCAGTCACAAAGAGGAAATACAAGTTGTTATAAAAGATGCTCGGCTTCTCGATCGGACCGTGCGCGAAACACGCCGCCAGATACATCAAGATCGTCATCAAGACCACGGCAATGCTTTCAGCCAAAGGCCAGCGCATCAGGATGGCCGCCCCAAGCATGACGAGGTTCAACCCCGCATAGTAAGGAGAGGCAAAGCCCTCCCGCACATAGATCATCCAAGCAATGGACCCCATCAACGGGGCGGCCATGGCCAGCCCGAAGACACGGTGCCAGTGACGACCGAACTCCGTGCCTAGGACCATCCGGATGATGATCAAAATGACGACCGTAACGACGCGAAACGGAAAGAACTGCTTCACGCCTTCCTCTTGATACACCACCCAATCAAGGGTGCTGCCACCCAGCATGAAGATACAGGCCAGCACACCGCACATCCGATAGTTCTTCACCCGGATGCCGCGCTCATAGTCCTGAAACTGCCGCATCAATTCAGGAGCGGACAGCGTTTCAGCACTGGAGGCTGGACTGGAGACGGCGGTCATATCAAGAGCCCGGTTTTCTCACCTCCAAAAAGATATTCACGCCTGTTTCTTCTGCCTTTACTGACGAAGCGCCAGCAGGAGCTCGAGAGGGAGCTAGTTTCAAAAATTGCTCTTCATCGCGATAGACGAGATGCCATTCCGCCAAATACTCCATCCAGTTCCGCCAGGGGTTGCTGGTATGAACATTGGTGGCAATCAAAAGCCCCCCAGGAGCCAACATGTCGTAAAAAATCTCCAGCAGGCGGCGGCAGATACGATCCGAAAGGTAATCGAACAAACCGGCACAATACACCACGTCGTATTGCCCCTGAGTCGCCGGATTTGGACGACCCGCCTCTTTCAAAATCTGATGCACGGATCGCTTTTCGAACTGAATCTCCGTTGATCGACGATTCTCGATCTTGATCTCACCGAGAACGCCACTGGTGCTTTCCAGGGTTTCATCGTTGAAATCCAAGAGGTCAAAGCAAGCCGTATCCGCGACATCCGATTTCAGGAATCTCTGAATCTCCTGAGCAGGGCCACATCCCAGGTTATAGATTCGCGCTCTGCCGCGCAATTGCGTGGCGCGTTGTGTTTCCGCCGTCAACTGTTCCACCAAGTAAATGATACGATTGCGGTGAGCGATCACCGGCGGAATCTCCAGATAGAGCTTGTTCAGGAGTTTAGCGAAAACAGAACTCCCTTCATAGGGATCCCGGAGCATCATGCTCACCATTTCGTAATCTCCCGCATAGCCGAGCGGTTTGGCATAGGTGCGATAGACGAAGGGCGCGCACAGAACAAGCGGATGCAACTGACGCTTGATGTAACTGCGATGCACAGGCTGAATGTCTTGAGGAATCTGATTGGCAATATCCTCGAAACGGCGCATTAACGGCAAAACGATCGGAACAACAGGAGCTTCCAGTTTTTGAATGATCTCAATTTCCGCTTGGTGACGGTCCCCCGCAGGCATAGAGCGGACACCTAACTCGACCTGCTCCATCCAGCGGCGCAGATCGGTAAGAAGCGTCTGCATATCCGCCACCACCACCTTGAAATCTGGCCAAACTTTATAGGTGCGTTCGGTCTGCTGTAAAAACTCAGTAAACTCCGCAACCAATCGCTCCTGCTGCTGAACTGGATTAAATACATCAACGTCAATCCAGGCCTCATCATCAAGAGACACTTCAAGGATCAGCATGATCCCCGTATTCACTAGATTGGTAATAACAGCGCGCCCCGAATAAAGCATCCGGTCATTCACAGTAACTCGGAAATCCGTAAGCACCTCGGAAAGCTGGAGAATACTGTAGGGATTATAAACTTCAAAAACAGCCAAGTGTCGACTCAGTCGATGCACGGTGCCACGCACCTCTGCACCCTGACTGTTCCTGCACACAATGATGCTGAGGTTCTCTCCTACAAGTCCGGAGGTGCCGGACACTAATGTTGAGGAATCTGCGGACATCTTTTAATGAAGGAGAATGAAATAAAAATGAACTGGGGACGTCCCCTTCGAATGACGGTAACCTGTTTGTCCAGAACGGATGAATGGGTCAAGAAGATTATTCACAAGGGCAAAAATCAAAGATGGTAACCTAAAATAAGTCGTTAATCAAAAACTACCATTTATTAACTTACTTTGAAACCGCTCATGTGCATGTGATAAAACATTCATTTTCAATACTGTTAAACATTAATCGATCACTCATAAACTTGCATGAAATAGTTACAGAAGAGCGAGGTCGAAGACTTTGTGAACACATATAGTGTTTACTGTTTTCATAAACGTGCAATTTGCCACATAAAAAGATTTAAAACGCCGAAGGTGAGCAAAAAACACCCCTCGGCTTGATTGACACCCTTTAGCGTTCATACGATTTTCACTTAACCCATTAACCTCACCCACATAAAACGAGTGAGGTCCGCATCATCCTTCAGCTTGCTGGTGCGCGTATTCGGAATCATGTCTCTCCCTCAATGACAAATCGTCTGCCCCAAATCGTGATTGTAGGCGCGGGTCCAGCGGGCTGCACGCTAGCCGCATTCCTGGCTCAGCGTGGCCTTTCCTGTGTGGTGTTTGATGATGACAAGCGCCCCGACCTCTTGGTCGGGGAGTCACTCATCCCTGGTGTTGTCCCCGTTTTTCGCCAACTCGGCATCGAAGACCGTGTCGCGGAGATCTCCGTCAGAAAGCCAGGAGCTTCGTTTTTTGTGACGGGTGATGGCCCTAGAATTCACTTTAGTTTCAAGAATGTCGAAGGTCACCTCCCCCCCTATTCTTTTAACAGTCCACGGCCAGAATTGGACAACCTGCTTCGCCTGAGAGCTGAAGAACTCGGTGCCAAATTCATTCATGCACGGGCTGAGGTGATCGCCTCAGAACAGATGGGACATCCGACGGTCCGGCTCTCTGAGACCAGTCTGAAGCAGGCGGGTTTACCACTCGATGCTCAGCCGCTGCTGATCGATGCCAGTGGACGCGCTCGTTGTTTTGCCCGGGCGATGCAGATTCCAGCCATCCGTGGCGGCAGGGATGATATTGCCTATTTTGCTCACTACGAAGACTTCGACCATGATGAGGTGGAGCCCGGCCAAGTGATCATTTCTGTGCTCAAAGCGGGATGGAGTTGGCGTATCCCCCTGCCCGGTCGTCTTTCAGTCGGCATTGTCGTGGATAAAGACCATGCCAAAACATTAGGCACGACTGCGGAAGAACGCTTGGAAACGGCACTGCGTGAGGAGCCTATGCTGGCGGCCAAAGGCCGTCGCGCTAAACGCCTCACGCCCGTCATGACCTACACGAACTACCAATTGCTCTCCACACAAGGTTATGGACCAGGGTGGGTTCTGCTGGGGGATGCCTTTGGTTTCGTGGACCCCATGTTATCGCCGGGGCTCTTCATGTCCTTGGAAGGAGCCCGCCAATTGGATGCCTGTGTCTTTGCAAAAGGTGCGGACATCCTGAACCATCCCCAGGCTCTCCAGAAAGCCCTAGCCGCCTACAGCCGCCGCATCGTGCAGTGGCACCATGCTTGGACCGAGTTGGTGAATTATTTTTACGATGGGCGCATCTTCCGCATCCATCTTGCGGGCAAGAATCTCGCGATGAAGCCCTCCCCCTTTAATCTAGCCAGCATTATGGAGAGGCATTCCACCTTCCACATCGCCAGCATGGCTTCCGGCGGCTACACACGCTCCCTTTACAGCCGCAGCTTGATGCGTCTGCTCTCGAAATATCTCGTCTGGCAAGTGCCTGCGGCAGAGAACTTCGCGGTCAAAAAAGCCTGGCCCCATGAACGAGGCCAAGCTGCCTGAAGCGAGTGACTGATCGGACTATTACAGCTCTTTGATCTTGATGCTGCGGATCCAGACTTTGTCATGATGATCCGTGAGCATCAGGCGGCCTTTGCCAGGAGCGAAACCCACCTTACTTTTAAATTTACTCGCGGCAATACGCGCCTTCCAGTCGTCTGACGTAGTATCCGCTTCACACACCAGTTGACCATTCAGCCAATGCTGGATCTTGCCCGCCTGCACAACAACGCGGCTGCTGTTCCATTGGCCAGGGGGATTCAGAGGCTTATCAGCGGCCGGCTCTTTGATGTCATAGATGGAAGCTGTGGTGTGGCTGCCGCCACGCTTACCGTCCGGGTGCTTCTCATCATCAATCATCTGATACTCAATGCCCAGCCACTCCTTGCTACCGATCTTGGCCACCCAGTATTTGATGCCGTTGTTACCGCCGTCTTCCACCTTCCACTCCCACTCGAGATCGAAGTCGGTGTATTCTTTTTCAGACAGCAAATTGCCCCCTGGCGTGCCATTCAAATGCAGGACACCGCCCTCGATCACCCACCCTGCTCCAGGGGCAGCACCGTCAGCTCCCGTCCAGCCATTCAAGGTCTGACCATCAAATAGGGAAACGGCATCACCAGCGCACAGAGAACCGCAGGCCAGCGTGAGTAATGTATAGAGCAACGAGACTTTCATAGGAGTGATCATGGTAGGAGGGCCGATATTTCTGGCAAGCAGAGAGCCACCAGGAATTCAGACCCATCAAACGCAAAATTTCACCTGCTCTATTCACGAGTCTGGTTAAGATGAAACAAATGGCGAACGAGGAGCAAACAGGCAAGTCCCCCACTCCCCCTTGGGAAGCGAAAAAGGCCTCTTCAAAACGTGGGCTCCTGCGTAAAATCATTCTTTGGTCAATTGCAACCGGTGTCTTGCTCTTGGTTCTCTATGGCCTGAAGCCACGACCGATCGAAGTCGAGTTAGCCCAGGTGCGCACGGCTCCCCTCACCGTGCACGTCATGGAGGAGGGTAAAACCCGCATCCGTAACCGGTATGTGGTCGCAGCTCCCGTGAGTGGCCAGATGAAGCGGGTATCGTTGAAAGCAGGCGATGAAGTCGAGGCGAATAAAACGGTGCTCACGGTCATCGAGCCAGGCCTCTCTCCACTCCTGGATGCCCGCACCAAAGCTCAAGCCGAAGCACGAGTGGCGGCGGCTGAAGCAGCCTTATCCCAAGCGCAGCAAGCGCTCGAAATGACCAAGACTTCCGCCCGGTTCGCTCAAACCAACTGGGACCGTGTCCGCTCGAACGCTACCGCAGGAAGCATCTCAGCGAATGATCGCGACAACATCGAGCGTGAAGCCGAAGTTCGGGCGAAAGAAGTCCGTGCACAGGAATTTGCCCTAAAGGTCGCTGGCTATGAGGTCACCCAAGCCAAGGCGGCGTTGATTCAATTCGCCCATCCAGAAGCCCAAGGCACTCCTCTGGAGGTTAAGTCACCCGTCTCAGGTCGCGTCCTCCGAGTGGAACAGGAGAGTGCCCTCGTCGTCGCCGCAGGCACAGCCATCTTGGAGATCGGGGACGTGCGGGATCTCGAGATTGAAGCAGAAATCCTTTCCCGCGATGCCGTGCTCATCCGGCCCGGAGCTGAGGTGAGTGTGGAGCAATGGGGTGGCGATAAGCCTTTGAAAGCCCACGTGCGGCGTGTAGAACCCGCCGCTTTTACCAAGGTCTCTGCATTAGGAGTCGAGGAACAGCGGGTCATTGTGTTGTGTGATCTGGACAATACCGAGGCCGACATGGCCGCGGCTCTCGGAGATCGTTATCGTGTCGAAGTCCGCGTGGCCATCTGGCATGAGGACCAGGTCTTGCAAGCCCCCAGCGGCTCCCTGTTTCGTGAGGGTTCAGCTTGGAAATGCTTTTTGTTCAACGCAGGCAAAGCACACAGCGTCGCTGTCACCGTAGGACGTTCCGATGGTAAATGGACTCAGGTGATCGATGGGCTCAAGGCCGGAGATCAAGTCCTCATGCACCCACCCGATACCGTCAAGGACGGCACCGAAGTGGTGGCCAGGGAGTGACGGGTTAAGCGGTCTCCCGTTCCACAAATTCGGCATAGGCTTGCTGCACTCGCCGTGTCAGTGGCCCCGGCGCAGTTAAGGGCTTCCCGTTCAATCGCGAGATGGGATGCACATCCCGTGTCGAGGATGTTAAAAATGCCTCAGCACAGCCTTCAAGCCAAGCAGCAGGGATATCACACTGCAGACATTCAATGCCAGCTACCTCACAGGCCTGTAAGACCCAAGCACGGGTGGTGCCAGCCAAGCAGCCCGAGGACAAGGGCGGTGTCATCAAACGCCCCTCAGAGACGATAAAAACATTCGATCCTGTGCCCTCGCACAGCTCATCACGTTCATTCAACAAGAGAGCTTCGCCAGATCCCAAGTTCTTGGCATGCAACAGACAGCGCACGTTTTCCCCATAAGACAGGCTCTTCACCCCAGCTAAGGCACTGCGAGAATTTCTCACCCACGGCACGATCCAGACCTCCTCCGCAGGTGGCCATGGTTTAAGCGCTGTCGCCACCGCCATGACCGTGCCCAAGCCTTGACCTCGATCCGAGCCCAAGGGGCCGTCACCACTCGTCAAGGTCACCCGGACTCGGGCATCAGTCAGCCCATTGGCTTCTAGAACCGCCTGGATGCCCTGTCGAAATTCAGCCTCCGTGATGCAAGCCAAACCAATAGTCTGACAAGAGCGCACCAACCTTTCATAGTGAGGTTTCACGCCTACAGGACGTCCCTCACGAACCACCAAAGTCTCAAAGACACCATCGCCAACCAACAGCCCGTGATCGAAGGGCGAGATCGAAGCCTCCTGAGCGTTCCATAAACGTCCATTCAGCCAGAGAAATGTGGGCTTATCCATAAAGGCGATAGCGTGTGGCTAAAAAAACAGCCATTCAAGCCATGAACAGCCTCCTTGCAGCGTAAATCAACACGACAGAAAAACACTTGTCTTGCGAATCCATTCATCAAGCACGTTTTCCCTCCTAATTTTCATCGTTAATCCTCGTTTTAACCCTCACCATGCTGCGTCTTCAAAACTTCCAGGGCCAGGAGATTGAACCCTATCTGGATGCACTTGGGGCTCTCCGAATCACCGTGTTTCGGGACTTCCCGTATCTGTATGATGGGAATCTGGATTATGAGCGGGATTATTTGAAGGTTTACATGGAGTGCCCTCGCAGTATGGCGGTGTTGGCTTTCCATGGTGACGCCGTCGTGGGTGCTTCCACCTGCATGCCCATGGAGGACGAGGGGCCCGAATTTCAAGAACCGTTTCGCCGAAATGACCATGACCTCTCGAAGATTTGCTACTTGGGAGAATCAATCCTGCTATCGCAATACCGAGGTCGGGGCGTGGGCAAAAAATTCTTCATCGAGCGGGAAAAACATGCTCAATCTTTGGGCATGCGCATGACCACCTTCTGTGCGGTGAATCGGCCTTTGGATCACTCTCTACGTCCAGCGAATTACCAATCGCTCGACAGTTTCTGGCAATCGCGTGGCTACGTGAAACAGCCAGACATGCAGGCGACCTTTCATTGGAAAGATGTGAATGAAGAGCACGAATCCGCAAAAACACTGACTTTCTGGACGAAGACCTTGGCTTAAGCTACGCATCGTTTAGCCATGTCTTTTGGTTTTGGCCATGATTGTCGATCTTTTAACCTTTGATCCAGGTTTTCACGCCGCTTCACCCACGGCTTATGCCGATGAAGTGATTCGTCTGATTTCTGATTCCTGGGAAAGCGGAGCCGATTTGACGGTGCTACCAGAGTTCACCTGGATGGGCCTCGAGCCTCTGATCAAAGATGAGACCAAACAGCGTGATGTACATGCGGTGATCTCAGACCTCTTTTGGCAAACGCTGCTACCGAGAATCAGCAGCCGTTTAGTCACTGAAGAGAAAGCCGTTGTGATGGGGACCGTGCCCTTTGAGGAAGCCGCGTCAGGACTCATTCACAACCGAGCGCCCATCCTTGTAAACGGCAAACTGTTGCATCAAGACAAACTGCATCTCACGCCTTGGGAGAGGGCCTTTAGCCCTGGTAAAACCCTCCATTTGTGGCACTTCCACGGGTTCAAGATCGCTGTGATCATCTGCCTGGACATCGAGATTCCTGAGATCTCTTCCTGTCTGCGTGGGCAGGAAGTGGACCTGATCATTTGCCCCAGCGCCACGGAAACCATCCTGGGCGTCGAGCGTGTCGATCGCTGCGCGTCGGCACGTGCCGTCGAACTCGGCTGTCATGTGGTCGTGACGCACCTCACCGGTAAGGCACACTCTGAATTGATCGACGAAAACATCGGACGGCTTGCGCATTACGCCCCTTCTCAGGCCTCCTTCCGGAAAGCTCCTCGTTGGACTGAAACCGACGTTTTCGACCACGGTGTTCATCAGCTGCGCATTGAACTCGACACTAAACCATTGGAGATCATGCGCCGCATGACCGTCGAAACAAATCCGTCCCATCTTGGCAAAGAATCGGCTGGTCAATTCTCCATTTTTCAGATCGAATCTTAACCGTTAGAGCTGAACAAACCTATACTCATGAGCATGATCAAAGAATTCAAAGAGTTTGTTATGCGGGGCAACATCATCGACCTCGCTGTCGGTGTTGTCATCGGTGGAGCTTTCAGCAAGCTCGTGGATGGCGTCGTTAAAGGCGTCATTGGCCCCGTCGTGAACATGGTCAAAGGAGAAGATACCTGGCCATCCTTAGTGCAAGGCGTCTGGGACCTCGGCAATGGAATCCTGAATTTCCTGCTTCTTGCGGCTGTGGTCTTCTTCATCTTTGTGAAACCGATCAACAAGCTCCGCGCCCTTTCCAGCAAACCGAATTCTCCAGTCCCGCCTCCCGTGCCTGAAGAGGTCAAGCTACTCACGGAGATCCGTGATCTCCTGAAGAAAGAGCAAGTCTGAGAGGCATGCCCTGATCCAAATTGGACGGAGTCCTGAAAGTAGGATACCAAGGCTCTAGGGCTCCGCACTCCACAGATCTGTCAGACCGAACGTTTAGCCCTGAACATCCGAGCTCAGGGCTAAACGTTTCATCCTAAAGTTATGGCACTTCAAAGACCTTCTGGGTGGTCGGGTCCAAGGCCAATGAACCGCTGCTCAGACCGGTGACATCCAGTTCTTGATAAGGTGGATAGGGACTGATGACACGACCCTCCTTGCCCGCACGTTTGCCTTTGAGGAATGAACCGCTATTCCCGGCCGTGGAACTGCTATTCGTCTTGGGTTTAGAAGAAGAGGCTGTGCTCGAAGGAGGAGCTTCTTCTTTCTTGGGTTGTGCCCCAGGCAGCGGGTAGTATTCCGATGAAGATGATGACTTGGATTGCTTCACTTCTTTTTTTGGAGGTGAAGGCGGCGTGTCTTGAACTGCTGGAGAACTCTTCTTGGTGATCGTCGGAGGCGTGTATTTGGCCGGAGGAGAGGACTGGGGAGCCTTCGGCTTGACCGAAACCCGCGGAGGCGGAGAGGAGTTCATACGACTCCCCTGCTGTGTGGGAGGATTCGTCGGCAGTCTCTGCTGGGGAGGAGTCTGGTATTGAGGCTGCTGCGGAGGCATTTGCCCTTGCGCGGTGGGCTGCTGATAACGCGGCTGCTGCGAGGGGTAGCTAGGCTGAGTGGCATAGCCCTGCTGTGGATACTGACCGTAGTGGCTCTGATAGGAGGGCGGTGCATTGTCCAAGCTGCGGCCTTGAGGGTAACCGCCATGCTGAGACTGGGGCTGGGAAGAGTAGCCTTGGGGAGCAGAATCGCCGTAAAACATGCGACGGAACATGTCCCCAAACTTCCGGCCGAAAGTCGGCAAGAACTCCATCGGACTCACATACTCGGTGCGTGGCTGGCTGTATTGAGGCTGGCTATACCCTTGCTGCGGATAGCCGCGCTGGCCATACCCCTGTTGAGGATAGGCTGGCGATTGGCCATACCCAGGAGGTGGCGGATAGCTGTAGCCCTGCTGCGCCACGGCGGGCAAAGCCAAGCCACAGAGGATGAGCACCTGCCAAAGCCTTGGGGTCTTGCGCCCTGGAAGGGATCGATTTTTCATATGCTTAAGGTTTCTTAAATTGTGTCTCATTCAAGAAGATTCTTGAAAGCAGCCGCTCGCCCTCGGTATCCGCGAGAAAAGGGGCTTCTAGCTCTGACGAAACCTCAGATGGATTTGTTCAGCACAAAAAAGCCCTCTAAGAAGCGATGCCAAGCCAACGCGCCAGCCAGGCACGGCTCATGTAACGGATGAGGATCCAGAGCTTCCGCGCTGCCGATAGGCGGCAGCGGCTTTCGAAGACCGGATACCGCTGCCGATGTAGCTTCTCCAGAATCTCGAAATACACCTGCCCCATCATGCGGGCTGGGATGAGGGCCACCCGATCTTGGGCCGGGAGGAGTCGAGCCGCTTCGTCATAGAGCTGACGCGCCCGTTCATACTCAAAGTCCATCAACTGAATGAACCGTTGATTGTGACGACCTTCGAGAATCTCCCTTTCCGTGACTCCGAACTTCGCCAAGTCTTCCAAGGGGAGATAAATGCGACCGGTTTCTCGGGCGTCTTGGCCAACATCACGGATGATATTGGTCAACTGCAAGGCATAGCCCAATTTCACCGCATAATCACGAGCTCGTAGCTGCGTGGCTCCAAAGATCTCTGCGCTGACGAGCCCCACCACCGAAGCCACTTTATAGCAGTAGGTCAGCAGCTCTTCATAGGTCTGGTAGCGGACATGCACGATGTCACTCGCCACCCCATCGACGATCTCCGTCAGCCACGCGCGGGGAAATCCATACTTCCGGGGAAGATGCACCACCTCATCCAGCACGGGATGCCCGGGAGCGATGCCTTCACTCACGCATTGCTTCCAGTGGTGGAGTTCCTTTTCTTTTTCCTCCTCACTCGTGGCCACGTCATCCGCGATGTCATCCACCACACGGCAAAAGGCATAGAATGAAATCATGTCCCGCCGCCTTTCCTCGGGCAAACACGCGAGAGCGAGAGCCAGATTCGACTTGGCACGCTGAGCCACTTCCGTTGAAGAAAGAGAGGAATCCGTCATGACACATCATTTCCCCGCCGCAGGACGAGCGGGAGCGTTAAAACCATGACGTAAAAGGGTGAGCACAAGCGCTAGAAACAACCAACTCTGCATCGTGGCAAGCACCAATGCATTGAAGATACGAACTGCCCAACGCCCGAAGCCAGAGCCACCAGCCAGAGATAAAAAACTCTGCCCGGAGAAATCAACCAAAACCAAAATGGCAAGAGCTGAGATCACCCACGCCAGCAGAGGCAGAGCAGTGACTCTTAGCACCTGCATCACCCGAGCGAGGATGAACGTCAGCGAGCCACGAACCTGAGCCACCACCATCGGTAAAGCCGCAAAAAGAACCGCCGCCTCCACCACCAAAAACTCCGCCAAGCCGGGCTCGGCAGGATCCACGCCCCGCCAGGCCAAGATCCACAAGAGCCCCAGCCCTGCGGTAACAGTGACAGCCAGCCATCGGCTCTGGAGGCGCTCCCTCACATCTTCGACGCTTTTCTCCACATCCCATGCCGAACATTCCTTGCGGAGGATCACCCACGTGATCAAACTCAACTGCCCCAGAACCATCGTGAAGGATTCCATACCCAAGCGCAGACCATGGACGATCCAGCTCCCCCAAGTGGGCATCACCCCCAGGCAGGCCACACCTTCGAGCAAGAGCCAAATCCATGAAACGACCATGAGCAAAGCCAGCGGCAGACGACCATGATTGAGCCGACTTTTTTGACGTTGCGATGCTCGGCGCATTGGCACCTTCGACTTCAAGAGCAGCCAGACCAACAAGCCCGGCAAACCCAAGGCAAGAGGCCAAGGAGGCACGAGACCTTGGATCATCATTGCCAGTCCCAAACCTGCATGAGGCAGCATGTGAAAGAGTTGTGACTTGAGGCTTAACGACGCCCATTGCGGATCATCGAGTGGCACGGTCCAGGGCTCTGGAGAAACGGTGAGGCCATAGCAGACAACAAGGCCGATCACGAGCCAAGGCATCCCTTGCAAAAGACTGAAAGCCTCTGAAAAAAACTCCCTCAAAGGATGCCATCGAAGATGTAACCATAAGCCCACAATCAGCCCCACCAGAACCGCCAAGGTCTGAGGCCAGAGATGCTGCGTGGGATCCGTCATGAAAGAATCCGTATCTCTTTTGCTGCAAACTGGGCGAATGCCAAGAGAGCGTTTCATGAACTGTGCCAGAAAGAGGTTGGACACAGCTTCTCACAGCATTTTCACAACTTATTCACCGGTTGTTCATAGATATTTAAGACATGCCGTGAATTAATTTTGAAGACTGCACGATCAAGCTTTAAAAACTTTAAAATTTAGCTCAAGATTTGCTTGTGAATGGTGTCAGTTTCGACATACACAGAGGCAGATTTTAAAAACAAATGACGGCGCTGCATTCCTCCCCAGAATCAGCGCCTAATTTGTCCCCTCCCGTTTTTTTCGACATGCATCAACATCCCATGGAGACCGCTCATGAAGACTCAGTTCCTACTCACTCCCTTCCTGCACAAGGCGTCGAAGGTTCTGACCTCTTTAAGCTTCAGCCCACGGCCTGGGATCAGATCTGTCACATTCTGTTGAAGAAGCTCGGACAGGATAATTTCCAACGCTGTTTCTCGGGAACCACGGCTCAGATCGTTGATGGTCATCGCTTTGTGGTGAATGTACCCAACCCGATTCATCAACTGTGGATCGAAAGCAACTTTTCTGGCACCCTGGCTGATGCTGCAGCAGAAGTCTTGGGAACGGCGGCAAGCATTGAATTCAGCGTCGCCAGCGAGCCGCTGATGACGATTCCGATGACACTGACCTCCTCAGCTCAGCCTGAACTGAAGGCGGCACGTGCCATCTCCACGCGTCATGATGATCGTCCTCTGGCCAGCCCTCATGTCTCCGCCGACAACAACCAAGGCATCCGCTCTTTTGCTGATGCAGGCCTGAATCCGAAGTTCAACTTCGACAGCTTCGTCGTCGGTGCCAATTGCAGCTACTCAGCAGCAGTCGCTAAAGCGGTGTCGGAGAAACCCGGCCGCATCTACAACCCCCTGTTCTTCTGGGGGGCCACAGGACTGGGCAAAACGCACCTCATGCAGGCCATCGGCCAGGAAGTCCTCCTGCGCAAAAAGAAGGCCATCGTGCGCTATGTGACCTCAGAGCAGTTCACCAACGAATTCGTGGAAGCGATTAAAAAGCAAAGCTTCAGCCAGTTCCGCCAGAAGTATCGCAAAGTGGATGTGCTGCTGATCGATGACGTTCACTTCTTCGGCGGTAAGGACAGCACTCAGGAGGAGTTCTTCCACACCTTCAATGAACTGTTCAATAACGCCAAGCAGATCGTCCTGGCCAGCGACCGTCCGCCAAGTGAGATCAAGAACCTGGAAAGCCGTCTCGTCTCCCGCTTCGAGTGGGGTCTGACGACTCAGATCCAAACGCCTGATTTCGAAACACGCGTGGCCATTCTCCGCCGGAAGATGAGTGACTTCAATGTCTCCATCGAGCCCTGGATTCTGGAGTTCATCGCCAAGCGGGTGCGCACCAACGTGCGCAAACTCGAAGGTGCTCTGATGCGCGTCGCAGCTCACGTCTCTCTTGAGGGCACCATGCAGAACGAAAGCGCACTGGCGGCATTCCTCCATGACGTCATCGACGAAGAGCCGACCAAGTCCGTCACCGTGGATCGCGTGCAGAGAGCAGTGGCCAACCATTATGATCTGCGGGTCAGTGACCTGACCGGCCCCCGCCGCCCGAAAAACATCGCTGAAGCCCGCCAAGTGGCCATGTATCTGACCCGCCACATGGTGAAGCTGCCGCTGATCCAGATCGGCGAAGAATTCGGTGGCCGCGATCACGGCACCGTCATCCATGCCTGCAAGGTGGTCAGCCAGCGTATGAATGATACGACCGACTTTCGGGCCATGGTGGATCGCCTGAGCACGAAGCTCATGGAGAGCTAAGTATCTAGACCCATCACCAACACGCTCAAGATTCCGTTCAGGCAGTGCGTATGAGTCCGTTCATGACTCGCGCCTGCCTTTTCGCCTTTTTAGTCTCCACTGCGTGTGCTGCCGATCCCCTGTGGGATTCCATCGCTCCGATATTCACACCACCCGCAGAGTTCGCTGAGCAAAAGGGTGACTATCGCTCTCCCCTGATCTTTCAAGACGGTCACCAAGTCAAAACAGCAAGCGAGTGGCCGGCCCGCCGAGCCGAGATCCTCCAGCAATGGCATGTCATCATGGGCGAATGGCCGCCTCTGTTGGAAAAGCCACAGTTGGAGGTGATCGAAACCACCCCGAGGGAAAACTTTACCCAGCATAAAATCCGCCTGCAAATCGCAGCTGAACAAACCGGTGACGGCTACCTTTTGATCCCTGAAGGCCAAGGCCCCTTCCCTGCTGTCTTCGTCCCTTTCTACGATCCTGAAACGAGCATCGGTCTCAGCGAGAAACCCTTTCGGGACTTTGCCTATCAACTGACCAAGCGTGGCTTTGTCACCCTCAGCATCGGCTCCCCCGGAGGAGACGCGCGCCTTCCTGTGTTAACCCCTGGCACCAAATGCCAGCCTCTAAGCTACTTGGGTTATGTCTCAGCCAATGCCTGGACAGCGCTCTCGCAACGACCTGAAGTGGATTCAAAATGCATCGGGATCATGGGGCACTCTTATGGTGGAAAATGGTCCATGTTCGGCGCGTGCCTGTGGGAGAAGTATGCCTGCGGCGTTTGGTCAGATCCCGGCATCGTCTTTGATGAAACACGCCAGAGCATCAATTACCAGGAACCTTGGTATCTGGGTTTTGATCCCGCTTACACTCGTCCACGGGGCCTGGTGCGTGCAGACAGTCCGCGCACGGGTGCTTATAAAACCTTAATCGACCGCGGTCATGATCTCGTCGAATTCCAAGCCCTCATGGCGCCTCGCCCCTTCCTCGTTTCGGGAGGAGCCGAGGATCCACCCAAACGCTGGGTTCCTTTGAACCACCTCATTGATCTAAATTCCTTGTTAGGCCAAAAACACGGTGTCGCCATGACCAACCGCCCGGATCATTCACCCAATGAGGAATCCAACGAAGCCGTCTATCGTTTCCTTGAATGGGCGTTGCGAAAGCAAAAGTGAAGAGCCCACGGTTTGGTCATGTTGCACCCGCCCTAAAAGCCCTCATCCCACGTAGTACGTGATAGCCAAACACGCGCGCCGTGCTGGTGACTCTTTTTGCATCCCTCCCAACCTGTGCCAATCATCTGACATGTCATACTGCCTGTCTTTCTCCACTACTGGCAATCCAGTGGATGTCATCGAACACATCGAACGTCCTCTGGCCCCGCTACATGGGCATGAGGTCCGTGTGCATATGCGTTATGCACCCATCAATCCTGCCGACATCAACTTCATCGAAGGCACCTATGGCCGTGCCGCGCATCCTCCTGCCATTCCCGGCCATGAGGGCTGTGGTGAAGTGGTCGAGATTGGGCCCTTGGTGACTTCCCTGGCTGTCGGAGACGTGGTCATGCCTCTGATCAGTGGGGGTTGCTGGAGTCAATACATGACGGCCGCCGAGCTGCACTTCGCCAAGCTACCCGCCGGCATTGATCGGGTGCAGGCATCCATGCTCAGGATCAACCCAGTCACGGCTTGGCATTTGCTCAAGAACTATACTTCCTTAGAAGAAGGCTCATGGGTGCTACAAAATGCGGGCAACTCAGGCGTCGGCCGTGCCCTGATTCAAATCGCCAAGAGTTTAGGTCTTAAAACCGCCAGCTTCGTCCGTCGACCAGAGCTTGTTGAAGAACTCACCTCCCTCGGTGCGGACGCCGTCTTTTTAGATACCGACGAAGGGCTAGCCCAAGCCAAAGACTTTTTGTCCGAACATGAACTCCGCCTCGCCGCCAATGCAGTCGGTGGGGATAGCGCGATCCGGTTGATGGAACTGCTCTCTGCCGAAGGCACGATGGTCACCTATGGAGCCATGAGCCGCCGCAGTTTAAAGGTGCCTAACAAATTCCTCATCTTTAAAAATCTGCATCTTCAAGGCCTCTGGATCACCCGTTGGTTTGAGCAGGCCAGTTCCCTGGAACTTGCCGAAGTGCTGGAGCCTTTGGCCAAGATGGTCCTGCATGGTGAAATCGTTACCGCAGTGGATGAGATCTTTCCCATGACGGAACATACACGTGCTCTGAAGCGTGCTCAGGAGGGGGGAAGACGAGGCAAGGTCATTTTTGATCTCGCCTAAGGTTCACAAAGCAGGCAAAGATGAAGGCTCTGACAGCGTATGGAGCCTCCTTCATTTTTCGCCATGCTTCGTTCACCTACCTTCCTCGCCTGCCTCATCGCAGGTCTTTTACTTCCCGCCTTCGCCGACACGCCTGAGCAAGCCGCGCAGAAGGCTCATGATGAAATCTGGAAGCGCTTCGTGGACGAATACGACCTCGTTCTCGACTACACCGCTCTGGATGGAACCATCATCCGACCGACGCCAGAAGACTGTCGCGAGATGAAGCCCAGCGCCTTGAGTTGGGGTGTGCCCAATGAAGACGGCCCCATGTTCAACGGCCTCTACCTCGACGCGCTGTGCACCCATTGGAAGCTGACCCAGGATGAAGACATCCGCGCCAAGGCACGTCGCCTGATCAACGGTCTGCTCCGCGTCTCGACCGTCGGTAAAACACCGGGCTTCATCGCGCGCGGTATCGCCACCGATGGTAAGACCACCTACCCGCTCGGCTCCAATGACCAAACGACGCCTTGGCACTATGGGATCTACCGGTTCCTCACCGACGGCTTAGCGACACCGGAAGAAAAAACCAAACTGACCGCGGCCTTCATCGAGAACATGAAGATCCTCGATCAGCACGATTGGAAGATGCCCACGGATGGCCCTCCCTGCCCTTATCGTGGTGACTTCCTCAAACCCACGTGGGAAGGGGTGCCGCGCATCCTGTTTTGCCTGAAGGCCATGTATCACTTCACGAGTGATGAGAGCTGGCAGAAACGCTATCTGGCAGCCGCCCATGAGAAGGTGGGGAAAAAGGAACGCCCACGCATCGACTTCTGTCGTGAAGGCATGGTCTTCGATCCTGGGCAAGGGCCGCGTCATTCCTGGACCGGCTCCGAGGGTGTGGTCTGCCTGCGCGCGCTTTGGGAAATGGAAAAAGATCCTGAGCTCAAAGCCCTCTATGCCGAAGGACTGCGCCACAGTGCTGAACTCTCCGCCAAGAGCCTCTCCCTCATCGAGAAGTTCGATGTCAACGGCACCGAAGTCTTTAACATCGACTGGCGCGTCATGAACGAAGCCTGGCGGCCCCAAACCAGCGAAAAAGATGCCGTAGATGTTGCCGTAGCCGGGCTGCGTGTGCAAAGCCGCAACTCCCCTCGCCTGCACCTAGAGAAAGATTATCTGCGCGAGCCTTGCTTTGCCGCTTGGGTGGTCAGTCTTTGTCCCGATAAGGCCTATGTGGAAACACAGCAGGCTGCGATTGAAAAAGTCATCACGCACTACCGTTTCGACAAAGCCCACCTCTCTCAGTTCTTCCCGGTCGAATCGGCCTACTGGAGACTGCAAGAACACGCTGCCCAGTAACTCTCTCGTTCATGACACGCCGATCCTTTCTCCAGCAGGGCACGCTTTGCATCGCGGGTCTGACTTCAGGTCGCTCAGTCTTGGCTACCGAGGCGGAGGCTCAGCCTCTGCTGCGTATCGGCTTGATGACCGATCTGCACTACGCGGATAAGCCTGCGACCAAGACCCGCTTTTACCAAGAGGCTCTGGGCAAGCTGGATGAAGCGGTGGAGGTGATGAACCGGGAAAAGCCCGCCGCCGTTATCGAATTGGGCGACTTCATTGATCAAGCCCCGGATGTGGATCAAGAACTCGAGTGGCTCAAAACCATGGAGTCGCACTACGCCAAGCTGACTTCACCGCGACACTATGTGTTAGGCAACCATTGTGTCACCACCTTGACCAAGCAGGAGTTCGCCAATCACACCGCACTCGCGCCCACAGGCTACAGTTCTTTCGAAATCCAGGGAGCGCGTTTCATCCTACTGGATGCGTGTTACCGAGAGGATGGCGTGCCGTATGGACGCAACAACGCCCACTGGAAAGACTCAGCGATTCCGAATGCCGAACTGAAGTGGCTGGAGAATGAACTGAGCCAAGCCAGTGGACCCGTGATCATTCTGGCCCATCAGCGCTTGGATCTGGACAAGGCCCATGCCGTGAAAAACGCAGCGGAAGTGCGCGCTCTTCTGGAGAAATCCGGCAAGGTCACCGCCGTCTTTCAGGGCCACTCTCACAAGAACGATCTGCAAGACATCTCGGGCATTCCTTACTGCACCCTCGCGGCAATGATCGAGGGCACAGGTGCGGAGCACAATAGTTACTCGCTGCTGGATGTGCTGGCCGATGGTTCTCTGCGCCTGAAAGGCTTTCGCCAGCAGTCGGATCGTCGCTTTCCCGCTTCCGTATGAAAATCCCCCCTGCCTTTCTTGGACTCAGTCTCAGCCTAACTCTTCTGACATGTTATGTCCATGGTGCCGACAGCGCCACAGCGCCTGCGTCGCCAGTCATCAGCACGGGTCAGTGGCAGCATGAGGAGCTGAAGCGATTCCCAGCCAAAGAAGCCAATCAAGGCGTCGTCGCCGATGACGAGTATCTCTATGTGATTTCCAATGTCGAAATCGGCAAGTATCGCAAAGATACCTTCGAGCGAGTCGGTGGCTGGAAGGATGCCAAAGACGGCCCCTTTATTCATCTGAATGCCGGCCTCATGCATGAGGGCAAGCTGTATTGCGCCCACTCCAATTTCCCTGGTGTGCCCATGACCAGCTCCATCGAGATCTTCGATCCCGTGAGCATGCAACACATCGGCACTCACAGCCTCGGCATTGCCCCAGGGTCGCTCACCTGGATCGTCTGGCATGAGAATCACTGGCTGGCCTGTTTTGCCCACTACGCCAAGAATCAACCCAAGACAGGTCGTGATCCCTCCTGGACGGAACTGGTGCAATACGATGCCGAATGGCGACGCACGGGTGGCTGGACTTTTCCAGCAGGCATCGTTGAGATCTTCGGCGGCTCCAGCAGCTCCGGCGGCAGCATCACGTCCGATGGCACCCTCTTCATCACCGGCCATGATGCCAAGCAGCTCTTCGTTTTAAAATTCCCCACCGCAGGCTCCGTGCTGAAATGGGTGGATACCATCCCCATGTCTGCCGAAGGCCAAGCCTTCTCGTGGGACCCGAAAGAGCCTAACCTCTTTTACGGCATCATCAAAAAGACCCGCGAGGTCGTGATTTCCCGCATCAGCCGGAAGGGGGCTTGATACGGAGGTGAGATCGACAAGGAGAGCATCATCGCACTCAGCCCCTCACTTAACCTCTCCCCGCTTGCGGGGTGAGGGGCTGTTTGTAAGGTCTGTCGCCTATATCCTGAAATCCCATCCCCCGTCACACCGAAACTAGCCCACGCCGGATCGCCTCGGCGGTGGCTTGAGCGCGATCATTGACCTTCAATTTTCCCAGGATTCGGCTCACGTGCTGTTTCACCGTGTCCTCACTGATGCCGAGGATGGCCGCGATCTCTTTATTCGCATTGCCTTGCGTCACCAGCGTCAGGATCTCCCTCTCACGTGGGGTGATCTCGGGCTCCGCAGTTCGCTCACGCAGTCGGGCTTCCAGATCGGCCGCTAGCCATCGCTTTCCTCCTGCCACCGTTCGGATGGCAGCCAGTAAATCATCACGCGAAGACGATTTTTGCAGATACCCCAAGGCCCCCGCACGCAGCGCCGCCTGGATCTCATCATCGCGGGCAAAGGTGGAAAACATCAGCACCTTGGCATCGGCACGCGCCTCCAAGATGCGCGCTGCTGCGTCGATGCCCGAGATGCCCGGGAGCTGGAGATCCATCAAAACCACGCTGGGCTGCAAGCGCGTGTAAGCCTCAAGCGCCAACTCGCCGCGCTCCACTTCGCCCACCACCTTCAGATCATCCTCCAGCTCCAGAGACGCCGCGATGCCACTGCGCACCACGAAGTGATCATCCACGAGCAAAAGAGTAATCGAAGGCAAAGACATGAGAACGAAAAAGTAAGAAAATGGAAACCAAAGCCACAGCGCATCACAGCGCACTCAGCGGGAGATGCACCTGCACCTGAGTGCCATGCGGAGTGACATTCAACCACTCCACAGAAGCACCGATCCGCTGACAACGCTCTCGAATTCCCATGCAGCCGAAGTGCCCCTTCTGACCTTGGGTGGATACAGCCTCCACACCGACACCATCATCGGAGATGGTGAGGCAAAGCTTCCCGTCTTCGACTCGCAATCCCAAGGCGATGGAGCTGGCTTGCGCATGCTTCAGCACATTGGTCACCGCCTCTTGAGCGATCATGCGCAGGTGATGCGCCACATGCACCGGTAGGTTCGGCAACGGCGGCAGGACATGCACCGACACATGCAAGGAGTCACTCAGCGTGCGATCCGCTAGCTCCTGCAAGGCCGCAGGCAGATCCGTCACGCTATCGGGTTCAGCGCGCAGGTCCGCCACCAGATTCCGCGCTTCCGTCTGCACGCGTGACACCAGATGCCTGGAGGACTCCAGCAGGCCCTTGGCTTTATCTTCCAAAGGCCGCGTCACCGCCGCGTCCAGGCGCAGGGACAGGCCCGCCAATTCCTGCTCCAAGGTATCGTGGAACTCACGAGCGATGCGCTGCCGCTCCTCCAGCACCGCTTCATGGGAAATCCGCCGCCGCAGCGCCTCCCCTTGCTTGACCACCTGACGCCGCAGCAGGGTGATCCACAGCACGCCAATGGCCACCACCGCAAGCAGCAGCGCCACCAAGCCGATCAGCCGTTCCACCGTCCACCAAGACGGCGCCCGGAGCACGATCAGATCCTCCGGGCCGCGCAGCAGCAGCATGGCTCGGTCCGGTCGCGAGCGAAAACCTTTATCGGTGGAGGACTCCACTCGGCAGATCCCCGTCAGCTTCAGCAGCGCCCCCGGTTTCACCAGTTCCGAGGGCTCAAACCCAGGCACCAGAGCTTTCAGCGGCTGCTCGGCGGAGAGCAAGCGCAGCTCCCAGCCCGCCGCCGTGCGATAGGCATCCACCATCTGCGCCTCCAGTGTGACGAGATCTGCGTCCAGATTGCCCTCCATAATCTCCTTCACCGTCACGTTCACCGGCACCACCGCCTGCTCCGTGCCGGACGGTTCATTCACCGGCACCGCATCCACCAGACTGGCGCTAAAGCCCAGCATGTTAGGAAAACCCGCCACATCCACCTGTTGCCCAGTCAGCAGTCGGTAGGGCTTGGCCAGACGCACCGCCAGTGCCGCAGGACGCGCCGACACGCTCGCTTTGTCAGCCCCCTTGGAGGAGGTCGGCACCGGCACGTATTGATCCAGATCGCGCAGGAAGACCTGCCCATCCGGGAAAGCCGCCAGGACGATCCCCGTCGTGCGCACCCGATGCCCGAATTCCTGCGTGCGACTCGGATCGAAACGCAGCAGCCGAGCCGCCGAGATGATTCCCAGGTCTTGAATCGCCGGGGCCGCTTTGAGGATTTTCACATCGCTCCAGTCTGTGACTCGCAGGTAGGGAAACACGAGCTGCCGCCGATCATTGATGCCGCCCGCCGCCAAGGCCGTGATTTGCAGCTTCGCATCCACATAGTCATCCATCGCTTCCGGCAGCGGCGCATCCACCCGCACCTCGATCACGCGACTGCCTAGCGCCAGATGCAGGATCGTGCGATTTTCCTCCGGCACCGAAAGCTGACGCCCGATCCCCTCCACCTGCACCCGCTGATAGTGATACCTGCCCGAGGCCAGATCCTCATAATCCGCCGTCACCGGGATCGGCGGCTCCCCCGTGCCGATCACCTCATAGCTCTGCGCCTCCACCCCCGCCAGATACAGCCCCGGCACGCTCTTCCCCCGCAGCCGCACCCGATCCCCCACCTTCAGCGCCGCCCCATGGGGATTCACCCGAAAGTAAGTCCCGCCCGTCTCATCCTGCACAAACACCGTCCCGCTCGAAGGCGACTCAATGAACCCCACCACCACCTCCAACTCCGCCGGCACCCCCGCCAACGCCCGATCCGGCGGCAACGCCCGCACCTCCGCCGCATGGCGGAGTAGCTCCTGCGCCTGCACCTGCACGCTGAGCACGAGGAGGGCTAGGAGAAGGATAAACGGACGGAGGGGCATTGGGGGTGGGCGGAGATCGGTATTCGGTGATCAGATCACAAAGTCATGCCGATTGCTAGCGACTGAAAGCTGCAAAGTCGTCGGTGAAACACGGTCGCTTCCAGACAGATTATTTGGGACAGCATAGTTTAACTAATCAAATTCGTATCGATGTCGGATAACAGATTGTTCGGCATCTTCTCGGTAGTTTTGAGCGAGAGATCGGAGAGTAGCTCCAAGCCTACAGAATCCTCTGTCCTCCGCTTGAGAAGCAATTCTCTCCCATTTCTCAGCAAGTTCGACCTCCTCTTTGCCTCCACTAAAGCCATGAACACCCCGTGAATTGAAGATACGAATTCTCAAACCCATGCGAAACTCAGGATCGTCTTTAGAATCGAGCAACTCACAAACAGCTTCCCTCCAAAGTCCATTTTCATCTTTGGGTGTATAGTATATGACTTCCCCGATTTGATGAGAGGCCACTTCCCAATGTCCAGAAGCAGTGCAAATCTCTTTCACCGATGCTATCCAGGATCTGAGTTTTGCATCGTCAAAATCACCGTCCAGGCACAAGCCAGGTGGATGATTCCAGTCATTTAACAATCGGTATGCATTCCGCACCATGGAACCTTTAGTTTCATTAGCTTCTGACAAATTCTCATCCTGTTTCTCCTGATCTGAATCAGAGTCTATAACCTTGTGTCGCGAGCGATAAATCATTCGAATGACTTCACAAAAGAACTCTGGGCGCTCTGACAATTGGCGATACAGTGTCCGGGGGCGTGCCCCATTGAAGCGATCCAATAGAGCAAGGAACTTCACCTCCATATAGGCGAGACGCGCCTCATCGATCTCGTTGATCTTCTGCAAGTGGTGGAACACCTCGCAAATTTCGTGAACATCAATGTGGTTAATAGAAGGGTCAAAGGTCTCAAGTGACTTTAAAGCCAGTTCTGGATACGGCCCTACCCACATTTCTTCGAGCCACAAGCATTGAATCGCAGCATCCGCACGCCCATTTGCAAGCAGTTGTTCAATCGCATAATCAAGACCTTCGTGTTCATCTTTACTGGGCTGGATACGCACGCGCTTCCAATACTCTGCTTGATTATACCCCAACTCTAATTCGGCTTGCTGCCACACTTTTTTAATCGCCGGAAGAACCACAAAAAACTCAACCTTCGCTCTGACAGTCCAGCCAGAACGATCCATACTGTCAATCCAATCCCATGATTTGGTTTGGAATCGTCGCCAGGTATAGGAAACTGCAAAACGAACATCAGTGTCCGTTTCCGACTCTAGCAAGGTGGGTAGAAAAGCGGCGTCATGAGCCAACTCCTCATCAGCACCACAAGCATTGCCTACTTCATGAGGCGACTCCACAGAACGCCAGAAGCTTTGCAATGCATGGATGCCACCTTTCTTCTGAATCTCCTTCAGAGCATCAATCCGCTTGGTCAGTAGAAGTTGACGCTGTTCCTGCCAGTTTCCTTTTTCTTCGTAGAGTTCAGAATCACGGCCCGAAAACAATCGACGGTGCCTGACTTCAAGCTGCTGAGGTTTTAACTTTTCAGCTACCGCCTCAAGCTGAAGCAGCAGATCTTCTGGCACCATCCATGCATCGCTGTCCGCATATTTACGATGGTTTGAGATTTTACTCGCAATCTCGATCCACAAAGACAACCTTTGCTCTTCCGGCAAGCTTAAAACTCCCTCAGAAAGAAGCCGTTTTCGATAATTCTCCGCGAAATTACTAAACCGCGGATGGATGTAAAAAAAGAACTCCAAAAGTTCCGTCAGCTTTACGGGATCGTTACCCGCAATTTCCAAGGCTAGATCCGCATAGAAACCCTCATCCGCCAATCGTTGACCATTGGTTACTCCATCTTCCCAATTTTCTGGGACGAAGTTCTGCCATTTTGGGCGATGAGTAGGATGACCAGTTGAATGATTCTCAGGAAGAAGCTGTAACAATAGCCTCCACCCCACATCGGAATGATCACGGATAATAGACCTTACTGCAGCATGACGGCGATCAGGATTAGCAGCTGTTTGAGGAAACCACGGGAGAAGAATGCCTCTCAATGAATTTGAAGGCCGATTCGACCAGTTCCCACCTGGATCGACAGAGGCGAGATTGGAAAGAATCCCACATACGCGGATAAGATAGCTTTCACTCCAAGCTAGTGACTCGAGTGCCCACAAAAGGCCCGTGATAAAAGTGCCACCACTAAACCAATCCCCTTCCTCAGAAAAGACACCTGAAAAAGGTTCATCAGGCTTCTCGCTTGCGCCACCAACGGCTCGGAGAAATTCGTCTGGCGATGCTTCCGCGAGCAATGGAAGCACATCATTCAAACTCGCCCATCGATGCGAATCGGCATCGGCAAGTAATTCGCGAACAACCTGTGTTGCCACATTTTGAGGAAGTCTGCCTCGACATGACGTCAACGATTCACCATGGGAACCAAGGAGAGCTAAGGTTTCCGCAATACCTTCTCTCACCCGATGCGAATAGATGCGGCTACGTCCGTAAAAGCTTGCTGCGAAGCGCTCTTCTTTGGGGAGCCCCAACCGTGGGTCAAGCTCCGAAAGCACTTTGATGGCGACCACCTTAAAACGCTCAAGTATGTCGGGACCGATTAGATTTCCGAGATAGATCCATGGCTCATAACGGGAGGTAAACTTCCAGCGCCCAATCGCAAACTCAAGGGGAGCGGCCTTGGCGCTGGCGGCTTGGCGAATCTGATCGATCCACTCCCCATAACCGTTTCCCGAAAGTTCCTCAATCGCTTCCCTGTCCCCTTTGTTTTCATCCTCCCATTCGCCTATCAACTGAGCAATGGCGAGATCAGCCGCCTCTGACTGAGTTGCCCAATCAGGATGAACAGACAAACCTTGAACCAGTCGTAACAAAATATTAAGATCTCGTCCCGCTCTATTGGTGAGCATACGAGCCCTTTCATCTTGATATCCGGCTTTGACTAAAGCCTCCTTCATTTCATGAACTCTAGGTTGAATAAGCTCACAAGCATTGCCGTGCGGAAGACCACCGGGGAGCGAAGAGTAAATGACGGCATGACGCTGCTTGGCCCTTTGGATGAGTTGTGCGCCAATCTCGCTACTGAGATCAAAGTCCGCAACTAAGACATGCCTCTCGCTCAGTGAGCATGCATGTTTGAATGCTTGCTCAGACTCAAAGATAAGCACACGGTTCTGAACTTCTAACCGCTCATCATCGGGTAATGCTGCGACAAACGCGCTGATGTAGTCTTTAGGGTGGCGCGGAAAACGGGTGTCGAAGCGGAGTTCCGTATCATTTCGATCGAGAATCAAGCGTCTGAGCTTTGCTTCAGCATTAGCTCGGCCTACAGTGAAGAGTTCGGTACACAAATCAGGTGGAGTTCCAAACCCTCGCAGAAGTTTCCAATGAGACTCTGCTGTATCAAAATCAGATAGATAAAGGCCTATCGAAGTTCCCAGCCAATGTCCAATAGCAGGAAATTGGAACACCCAATCAATCAACTGTGCACCATCAATAACACGAATATCCATCCATTCGTTGCGCGATTTTTTTTCATTGATCCATGTCTCGATCCCGTCTTGCTTCCATGTGTCTTTCCAGTCCCGCAGACCTGATAAGGGGGTGACAAACACAAAGGTTGCCTCCTTCCTTACCTCTGGTGGCACTGCCAATGTTGAGTCGCCGTAGTCATCATTAGCCTTCTGTCGCGCATTGTTATTGGTCCCAATTTCCCAGTGACTCTTACCCTCTGGAACAAATGGATCATGGCCAAGCGCGGTTTCCAGTTCCCCGTCAGCCCCATGTTGACCGATACTATCTCCAAGTGGAAATCTGCGGTGAGTAGGCCTAGGACACGATGCGCAAACCAAACGCCAGACCAGCTCCACTATTAAGCCTTGCGCAATTCTTGAATTAGCGCGCACCCAATGATCCAATTGATTTTCATTCACTATTTGCGATATCGCCATAGGATTTGAGCATGAGTATTTTGAATAAACTGATCCCGATCACCTCAGAGTGTCAGTCAAAAAGCATACTTGGCATCTTTTACTTATCCAAGCTGTCTAGAGGCAACAAGCAAGCGAAATGCATGAGCTGGCGTTCTGAGAGTTTTATAGGTAACACCACGCCGCCAAAGATTCTCCAGGTCCTATGCGTTCGGGCGAATCCTTGAAGAAACCTTCCAGCACCTCGAAGGTTTTTCTGAGAACCTGAAGACCTTTGGAAAAAACTAGGCGGTCTCTGGGAAAAGCGAAAGGATCTGGCGGAAACCTTCAGGTTTTGCAGAAAACCTAAAGGAATTTTGAAAAAGCATGATGGTTTTTCAGAAAACTCGAAGGAGTTCACACAAACCTAGAGGATCTGGCGAAAACTTATAGGATCGTCCCAAAACCTCCATGGCTTCTCAACAAGCCCTTTCGGACAAAACATTGATGATCAACGATTTCACTTGGAGCCATGGCTTTCTGCGTTCAGGCCCAACCCGAGGCCGCAATGCATCCATTCTGGGACCGGCCTGAGCGGCACACATGGAGCGAGGGCGTCTCGCCTGCTGGGGCCTGCGTCCTCGCGGGGCACTGTTCTCGGAGACGACTGCGGGACCCTTTCAGCACCGGGGAAGGCTTGCATTCGACACATCAGAACGGATCGCGGCGGGACGCCTCGATCTGCACGCGGGACGGGTGCGCTCCCCGGGAACGCGGTCGCAGCGGCGGACCTACCAATGACAACCCGCAAAGCCCCACCACGAGGCTTTGGTCAATCGCGCTACGGCCCAGGCAGATCTCTGCCTATCGGCGGGGGTTTTGATAAGGGAGGTGGTTCGTCTTCGTAAGGGGTGGGGAATGCGTTTCTTTCCTGTCACCCTTTCCGCTTTCACTTTCGCCTTCGCCGTGGTGCTGCCTGCTGAGGCGGCCACGAAGCTCGATTTCAATCGAGACATCCGCCCCATCCTCAGTGACAACTGCTTTGCCTGCCATGGGTTCGATGCCAAGAAGCGGAAAGCAGGTCTGCGACTGGATACGGCAGAAGGGGCGTATGAAGCGAAGGATGGGGAACAAGCGATCAAACCCGGCGACCCCAAGCTGAGCACGATCATCCAGCGCATCCTGAGCACGGATGAGGATGAGGTGATGCCACCGCCGGAGTCGCACAAGAAAGTGACCGCGCAGCAGGTGGAGATCCTGCAACGCTGGATTCGTGAAGGGGCGGAGTATCAGAAGCACTGGGCCTTTGAAAAACCAGTGAAGCCTGCGGTGCCTGCCATTCCAGGCGGGGCGATCCGCAACCCAATCGACGCCTTTCTCCAAGATCGGCTGGCGCATGAGGGGCTCACCGCCAGTCCTGAAGCCTCCAAGGAAATCCTGATCCGACGAGTGACGCTGGACCTGACAGGCCTGCCGCCCACGCCCGCGGAGGTGGATGCCTATTTGGCCGATAACAGCCCGGAGGCTTATGAAAAAGTGGTGAGCCGCCTGCTGAAGTCGGAACGCTATGGCGAGCACATGGCGCGTTATTGGTTAGACGCGGCCCGTTATGCCGATACGCACGGTCTGCATCTGGACAATGAACGCAGCATGTGGCCGTATCGTGACTGGGTGGTGCGGGCGTTCAATGCGGATCTGCCCTTTGACGACTTCACGCGCTGGCAGCTGGCCGGGGATCTTTTACCCAACCCGACCATGGAGCAGCAGATCGCTTCAGGGTTCAATCGCTGCAATGTCACCACCAGTGAAGGCGGGTCCATTCCGGAAGAATTTACATTTCGTTATGCCGTGGATCGCACGGACACCACGGTAGCGGTGTGGATGGGCCTCACCGCAGGCTGCGCGGTGTGTCATGATCACAAGTATGATCCGCTGAGCCAGAAGGAATTTTACTCTCTCTACGCCTTCTTCAATAGCGCTGCCGATCCCGCCATGGATGGCAACATCCTGCTGACTCCGCCCATCCTGCGCCTCTCAAGCACGGAACAGGCAAAGCAACTGGTGGAGCTGGATCAGCAGATCGCCGCGAAACAGACGGAGATTCAGGAGTCCATTGCCAAACTCACCTACACCGACCCCGCCACGCAGCAGCCACCACCGCCGGTGCAGACCAGTGAGGCGGTGTGGTTTGAAGATGAGTTTCCCACCGGCGTGAAGGTGCAGAGTGCGGGTGAACCCACACGCTTCATCAGCAAGAAAGACGGCCCCGTGGCCAGTGGTGACCGCGCTCTGCAACGCACGGCCACCGCCGTGGCTCAGGATTACTTCAGCGGTGGCATCACCTATGACGTGCCGGCCAATGGCCGCATCACCGCCCAGTGCTTCATCGATGAAAAGAATCCGCCGTCCTCCATCATGATTCAGTTTCATGTGGGCGGGTGGAATCATCGTGCCTACTGGGGTGAAGAAGGTGCCATTCCCTTTGGCAAAGTGCGCACGCCGGAGCGCGTGAAGATGGGCGCGATGCCGAAAGCCGGGGAGTGGGTGAAGCTGGACATCCCGATTGATAAAGTGGGGCTGAAACCCGGCATGAAGGTCACCGGCTATGCCTTCACCCAATTCGGCGGCACGGTCACCTGGGACCGCATGACGATGAGTTCGCGGGTTGATCCCGCCAAAGATCCGCAGTGGTCGTGGAGTCAGTGGATCGCAAAGAATCAGGGTCGCCGTGTGGCGGAGCTGCCGCAGGATCTGCAAATGCTGGTCCGAGGCAAAAAGGCCACCGAATGGACACCGGAAGAGACGAAGCGTCTCCAGCACTGGTGGTTTGAAAACGAGTATCAAGGCGCGCGTGAGATCGTGCAGGGCGTGCGCGGGCAGAAGCTGGCGCTCGAATCGAAACGCAAGGCTTTAGAAGACGTCATCCCGGCCACCTTCATCATGGCGGATCTACCCGAGCCTCGTGAAAGCTTCGTGATGGAGCGCGGGCAGTATGACAAGCCGGGGGAAAAAGTCCGCCGCGGCACACCCGCCATCTTCCCGCCGCTGACCACGAAAGCGGGCGCTGAACCCACCCGCCTGGATCTGGCCAACTGGCTGCTTTCCCCTGAGCATCCGCTGACGGCCCGAGTCGAGGTCAATCGTCTCTGGCAGCAGTTCTTCGGCACCGGTTTGGTGAAAACCAGCAACGACTTTGGCTCTCAAGGTGAACCTCCAAGTCATCCCGAGTTGCTGGATTGGCTGGCGGTCACTTTCCGGGAAAGCGGCTGGGACATGAAGGCCTTTGTGAAGCTGCTGGTGACCTCCCATGCCTACAGGCAGAGTGCGGAAGTCCAGCCCGAGGTGCTGCAAAAAGATCCTGAAAACCGGCTGCTGGCCCGTGGCCCGCGATTCCGTGCCGATGCCGAGGTGGTGCGAGATAGCGCCCTCTTCGTCAGTGGTCTGCTGAGCCCGAAGATCGGCGGCAAAGGGGTGCGCCCGTATCAGCCGGAGAACATCTGGGAGCCGGTCGGTTTCGGCGGCAGCAACACCCGCAATTATGTGCAGGACACCGGCGAATCTCTCTACCGACGCAGTCTCTACACCTTCTGGAAGCGCACCGCTCCCCCGCCCTCCATGACCACCTTCGACGCGCCTAACCGCGAGTCTTACTGCCTGCGTCGAGAACGCAGCAACACCCCGCTCCAGGCGCTGAACCTGATGAACGATGTGCAGTATTTCGAGGCCGCGCGTCATTTTGCCGAGGAGCTTTTAAAAACACCGAACCTCACGCGAGATAGCCGCATCAGCCTGGCCTTCCGCAAGGTCACCAGCCGATACCCCACGGCTCAGGAAGCCCAGATCATTGGCGAGACCCTGGATCAACACCTCGCAGCCTATCAGTCGCGCCCCGAAGAGGCGAAGCAGGTCATCGCCTACGGTGAATCCAAAGCCGATACCTCCCTGCCTGCCGATCAACTCGCCGCCTGGACTCTGGTAACGAATCTCCTGCTGAATCTGGATGAGATGGTGACGAAGTAGGCTCCACTACAGAGATCCGGATGCGGCCTGAAAGGTCGCTCGGATGCGGCCCAGGCCGCAAGGCCTGGGATTCGGCGAATGACATGCATTAGCCCTGTCGCGGCCTGAAGGGTCGCGGGAGCGGTGTGAGAGTGGAGGTGATAGTGACGAAGTGAGAGCCATCGATGGTAGGGTGTTTGCCCTCCATGCGCCATCGGGTGAGACGAAAATGCGGCATCCACCGCATGCCGATTAAGGGTGTCGATTTACTGGGTCAGGCCGACGAGGTCACTCGGCCCCACACGGCACGTTGAGGACAACGTGCCCTACCCGGAAAACGCACCAAGTGAAGCAGCCAAACCGTAGGGCGGCTTTGTTCGGCTAGGGATTCACCCACGCCCTGACAGACCATTGCCGAATAAGCCGCCTCTGGGTGAATCAAACCCAAAGGGTTTGCGTCATTGAGCCCAGGGTTGCCCTAACCCTGGGGAATGAGATCCACGAGACATTCCGCCCACCGTCGAACCCCATCCGGGGTTCCGTCCATTGGGGTGTTAGTCACATGATCCGATCAGTTGCCCCCATGGACAAAAGCCCTACAGGCTTCCCCCTTGAATTTGATGCAGTGCGCCAACACACCCAGGGTTTGAACAACCCCGGGCTGAAAGACACAAGCCCGTTGGGCTTGAACGCCACTGCCCCTAACCAACAATCCATCATCCCCTCTTCTCGTCTTGCTCCTCCAACAACTGCGTGCAATACCACAGCATGCGCGGCAGGTGAAACGGGCCTTTGAACATGTTGCCCTTCGCTTGCTGGGAGACACGACCGTCGCGGTGCAGATAGCCATACCACTCGCCGTATTCGGGATCGGGGAAGTGTTTGAAACTCCAGTCATGCACCTGACGATGCATCTCCGCATATTTGGCGTCGCCAGTCACCTCATGGGCCAGCAGCGTGGCGATGATGGTTTCGTTGTGATTCCACCAGAATTTCATGTCATGCCAATATTCCTGCACCGGTTTGTCATCCACATCACGATAGTAAAACAGGCCGCCCATCTCCTGATCCCAGCCACGTTTCCACATGCAATCCAGCATGCGTAACCCGAGCTGAATGTAGCCCTTCTCCCCTCGAAGCCGACCTTCATGGAGAATGAACCAGGCGCACTCGATGGCATGCCCGGGATTGAGCAACCGCCCTTCCAGATGATCCAGCAAGCGTCCATCCGGCGCGACGGTTTCCATCACCACCTCCAGGTCGGGTTTAAAGAACAAGCGCTGGATATCCAGGATGAAGAGATCGATCCACTCCGTGGCCGTGCGTCCCCCCACCTCGAAGTGATCCAGATTGGCACGCAGTTCCTGAGCCGTCACGATGCCGATCATCAAGGCTCCGATCCCCACCATGGGCCGAGTGGTGGAGTCCACCTTGGGCGTCATGAATCCTGGCTCAAACGAATGCCTCAGATAAAAGGCAAAGTCGCGCCGGGCGGCATCCGCATAGCGCTCATCCCCCGAGGCCTTGGCATAGGAGGCATTGGCAATGGCGGAGAAGGCCTCGCTATACACATAGCGGCGCATGCGCAGGGGCTTGCCCTCACGTGTCACCGTGAAGAAGAGCTTACCATCCGTGGCATAGCCATGCTTCTCCAGAAAGGCGAGACACGATCCTGCGGCATCAAAGAAGGCCCGATCCGGAGCCAGCGTGTTAAACAGGGTGGCAAACATCCAGCCCGCACGTCCCTGGAACCAAATGCTCTTGTCCGTATCCAAAAGGCTGCCATCCCGATCCAGCGCCGTCATGATGCCATCATGCTCTGCATCCATGCCGTGCTTCAGCCAAAACGGCATCACATCATGGAGCAGTGTATCTCGATAAAAGGCCGCCAGTTGACGGCGACCTTCCGCATGGGTCAGAGGATTCATGATGAAAAAGTCGGGGTGGCCAAGGAATGCCGAGTGACGTTAATGGAAACACCTTTCCAGAGCCACCGGCATCCACCTGTTTGAAGAGAGAACATCTTCCACAGAACGCACTGGCAAGGTGGGCTGGACTGCTCTTTGATAAACCCTCTCCCTTTTCATGCCCACCCTTCCCTATTCCAACGCCCTTGTCATCGGAGCCGGTAGCTGGGGCACTGCCCTGGCCGCAGTGCTGGCCGAGCGCGGCCTGCAGGTTCAATTCTGGGGTCGCGATCCGGTGCTGATGGAGGAGATCCAGACCACCCGCCGAAACACGCGCTATCTGCCCGGCCTCGTGCTGGCCGATTCCATCCAGGCGATCTCGGATCTGGAGGCTCTGCGTCCTGCCGATCTGGTGATGTTTGTGGTGCCTTCCAAGGCCGTTCGTGAAACCGCAGCGATCATGGTCGCGCATCCCGCGCTCCAGCAGACTCAGGTGGTCATTTCCTGTGCCAAAGGCGTGGAACTGGAAACCGGCAAACGTCTCACGCAGATCCTCGCCGAGTCCTTTACCCACACACCTCTGGCCGTGCTCACGGGTCCAAATCATGCCGAAGAGGTTTCCCAACGCATGGCCACCGCCGCCGTTGTGGCCTGTGACCAGGAAAACATCGCCCGCGATGTGCAGACCTGCTTCACCCTGCCCTGGTTCCGCAGTTACACCAGCGACGACGTCACAGGAGTGGAATGGGCCGGAGCCATGAAGAACCCCTACGCCATCGCCGCAGGCATCGCCCTGGGGCTGAAGCTGGGGGACAACGCCATCGCCGCCCTCGTCACCCGTGCCCTAGCCGAGATGGTGCGCATGGGCAGCGCGATGGGGGGCCGCCCCGAGTCCTTCATGGGCCTCGGCGGTGTCGGCGATCTCATGGCCACCTGCTACTCCCAGCATAGCCGCAACCATCGCGTGGGGCGACTCCTCGGCGAAGGCATGCCGCTCCAGGAAATCATGTCCAGCACGCGCATGGTGGCCGAAGGCGTGCCCAACACCGCCAGCCTCCACCAAGCCGCCCGCGCTAAAGGCGTCCGCACCCCCCTGCTGGATGAAATCTACGCCATGCTCTACGAAGCCAAACCCGCCCGTGAAGCCATGCGCACCCTACTCTCCCGCGATCCCCGGGCGGAGACGGAGTAGGCGTGTTTTTTTGAAAAGCAGCCAACGCACTAAGAGCCGGGTTATTCGGCAACGAAGTCGCTGAGCGAAAGGGAGTCCCCAGCCGGACAAACCCAGCCTACGTTCCCCAGAGCATCCTGCCGTCAATGAGGCCAGGATGGCCTCACACCATGATCTCCCCCTATCGAGAGACAGCGCAGGCCGAGCGACCGGAGCGCGAGTATGGCGGAGCCTACTCACCTCACTTTCCCAGGATAGGGAAGACCGAGAAAGCTGAGCTGGTCTTGGCTATCGCATGGGCCTTGGCCGTGCGGCATCGCAGGCAGGACAAATGGCGAGTAGCCTTCGCTTCGCTCAGCATACACGCGCTCCGGTCGGGCGACTTCGCGAGCCATGGGAATGGATCGAGAGCCGGAGAACTCTTGGCCACACACCTTGTTAGTCCACCATCACGCCTGAGGAGTTGCTCACCCGTCGAATCCAAGACCTGGAGTCGCGGATGGCATGGCGTCGCACCCGTTTGTCAGGCCCACGTTGCCTTGAGTGCGGTTCGACCTATATTGTGCAACTTGTGCAGTCAGAGACCCGAAGCGGTAACGATAAGTGGACCCTGCGAGAGCACCCAGAGTGCGGCGGTGTCGTCACGGTCCTTGCCCAGGCGGTGTTGGCATTGGATCGACGCTGGTTGCGTTACACCCCGGAAGGTGTGAAGAGACAAGCGCCATGAGACTTCTCGGAATCGTATTGTTAATCGTCGGGTTTCTTTGGATCGCGTGGGATGTTGCGAGTGGCTTTGTCATGGACTCCTATTTGACGTGGGTTTGGCAGTCACAACACCTGCCTCCCGGCGACACGCTTACCCGGAATCAGGCTTCGGGCGCAATGCGCGAGTTGAGTCTCGCGCTCAAGGACCGACACAGGGTTGTTCTGATTCCTGCATGGCTCATGCTTGCGGGCGGACTCATCGCCGCATGGAGTCGGAGAAGTCAGAAACCTGAGAGTTTCAGACAACCTATGTTTGGAAACCCGTCTGCTGGTCCCGCCGATTCCCTGCCTCGTAGCGGCATCACGTGAATAAGCCGTGGCTCTGAACCGGGGTTGCTAGCGTCCACGGGCCGTTGCTGGACGAAATAGAGATGATGCTTTAGCAAGGCCATCGAATCCTCACACATCTGACCTCCCATGAAGATCGGCGTCCCCAAGGAAATCAAGGAACAGGAAAACCGAGTCTCGGTCACCCCTTCGGCCGCTTATCAGCTCATCAAGCGTGGGCATGAGGTCCTGGTGGAGACACAGGCAGGCGCGGGATCAGGGTTTCCAGATGCGGATTACGAGGCGGTGGGAGCCACACTGATCCATGATCATGCAGCGGTCTTTGAGCAGGCGGGGATGATTGTGAAGGTGAAGGAACCTCTGCCGACTGAATACTCTCTGCTGAGGCGGGGACAGCTTCTCTTCACCTACTTGCACCTTGCGGCCAATCGCACGCTGACGGAGGCCTTGCTCGACTCGGGCGTGACGGCGCTGGCTTATGAAACGATCGAGGTGAATCACCGTCTGCCCCTGCTGGAGCCGATGAGCGAGATCGCGGGGCGCATGTCGGTGCTGGTGGGAGGGTATTTTCTGGCCAAACATGCGGGTGGGAGTGGCACGCTCTTGGGCGGTGTGCCGGGGGTCTTGCCGGGGCGCGTCGTGGTGCTGGGCGGTGGAGTGGCGGGCATCAATGCGGCGCGCATGGCCACAGGACTGGGCGCAGATGTGACTATCCTTGAGGTGGATGTGGAACGCATGCGCTTCCTCGACATCACCATTCATACCGCGCACACGCTCTACTCGAATGAAAGCCACCTCATGGAGTTGCTACCGAACGTGGATCTGCTGATCGGTGCAGTGCTGGTGCCAGGGGCACGTGCGCCGAAACTCATTAGCCGTGAGATGCTGCGTCGCATGCGCCCTGGCAGTATGCTGGTGGACATTGCCGTGGATCAGGGTGGCTGTGCGGAAACGACACGCCCGACCACGCATCATGATCCGGTGTATATTGAGGAAGGGGTGACGCATTACTGTGTGGCGAATATGCCCGGGGCCTATGCCCGCACGGCGACTCAGGCGCTCATCAATGTCACGCATCGCTACATCGAATTGCTCGCTGATCATGGGCTGCAAGAAGCCTGTCAAAAACAACGGGCCTTGATCGGTGGCATCAATGTGATGAATGGTCAGCTTCATAACGAAGCTGTGGCCAAGGCGCATCAAATGAACTTTGTTCCGCTGACGGACGAATTGTAATTCTCGTTGGGCATGGGTTGGGACTTGCTCCTCACTCAACCTGAGTGTCCTGAATTCTGGCACGTTCGCTCGCATGCTTTGGCTGATCCGTTACCTCCAAAATCTTTCCGCCGGTCGCATCATTCTTTGGTGTTATGCCATCTGGTATGGGGTCAATGTGATCCACCATTTCGATCCTCGTCCACGCATTTGGTTAACCTCGCTGGGGCTCAGCGGCATCATCGGTCTGGCACTGATCATCAGCACACGCCCCAGCCACGGCCCCCGACCGCCGATGGACCCGTGGGTAATGTTTCGACTCTTCTTAATGCCTTTCTGCGTGAGCAGCTTTGCCGCCTTGGTCAAAGACAAGAACTACCTCCTGATCTTCCCACCCACATGGCAGGAAAACACCATCGGCTTCACGGTGATCGCCGTCTTTCTGGCAGTCGTGGGTTTGGTCAAACGAAGCGGCTAACGGTCACGCCGCCAAGGGCACCCCATAAGGCAGTTCATCCGGCAAATCGGCAAATTCACGGATGCGATTCCACAGGGTGGTGTAGTCCTTGTTCAGATCCCCCGAAAGACAATCCGTGATCTCAGCCCCGGCCTCAGGATACTTCATCACCACATCCTTGAAGGAGAAGTTGGGATCGTAAAACGCATACACCAGCTTGCGCATGTTTTCCACGCCTTCACGGATCTGATCACTGTATCCCGAAAATCGCTCGGGAGACAAGTCATTGGCCTTCAGAGCCTCATGCACGGCATCAGCCGCAAGCACACCGCTTTTCAAAGCCAACATCACACCGCTACTGAAAACGGGGTCGAGGAAGGCAAAAGCATCGCCTACCAACAAGAGCCCGGGTGAAGCGCAGTAGCGGGAGTGACGAGAATACTCACTCGTCAGCCAATACTCTCCGGTGCACTCGCCTGCCGAGAGGTGTTCAGCGATCCACTTGTTCTCGGAGATCTCACGCTCGAACATGGCTTTCGGGTCACGCACGCCATCACGAGTCAGGTATTTGCCCTCGGCCACCACGCCCACGCTCACCATGTCGTTGTGTTGGGGAATGTGCCAGAACCAGCCCCGCTCAGGAATGAACGCAATTGTCGTCGCCCCTTCATCCAGATCCTTGGCGCGCTTGGACCCTTTGTAGTAGGTCCAGACCGCGATCTTGTTGAGGTAGGGATCTCCCACACGCCATCCTTCTCGATTCGAGGCAAAGGCTTCTTTACCCGAGGCATCAATGACCATGCTGCTATACAGGGACTCCAGACTGCCGTCCTTATTCTTCACCTCGACACCGATGACATGACCGCTGTCGTTTTTGAGCAACCGAGTCACGGTGGTCTCTTCACGCACTTCGGCCCCACGCTCGCGGGCATTGTTCAGGAGCATTTCATCAAACTCCGAGCGCAGCACCTGCCAGGTCTGAGCTACCGTCTCCTTATCGTAACGCGTGTAGAAATAAAAGGGCTGGGAGCGCCGTCCGTCCGGCTGCACAAAGCTGACGCTATACTTCTTCATGAAGTGGCTCTTCTTCATCTTCGGGATCATGCCCAGCCGCTCCAACGGACCGAAGGTGAAAGGGATCAGCGACTCGCCCACATGGTAACGAGGAAACTTCTCGCGCTCAATCACCAGGACCCGATGGCCATGCTCGGCCAAAATGGTGGCAGTGCTGGCACCGGCAGGACCACCACCGATGATGAGGACGTCATAAGGACTGTTCATGTCTTGGAAATTCGTAACGAGAGAAGCTCTCGGAATCATTTACGTTTTGCAATAACGCTTCCATGATCGAATTCACGCATGAGAGTGATGCCCTATTGCGATAAGCCCCCGCCGTGTACATCCATTCCCATGATGTCAAAGATTCGGTCACGCGTGGAAAGGTAACCTGGAGCGTCCAAATCCCGAGGCCGAGCCAACTCCACGGTCACCGTCTCAGCCACAGTCGCCGGTCTGCGGCTCATGACCACGACTCGATCCGCCAACTGTACCGCCTCCTCGATATCATGCGTGACAAAAAGGATCGTCTTCTTCTCCGCCTGCCAGATGCGGATCAGATCCGCACGCATCTTTAGACGTGTGAGGAAATCCAGAGCGCCAAACGGCTCATCCATGTAAAGAACGTCCGCATCTGCGGCTAAGGCGCGGGCAATCTCCACCCGCTGACGCATCCCGCCGGAAAGCTCGCGCGGATAAGATTTTTCAAACCCCTTCAAGCCCACCATTTCGATGTAGTGCGACACGCGTTCCTCACGTTCCTTCTGTGGACGTGACATCAAACCAAACCCCACATTTTCCTCCACCGTCAGCCATGGGAAAACACCGTTTTCCTGGAAAACGAAAATGCGTTTGGGGCTAGGGCCATTCACGGGGGAACCGTCCACACGCACCTGTCCCCGGCTTTCTTTGATGAATCCCCCGATGATGTTCAGCAGCGTGGATTTCCCACAGCCCGATGGGCCCACAATGCAGACGAATTCGCCTTCATGGATATCCAAATTCACATGCTCCAGCACATGAATGGTTTCACTGGCTTTGCCTGGGAATGACTTCCAGCAATCCCGGACTTGAATGAGAGGTTTGAGATCAGCGTTGTCCATAGCCCCAGCGAACTTCATCAAATTTTTCGAGTTGGCGCACGAGTAGATCCAGAACCAGACCGATCAGGCCAATCATCACCATGCCTGCCACCACCAAGTCGTAACGTTTGCCCGCATTGCGAGCATCGATGATCAAATACCCCAGGCCGCTATTCACCGCGATCATCTCAGCTGCCACCACGACTAGCCAAGCGATGCCCAATGCGATCCGAATCCCTGTGATGATCTGGGGCAGCGCGGCCGGAAGAATCACCCGACGAAAGAGCTGTGTGCCCTGCACGCCAAAGTTCCGTGCGGCACGTAGATAGACCAACTGCATATTCTGCACTGCCGCCATGGCCGATACCGTGATGGGGAAGACACTGGCCAGGAAAATCAAAAACACCGGAGCGGTGTCATCAATGCCAAACCACAAAATCGCTACCGGGATCCAAGCGATGGGTGAAATGGGCCGCAGGATCTGAATCATCGGATTCAGGGCCTCATAGGCCATCTTAAACCATCCCAAAGCCAACCCCAGCGGCACTCCAACGATCACAGCCAGAGAAAAACCCCAGCTCACGCGGAAGAGAGAAGCCACGATGTATTTAGCTAAAAGGCCTTTATCAAAAAGCTCGCGGATACCTTTCACGACATCCACGGGCGTGGGGAAAAGATCGCTACCCGAAAGACGCACCAAGACGTGCCAGATCACGAGAAAGAACGCGGCCGTCAGGAGGGGTAACAGAATGCCTCGTAGAGAAGAGTTTTTCATGTCATCGAATCAATCGTTTCCTAGAGCCCTTCACTTCGCTTCCGTCTTACCAGTGCCTTCAAACACATAAGGTTTCACCAGAGACTCATCCGGGACAAAAGAGGTATCGGTGTAGTCTTCAAAGCGTGCACTGCCATTCACAATGCCAGCGTCTTTTCCCAACTCCTCGATCTCCTCAAAGTCCTTCTTCCTCAGCGCCAGATTCGTGTATTTCACCCGATCCGGTGGCTTGCTTAGCACGAAGGTCAGCAGGCGGGGATGCTGGTTGTAGTAATTCTTTGCCACAAACTGTGCCGCGTCCATCCGATGCTCCATCGTCTCATCCAGCCACTTGCCGCTACTGGCAATACCATCGACCAGTTTCTGCACCGCCGGACGATCGTTTTTGATCATATCCTCATGCACAGCCAGCACGCAGGAGATGAAATTCGGCCACACATCCTTGGTCAGCCAAAGCACACGACCATAACCATCCAACTCCGTCTGCGCCATGAAAGGCTCACCGCTGGAGATGGCATCGACCGCCTTGGAATACAGTGCCGCAGGCATATCTGGAGGCGGCATCTCAACCAGTTGGATATCATTCACCGTCATGCCAGCCTGTTTCAATGCGCGGAAGATCAATAGCCTCTGGTTCGAGTAACGATTCGGCACTGCCACTTTCTTCCCACGTAGATCTTCCATCCGATAAATCTTCGAGTCCTTGTGGACCATCACCGCGCTACCATCCCGATGGCCGAGATAGACGATTTTGATCGGCACACCCTGCTCACGAAGCGCAATCGCCATCGGCGCAAGAATGAAAGTCGCTGGCGTATAACCGGATAGATACGCCTCCTTCAATTCCGGCCAGCCGCTGAAGCGCACCGGCTCAAAGATCCCATCCCCCGTCGTCTCCTTATTGATGAAATCCGTCACCGGGCAGGTGAGATGGCAGGTCACGGGCAAGAAACCGATCTTATACTTCTCACCCTTCGCTGACCCTTCAGCTTTAGGGACAAACCAGTTCAAATTCAGCTTCCCGTGCAAACCGGTGATCAGCACCAGCCACAGCACGGAAAAGATCACGGTGGTGCCAAGGAGTTTCATGGCGCATGACATCCGCCATCTCCGCTACAAATAAAATCCCCATCCAGCATCGCTATGATGCCGAAACGTTATCAATCCCAATCATCTGGCAGAATCCCGTCCCTAATATCGTTGTCACCCATCCCGCAATCCCCTGTCCCACCATGAAATATTTGTCTCCCTTGCTCGGACTCCTCAGCCTCACCGTATCTCTATCTGCCGCCGAGCCCGAATTTCCCCTGACGGCGGATTCAAAATCCCAGCCGGGGGTGCCTCAGGGCAGCTTGATTAAGGACACCTACACCGCGCGACAGGCCAGCGTCTTCCCCGGCACCCAGCGCGACTATCAGATCTACATCCCCGCCGGACTGGATCGCGACAAGTCCGCCGCCTTCATGGTCTTTCAGGATGGCGTCCTCTATCAGGCTCCTGTCGTCTTTGACAATCTGATTGCCAAAAAAGACATCCCACCGCTCATTGGCATCTTCATCCGACCTGGGGTGGTTCCTGCGGCAAATGACAACGCCCTGCCTCGCTTCAATCGCAGCTATGAGTATGACAGCGTCACGGCCGAATACTCGCGCTTCCTCCTCGATGAATTTCTGCCCGCCATCGAGCAAAAACATCGTCTCTCTCTGAGTACGAATCCCGATCAAGCCGCCATCGCCGGAAACAGCAGCGGGGGCATCTGCGCCTACATGGTGGCCTGGCATCGTCCCGACCGCTTTCATCGTGTCTTCACGGGAGTCGGCACCTATGTCGGCATCCATGGAGCCGATCAACTCCCGGTGCTCGTCCGTAAGATCGAGCCGAAGCCCCTGCGTGTTTTCCTGCAAAGCGGCACCAACGACAACAACCTCTATTGCGGCGACTGGTGGATGGCCAATCAAATGATGGAACGCAGCCTCACCTGGGCAGGCTACGAGGTCAACCACGCCTGGGGCGAAGGCGGACATAACCAAAAGCATGCCAGCCAAGTCTTCCCCGATGCCCTCCGCTGGCTCTGGAAGGATTGGCAAACCAACCTCGAGGTAAAAGCTAACGTCAAAGGCGAATCCAAGTGGAAGGGATATGAGGTGGTGGACATGGGGGCATGGCAGCCCCTCGCCTCCCCCAAAGGTGCCCAGGGCCACGTTCTTCAGAGTTCCGTCACCGGAGAGATCAGCCTCACCGCAACCGCCAACGCCCGCACGCGGCTTCAAGGGCAGACCTCGCTACCTCAACCTGCCCTCACGGATGATTGGGCCTCCAGCAGCACCACCCTCTCGCCCGATCAAACCCTCCTCTACGCCAAAAAACCCGACTCCGAATACGTTTATAGTTTCCCAGTGGGTGGCCTGCTGAGTCAGGGGCAAAAGTTCTACCAGCTCGATGCCCTTCAAGCCGGCGACACTCACTCCGGTGGTCTCTGCGTCGATACCGAAGGTCGTCTCTACGTCGCCACCTCCCTCGGCATCCAGGTCTGTGATCAAGCCGGACGTGTCAACTTCATCATTCCCACCCCCACGGAAGCCACCGATGTCTGCTTTGGTGGCAAGGATCTCAGCGAACTCGTCATCGCCTGCAGGGATACCCTCTACAAGCGCCCAACGAAGGTTCACGGTGTGGTCAGCGGACAGCAGGCCCCGATCAAACCGAAAGCCCCAAAGCTGTAATCCCTGGGGCGAAATTGGTGGGCTCGTTCGGACGGCCCGCCTCCTCAACTGCGCCTCTGAACACCTGATCTGGCAACCCAGGCTTGCCAGCCCGGCTAGTCTGTCTATTCTCGCGGGCCGTTTTAATTCCCAGCTAAGCCTCGACGGGGGCTAACTGGTCGTTCAAAACCACCCCTCCCCTTTCATCGTGGCTAAAAAATCCTCCAAGACCGAAGACACTTCCCCCATCCTGGCAGACAGCGCCCCCATCGAGATCAAACCGGTGGATGATCTCTATGGGGATTGGTTTCTGGACTATGCCAGCTATGTGATCCTGGAACGTGCGGTGCCGCACATCAATGACGGCTTCAAACCCGTGCAGCGGCGCATCATGCACAGCCTGGATGAGCTGGAAGATGGTCGTTACAACAAGGTGGCCAACGTCGTGGGGAACACGATGAAATACCACCCGCACGGGGATGCCAGCATCGGTGATGCCATCGTGCAGATCGGGCAGAAGGACCTGCTCATCGATACCCAGGGAAACTGGGGCAACATCCTCACCGGTGACAACGCCGCTGCACCACGATACATCGAGGCGCGGCTGTCCAAATTTGCGCTGGACGTCGTGTTCAGCCCCAAGGTCACCGATTGGTCGGCCAGCTACGATGGTCGTAACAAGGAGCCTGTGACCCTGCCGGTGAAGTTTCCCCTGCTTCTTGTTCAAGGAGTAGAAGGCATCGCCGTCGGTCTGAGCTGCCGTATTCTGCCGCATAACTTCATCGAACTTTGCGAAGCCAGCATCGCGGCGCTCCGGGGAGAGGAAGTGAGCCTGGTGCCCGATTTCCCTCAGGGCGGCATCATGGATGCCACGGATTACAATGGCGGTCTGCGCGGTGGTCGTGTCCGTGTCCGAGCCAAGATCGAAGAGGGCTCCAAGAAGAACACCCTGCGCATCTACGAGATCCCCTATGGCACCACCACGGGCGGCGTCATGGACAGCATCGTGGCAGCCAATGAGAAGGGCAAAATTAAGATCGCCCGTGTGGATGACAACACGGCAGAGTTTGTCGAGATCGTCGTGCAACTGCCTCCCGGCACGGATGTGGAGACCACCATCCAGGCCCTTTATGCCTTCACGGATTGTGAGGTATCCCTCGCCCCCAACACGGTGGTCATCCAGAATGACAAGCCACGTTTCGTCAACGTCAACGATCTCCTCAAGGAGAGCGCCGAGCACACCAAAAAGCTTCTCGGTGAGGAGTTGGAAATCCAACTCAACGAACTGGAAGAGAAATGGCACTTCAGCTCCTTGGAAAAGATTTTCATCGAGAACCGCATCTACCGGAAGATTGAAGAAGCCGAGACCTGGGATGCCGTCATGGCCGCCATCTGGAAGGGTCTCAAACCTCATCTCGGCGTCTTAAAGCGAGCCGTGACTGATGAGGATGTCGCTCGTCTGACGGAGATCAAAATCAAGCGCATCTCCAAGTTCAACAGCTTCGAAGCCGACGAACATATCCGCAGCTTGGAGAAGGACATCGATCAGGTGCAAAAAAACCTGAAGCAGCTCACCCGCTTTGCCATTGCTCACTTTGAGCGTTTGAAAAAAACCTATGGCCCCGGCAAAGAGCGCCGCACCGACGTCAGCAGCTTTGACCGCGTGGCCGCCGCCCAGGTGATCATTGCCAACGAAACCCTCTACTTGGATGCCAAGGAAGGTTTCGCTGGAACCGGATTGAAGAAAGAGGGCGAAGCCATCTGCAAATGCTCGCCTCTGGATGACATCATCTACTTCAGCAAGGAAGGCACGATGACCGTCTCCAAAGTCGCGCCGAAGATCCACGTGGGGAAAAACCCCATCTACATCAATCTCTTCAAGAAAGACGAAGAGGCCGTTTACACCCTCATCTACCGCGATGGCAAAAACGGTCCCGTTTTAGCTAAACGCTTCCGCATTGGCGGTATCACACGGGATAAGGTGTATAACCTCGCCAAGGGCAAACCCGGCACCATGGTGCTCTTCTTTGCCCGCCACGAAAACGAAGCGGACAGCGATGCCCAGAACCTGCTGGTTCATCTCAAACCGGCCCTGTATCTGCGCACCCTTTCCCTGAAGTTCCCCGTGGCTGCCCTCGCGATCAAAGGTCGCGACTCTCAGGGCAATATCGTGACCAAGCACGCCGTGGACCGCATCGTGAACGAACGGAAAAGTGCTGCCGCCTCAGATGCCTCTGGAGCCTAAACTGACGCCTAAGGACATTTCAACGAAGAGATGAAGATCGAGCCGCCCTTCGGAGTCGCTACCTTCTTCTCTTGAATGCTGCGGTATCAGGACTAGCCTGAGAGCATGAAAAAGCTGCTCTACATCCTGGTTGCCCTCGGCCTGCTCACCGCCACGGCCCTAGGCGCCGTTTCCTGGTGGGTCATGCAGAAAATGGGGCCAGAAACCTGGGTGGAACTGGCAGAAAAAAACTGGAATTGCCGAGCTCAGATCGATGACGCTCACCTCAGCCTCTTCACTCGCCCGGCCACCCTGAAATTCACCGGAGTGCGGCTGGCTCCTCGTGATCTCGAAGTCGCCAAGCCTTATGCGGAACGCGCCCCCTTGCCCGCCGTCAGCGCGCTCGTGGAGATCCCGGAGATCACTCTCGAAGTGAAGTTGGATGACCTCCTCAATCGCCGCCTCTTTGTCGAGCAGCTTAGCATTATCCGCCCCAGCGTGCGGGAGACTCAGGACGCCAAAGGCAAAAGCTCCCTGGAGGCTCTCTTTAAAAAACCCGGCAGCGCCGAAGCTGTCGCCGCCACCCCCGAGACCTCTCCGCCCCCCGCCCAGGTCGAAACCAAAGCCGCCTCAGAGAGCAGCCCCGCCCCAGCCTTCGCTTACGCCGTCAAATCGGCCCGGATTGAGAAAGGTAACCTGGATATTGCCAATGGCACCACGAAGGTCGTCATTCAAGATCTAGACTTCGCGCTCACCGATATCGATGTGAACACCAATGACTTGGTCAATCACAACCAAATGAAAGCGGCACTCAGCGCTGTGGTGAATGTCTCCGGCATGGCCCGCATTCAGGGGGCCAAGCGCCCCGCTGAGCTGGCTCACCTCATTTTGAGTGGTCAGGGAGACATCGCCCCTCTCAGCCCAGCCACGAAAGAGTGGCACCCCGTTTCGAATCTTACGCTCACCCTAGCTAAAAGCTCCGTCTTGGCTGGCCACATGACCATCGGCGATGCTGCGGGCAAAGACCTGCGCAAACTTCAGGAATACGGGGTGGACCTCGCTCCCGTGGTGATCGGAGGGCCGCTGCAGGCGGATGCCGTGGTCACAGGGACCTTTGCCAATGACCGCTTCCAGACTCGTTCCCTCACCCGTTTCGTCTTTCCCGAATACGAGGTGGCCATCGAACCCAAATCTTGGGTGAATGCCGCTCAGGACAAGCATGAGATCGAACTTCGGCTGTCCTGCGGACCAGCCCTTCAGAGTCGCCTGACCACGGGCATTGCCAATGCTAAGCTCGGGGATTCCCTGGCCCGGGCTGTCACTAAAGCTCTCTCAGACGAGCAAGGCCGCATGACTTTCGACATCGAGTCCGAAGGCTCTCTCTCCAGTCCCAAAGTGAAACCCAAGGTGGACCGTGTTCTCAAGAACCTCCTCCAGGGTGATGGCCTCGGTGATCTCCTCCAAGGGCTGCTCAAGAAACTCTAGCCCTGACCTCACTCATTTAGGCGATGCTGTTTCTTCCGCTGCTTTGCTCAGACGTTCGGCATTCTGGGCCATTTCTACATCCAGAGAGGTGATGCCGCCCTCGCTGTGTGTAGTAAGCTTAACGGTGACCTTTCTCCAACCGACAGCGAGATCTGGATGATGATTCGCCGCTTCTGCCGCCGTGCCGAGCAACCGAACAAACTCGATACCCGTTAGGTAGGAGGCGAAACGATAGGTTTTCACCAACTCCGCCCCTTCTCGCTTCCAACCAGGAAGCGAATGTAGGGATTTTTCAATATCGTCGAGTGTGAGAAGAAGCCGCATTTGTCGGGGGGGGAATCGGAATTCAATGGTCTAATATCGAGAAATCACAAGGCCGATACGATAATTTTCATAATTTATGAAAATTTTGTCAGAAATGAGTTCGATTTTCCAGCTTATGATTACTTTTTCTGCTCCAGCTAGAGAAACCAGAGCCTCCCCTTCCAAATTCCCCTCACTTCCCCCTCAAAAGGCGATTCAGAATTGATTCTCAAGTGTTCGTTCAGGTCTCCATTGCCAAAACCTCTCGTCTCTTTTTTGAGAAGCCTCTCGCCTTGGCAAACTTGGACAAACAAGCCTTCACTCATCTCTTCCTCATAAGCGTATCCCTAGCTCTCTTGGTTGACACTGGCCTTGCCACCTCCATCCTCAGACAATCTTTATCTTTTTTCCATGCACTCCTCCCTCGAACTGAAACGTGAAGTGGACGCCATCCAGATCCCCAGTGGTGACTCCATCAAACTGCCCCTCGGCATGAAGGTGATCATCACCCAATCCCTCGGTGGCACCTATACCGTGGCGACTGACTTCGGCCTCGCCCGTATCAGCGCCAAGGATGTGGACGCCCTCGGCATTGACCCCGAGGCCTCGAAAAAAGAATCTGAGAGCACCTCCTCCAACATTCCCGAGAATGCCAGCGACCTCGAAGCTCAGGTCTGGAACCAGCTCAAGAACGTCTATGACCCCGAAATCCCCGTCAACATCGTCGACCTCGGCCTTGTCTATGACTGCCATGTCGAGCAGACCGATGAGGGCAAAAACCGCGCTGTGGTCAAGATGACCCTCACCGCCCCGGGCTGCGGCATGGGCCCCACCATCGCCGCCGATGCCCAGAGCCGCATTATGACCATCGAAGACATGGACGACGCAGCCGTCGAACTCGTCTGGGAGCCTGCCTGGAATCAAGGTATGATCTCCATCGAGGGCAAGATGAAGCTCGGCATGATCTAACGGATCGCTTCCAGTCATTTTCGACAGGGCCAGCCCAGCGCTGGCCCTTTTTGTTGCGTCAGAGGATCAGCATGCAGTCGCCATAGCTGAAGAAACGATACCGCTCTCGGATCGCCTCTTCATAGGCCCGCAAGATCAGTTCCTTCCCGGCAAAGGCGCTAACAAGCATGATCAGCGTGGATTTCGGCAGGTGAAAGTTCGTTAGCATCGCCCCCACGGCGCGAAACTCATAACCTGGATAGATGAAGATGTCCGTGCTACCGCTCTGGGCCACTACCCGCCCGGCATTGTCCCGCGCCACCGTCTCCAACGTACGCATCGCCGTCGTGCCCACCGCCACCACCCGCTTCGCCTGACCGATGGCCACTGCCGTCTCCTCAGTCACCTCATACTGCTCGCTGTGCATCACATGCTCGGCTATTTTTTCCGCCTTCACGGGCTGAAAGGTGCCCACACCGACGTGCAGCGTCACAAAGGCATGCGGCAGCTGGGCTAGAATCTCCGGTGTGAAATGCAGCCCTGCTGTTGGGGCTGCAATGGCTCCCGCCGCCTGGGCAAAAACGGTCTGATAACGCTCCCGATCCGCTGGCTGATCATCCCGGCCCATGTAATGCGGCAGTGCCAGGTGCCCATGCGCCGCCTCATCCACCTCGCGATCCCACTGGATGACACGCTCGCCATTCTCCAGAATCTGCTCTACCGTCCCCGTTGCCTCGCCAATCTCCACCGTGTGGCCGATGCGAAACTTCTTTCCCGGCTTCACCATACAGCGCCAGCGCGTCGCCGTCAGTGGCTCCAGACGCAGCACCTCGCGCGAGCCTTCATTGGAAAAATATCGAGCCGGGACCACTCGCGTGTTGTTCATGACAAACAAATCCCCCTCCCGCACAAACTCTGGCAAGTCCGTGAACATCCGATGCGTGATCGTGCCCGACTGCCGATCCACCACCAGCATGCGAGAAGCCGCTCGATCCGGCAGCGGCTCACTGGCAATCAATTCAGGTGGCAGGTGATAATCAAAATCAGAGGTCAGCACGGCAGGAGGTGGCAGGTGATTCTAGCGAATCCACGAAAACCACCGGTAAAGCAACCGAAAGACCGCATGTCGCTTCCCTTCCCCCGTGAACCCCAAGGCACTTAGCATGACGTTTCCACCAGTGGAATCTCTTGCCAAAGCGCAGCAGGCTTTCCACCCTAGATACCTCATGCGCTTACTCGCTCTCACTTTATTCAGCCTTGTCTCCCTCTCGGCAGCTCTGATGGCCGCTGAAGATTTTCCTCTGGCACCTGCTCAGGAATGCCGTCCCCGCAATGGTCTGCCGAATTTCTTGGCCAAGGTCAAGCAGCCGGGCGCAGAAGTGAAAATCGCTTACCTCGGTGGAAGCATCACAGCCCAAGAGGGCTGGAGGCCTAAGACACTGGCACATTTCCAGACGACCTATCCGCAGGCAAAGATCGACCAAATCCACGCGGCCATCGGCGGCACAGGATCAGACTTGGGGGTATTTCGCTTGAAGCAAGATGTCTTGGATCAAAAGCCAGATCTCATGTTTGTGGAATTTGCTGTGAACGATGGCGGAGCTGCCCCCGAACAGATCTTCAGGTGCATGGAGGGCATTGTGCGCCAGACCTGGAAGGCGCTGCCGGAGTGCGACATCTGTTTTGTCTATACGGTAACGGAAGCTCTCGTGGCACCGCTAAAGGAGGGCAAGTTCCAACGCTCCGCCAGTGCCATGGAAAAGATCGCTGAACACTACGGCATCCCGACCATTCACATGGGGCTGGAAGTCGCAAAGCTGGCCAAAGAAGGCACGCTGGTGTGGAAAGCCCCGCTGCCAAAAACGGATGAGGAGAAGAAGGCAATGGTGGGTAAGTTTATCTTTGCTCCCGATAGCGTGCACCCTCACCCCGAGACGGGTCATGAGCTGTATCTCGCCGCCATCGTTCGATCACTCGACCCGATCCAGCAAGCCACGAAGACCCCAGCCCCCCACGTGCTGGACGCGCCATTCATCGCCACGAACTACGAGCAGGCCAAGATGCTGCCCATCTCTGCTGCCAAACTGTCCTCTGGATTTGCCAAGATGGATTTGGCGAATGATCCCTTTGGCAAACGCTGGGCCAGCCGCATGAAGGATCTGCACAAGGCAGGCAAAGCAGGTGACACCATCACCTTCAAATTCAAAGGCACCCGCTGCGCCATCTATGACCTCGTAGGCCCTGATTGTGGTCAGGTCATCGTCACGTTGGACGATCAACCTGCCCGCATCGTGCCACGCTTTGACGCATACTGTACTTATCATCGCCTGAATACCCTACTGATTGGCAGTGATCTCTCTGACACCGTGCACACCGTAAAAATCGAGATCCACCCCGACCAACCTGATAAGGCAAAGATTCTCGAAAAGAATAACAATAAGATCGACAAACCTGAACGCTTCGACGGCACGAACATCTACCCCGGCGCCATCTTGTTGGTAGGAGAATTGGTCGAGTAGTTCAGCGTATTCCGGCAGCGCAGCTCAGATACCGGAACTTCAGGAAATGTTGATCATGATGGGGGAAGCTCCACCCAGCCACTGCTCTCCACCTGAGGGGAATCAAGGCGTCAAGATGAGAAAGACTTGCCAAAGCCGCCAAAGTCTAATGCTGCTGAGGTGACACCACTCGTCCGTTTTTTGCTCGCCGAGTGGGATGCAGTCCCTACACTCACACCGACCTTTATCTTTTTCCCGACCGACCATGAAACAATACGCCCTTGGCATCGACTACGGCACCAACTCCTGCCGCTCCCTTCTGATCGACCTCGAGAATGGTGCAGAAATGGGTTCCTCCGTTTTCAACTACCCCTCCGGAGAAATGGGGGTCTTGCTGGACGCGAAAGACCCGCATGTGGCTCGTCAAAACCCTCAAGATTACCTGGATGGCATGGTGGCCATCACCCGAGGAGCGCTGGAACAAGCAGCAACCAAAATCCCAGGTTTCGATCCGGCCCAAGTCATTGGCATTGGCATCGATACCACAGGCAGCACACCGATCCCCGTCAATCAGGACGGCACCCCCCTCGGCCTGCTGCCAGAATTCAAAGGCAACCTCAATGCTATGGTCTGGCTGTGGAAGGATCATACAGGCTACGCCGAGGCCGCAGAGATCACCGAGTTGGCTCGTCAAATCCGGCCGAACATCATCGCGAAATGCGGAGGCATTTATTCCAGCGAGTGGTTCTGGAGTAAGATCCTGCGCCTGCGCCGGATTGATCCTGAAGTCTTCGCTGCCGCATATAGCTTCGTCGAGCATTGCGATTGGCTCCCAGCAGTGCTGGCAGGTGACACCACGCCCACCACGCTGAAACGCAGTGTTTGTGCCGCTGGCCATAAGGCGATGTTTAGTGCGGAGTGGGGCGGTTTGCCCGACAAGGAGTTTCTCTCCCAACTAGATCCCACTTTGGCGGATCTGAGGGATCGCCTTTACGGCGAGGCTCATACGTCAGATGTCAAAGCCGGTAGCCTGTGTGCCGAGTGGGCTGCTAAGCTCGGACTCAAAGAAGGCACCGCAATTTCTGTTGGAGCCTTCGATGCGCACATGGGTGCGGTGGGTGCGGGCATCAAGGAAGGCACCCTGGTCAAAATCCTGGGCACGAGCACCTGCGACCTGATGATCGCACCCGCGAACAAACCTCTAGCGGATATTCCCGGCGTGTGCGGGATCGTCAATGGGTCCGTGCTCCCTGGATACTTCGGCATCGAAGCCGGCCAAAGCGCCGTGGGGGATCTTTTTCTGTGGCTCGTCAATCACCTCGTCCCAGAGAGCTACGGCAGCACTGTAGGAGAGAAGTTTGTGGCCATGGAAAAAGCCATGTCAGCGCAGAAACCCGGTGCCTCAGGTCTGCTGGCTCTCGACTGGAACAATGGCAACCGCACCGTGCTTGTCGATGTCCGTTTAACGGGCCTTTTGTTAGGCCAAACGCTCCACACCGAAGCGCACGAGATCTATCGTGCTTACATTGAGGCGACGGCTTTTGGCGCCCTAACCATCATCAAGCGGGTGGAAGACTATGGTGTGAAGGTGGAGGAAATCATCAATACGGGCGGTCTCTCCATCAAAAACGCCACTCTGATGCAGTGTTACGCCGATATCATCGGGAAACCCATGAAGGTCAGCCAAAGCGAGCAGACCTGCGCTCTGGGTGCCGCGATCTTCGGAGCTGCCGCAGCCGACGTGGCCGATGTGGGCACCTTGCAAGCCAAAGTCACCGCCACCCGTGAAAAGGTCTATGAGCCGATTCCTGAGAATCAGGCGGTTTATGCTGAATTGTATGCGCTTTATCACACCCTCCACGATGCCTTTGGCACTGCGCAATGGTCTGGAAATCTAGGCCATGTGATGAAGAAGCTGCTCGAAATTCGCAGCCGTCAGAGCTGATTTCTGGGTCGAAGTGCCCCCTCCAGCATCTTTTGCGAAAGAGACATTTTTTTCTGACGGGGGGCTATCCTCTGACAGACGGGGTTTGACAGCAGGGTTCAAACGAAGACAATCCTCCTTAATGGAGGAACCGGAACTGCCAGACATCCCCGAAGATGCTAAGAAAGATAAGGGCTTGTGGGAAAAAACCCGCAAGAGCCTGATTGAGCGCCTGAACAATTGGGAAGACCAAAGGACCTGGAATGAATTTTACCAGACCTACTGGAGGCTCATCTACAGTGTGGCGACGAAAGCCGGCCTCACCCGCGAGGAAGCCTTTGATGTCATTCAGGAGACCATCATCGCCATCGCCCGACAGGTGCAAAAAGGCCAGTATGATCCTCGTGCAGGGTCCTTCAAGGCGTGGCTGCTACAGATGACTCGCTGGCGTGTCCTGGACGTGTTCCGTGCTCGCAAGCGGCAGCCGTCTTTAGCAGATCAGGGAAATTCCGAATCCGAAGAAACCAGCAACTTGGCGCTGGATCGCCTTTCCAACGAAAAGGATAACCTCCTCGAAAACATCTGGGACAAGGAATGGCGCGATAACATCACCGCAGCAGCGCTGGAGCGCGTTAAAGCCAAGGTCTCTCCTCGGCAGTTTCAAATCTTTGACTGCTACGTCATGAAAGGCTGGGGCGTGAAGAAAACCAGTGAAGCCCTGGGCATCAATGCCGCTCAGGTCTATCTCGCCAAACATCGCGTCGGCGCCCTGGTGAAAAAAGAAGTCCAGGCCCTCGAGAACACCATGCTCTGAGCTGCTCACACGCAGAACTCGGGCAAAAAACTTTGAGAATCATCCTCCACATCCCCGTGGCAGGCATGGCAGTTGCGTATATCTTTAGACGCCTATGCCTGGAGAACTTCCTGATCGGATCCTCATTGATGAAATCCTTCCTCCCAAGGGTAAGGTGGCATCGGCATCTTCAAGCGAGCCCTCAACATTGTCATCTCTGCCAGGCACCGAATCTGAGGTGGCGCGATTCCTGGCCAAATGGCTGGACAATTGGCTGCGTATCCCAGGCACCAATTTCAAAATCGGTCTCGATCCTCTTCTCGCCCTTTTCCCCGGAGTCGGCAGTAGCGTGGCTTCGGGTGGCGGTCTCGTCATCCTGGTGGAAGCTATCCGCTGTGGTGTGTCGATTCCCGTGCTCATCCGCATGAGCGGCAACATGCTCATCAACACCCTGTTTGACTTTCTTCCCCTCGGTGGCCCGGTCGTCAGCGCATTCTTCAAATCAAACCTGCGCAATCTCCGGCTACTGCAAGCTTGGCAAGCCGGTCGTCAACGGGAGGTCCGCCGCAGCACCTTCCGCATGTTTCTGGCCTTAGCCTTCTTCCTATGCCTCATGGTTGGCCTGCTGTTTGCCCTCTTTGCTTTCTACGTTTGGCTTCTTCGTCAAACCGGTTTGTTTAACTGATGGCCAATCGCCCACGCCTTTAATGTCGTCAGTCGGTCTTTCCCTCAACGACCGACTACGCAGCTAAGGCAGTGAGTTTGAGACGACCCATCTTTGGAAACTCCAGCCGTTCGACAAACTCGTTTTCGACATCATAAACTCGGAGCACTCCTCCAGTTTCTCGAACTCGTTGGATAGCGTGCTGAAGAGCTGAAGAGCGTTCCATATGGATATAAACTTCCATGGGATGCTCCGCGACTTCGCGTTTCAAAACCCAGTCTTCGCCACTCATGGCAAACAAATAATGTTCAAGAGGTGTTTTCATAGTCGCTAGAGTTCGGATCTGCTTAGCCACTTGGTTGGATGGCTTTACAAAAAATGTTTCCAAACTGCTAAGTTCACCCTTAGCGAAGTATTGAAAGGACGTCTTCGACTCTTACAAATCAAGGTTCCATACCTTCCTGTTCACGCTCTTGGCGAGTTATAGGCACTGCATTCGGCGCTGGTTTGACTTTTCGATCCGTAAGCCGAGAATACGCTTGAGTGAACTCTGCCCCCAAAAGAAGGATACAGGCCGCGTAATAGATCCACAGGAGCAACAGGACCACCGAAGCCGAAGCTCCGTAACTGGAGACGGTGCTCTCCCTCCCCAGATAGAAGCCTAGGGCGAACTTGCCGATTTCAAAAAGGACTGCGGTGACAAAGGCCCCCAACCACACATGCCGCCAGCGCACCTGCGCATCCGGCAACACCTTAAAGATGATGGCAAACAAACCGGTCACCATCCCCATGGACATGGCAAAAGCCAATGACACCCAAACTTGCTCAGGTAACCCAAGAACCCGCCCCAATTGATCACTTACGGCCGATAAGGCCGTGGTGAGCAGCAAGGAGGTCAGCAGCAGAAAGCCAATGACCAACACCATGCCAAAGCTCAACAATCGCTCCTGGATATACAACCAAACGCTACTCCCAGGGCGAGGCTTCACCTCCCAGATCGTATTCAAGGCGTCTTTGAGTTGCCCAAAGACACCCGACGCACCGAGCAATAGAACTGCAAACCCCGTGACGGTGCCGATCCACCCCTCTTTAGGCTTAGCCGCACTCTGCACCAAAGCCTGAACAGCACTGGCCGCCTCCTTGCCAATGTAACTCCGCATCTGATCCTCCAACTGCCCCTTCACCGCATCCACGCCAAATACTAAACCAGCAAGGCTGATGGCGATCACCAACAGCGGGGCAATGGAAAAGACCGAATAGTAAGCCAAGGCCGCCGCTAGACGCAGAGCCTTGTCCTCAATGAACGACTGCACCGTTTCACGGATCAGGAACACGATACGATTTTCCCGGATGGCCTGGAGATTCATCCCAGGAGATCGTTTCCAGCCTTGTTTCCGGTTGTCCAGTTGTGATGGCGGGGGATAACGATGGCCTGCCCCGATAAGCCAGGTCCATTTGATCATCACACTGGGCTGACACCTAACGCCATCAAGCTCAGAGGCTGTCTGAAAAGTGCCACGCAAGGAGCGTGACTTACCAAAGTCACCACTTGGAGTATGCCACGTTCTCCCTTTACACCGAAATGCCAAGAGCCTCGTGCCAGCCGATTCCGCCATAGAGCGCCGACGCAAAGAACGCAACCACGACAAACTCCGCAATGCACAGGAATGCTTGCTTCGTGGCTCGGGTGTCAGTGCGATACTCCGCTGGTGCTGTCAGGGCTGGGTTCACGGGTCTTCGTTACAGGACGCGCATAGCAGCACCTAACGACCAGTTCACCCACAGCCACCGGAGGAAGGCGTCCGCAGGAAATCGGGCGTCAGAACCTCCGCCGCTACATCAAACTGACAGGTCGGGTGGCTGTTGGGTGAAGCGATTTTGTTAGGCGAAGTTGTCATCTTCTGGATCGCTCCATCATGAGTTTGCGCATCTGCCACGCACGAACGCTTGTCAAAGTTCCGGCCACCCCAGCAAGCACGAGGATTACGGCAGGAGGCCCGTGTCTTCCCAAGATACAAACGGCACTCCCAGCAAACGTGATAATGGCGAGCGCGAAAGACGCCCTGGCTGCTCGGGTAGAAGGGATGACCGCCTCGCAGTTTGGTCCGGGCATCTTCTGGTCTTCTGGATCAACGTGTGTCATAAGCGTGGAGTGGCCCTAACGTCTCGGATCAAGCGACGGCGAGCGCAAGACGTTGCTGACACGACAGATAGCCTTCCAGCCGTTGTCTGCATCCGTTTTGTTCGGCGTTGGTTGGTTCTTGTAGCTCGATCATGGTGATGTGGGTGCCTGTGCTGAAAATATGCGCTTGGCTGGGTCCCATCGGCAAACCTGCTGAAACCTGCGAGATGGCATCGCCTTGCCCTCGATGTCAGAGATCTGAATCGAACCGGTCAAATGGATTCGATCAAACTCCTCTCCAGCTGGTCTCTGATAGTCCACAGCGAGATGGTCGCCCTCGAAACGCGCCTCACCGGTCTCTGGCACTCTGAACGCCGCCGGAGGGTCCCAAAACCTCCCTCGAACGGTCGTCTCAAGCAATAGTCGCAACGTCCGACCACGAAGCTCCCAAAGGCAGAGAGAGCCATTCCCCATGTGTGTGCTCTCGATAACCTCCAAAACTGGTTTCTCTGCCTGTCTCAGTGGAATCCAACGAAACCTCACCACGTAGTGACCGCGAAACTCCTCATAAGAGTCTGGATATGAATATTGCCAATCGACGGCATCACCGCTCCGCTGATACACGGACAGTCGTCCCCACCACTCGGGCTCTTGCTCGCAATACACTGCCACGATGTCGGGATGATCATGGCACCGAACGAAAGTGGCCGAAGGATTTGAGTCAACAATCTCAGAAAAGCTCCTGGGAACTTTGGTCGCGTCGAGCGCATCTGCCGCAAAGACGGTCGATGCAACGAATGCGACGATGAAGGCACGGCGGAGCATGGCCGACAGAGCAGCCCCGGCGGTTGGCACCAGCGTTTTGTTCGGCATTCGTCGTGTATTGGATTCAAGAGTCATGGCGGTTGCTAGCTGATGCCTTCTTTTTTAGTCTGTATCCAATCACCAATGCCGGAAGAGAAATTGAAAGGACTACAACCAAAATCAATCCTGCGATGCCTATGGTCGGACCAAGCAGGTGGTCGTTCTCATCGAGGGGTGGCCCAGGAAAAAAGATCGGAAGTATCGTGAGAAATAAAAAAACGAAGACCGCAAAGACGAAGCATAAGGTAGGGCACTTTCGCCATGCGAGTTTTATGGTGGTCTTAAACACGGCCTGAAAGCACCTTACGGTCGAGTGTGCATTGGTTTGCCGAACGCCCCCAAGCTCAGCGACAGCGAAAGGCGGCGCAGCCGCCGCAACGCATGGTTAGGCGAGTTTCCGTTGAACCGGCATTGGAGTTCATCGTTTAACTTTCAGTTGGAATGACGAAAGCCCTGAGTTCGGCCATTTGACCATCGCGGAAGCGCCAGACGTCGCAGTAGGATTGATGGACCCTCTTCCCGTCTTTGTCTTTCGTGGTGATGTCGCCCAGCGCCGTGACAAACTCCCCCTCGGCGATCATTGCCGTGACGGTAAAGTTGGGAGGCTCCTCCGCCGCTTCAAGATACCGACGAACGGCATCCTTCCCCTGAAGCGTCTAGTCGCCGACATACGTCCATTCCGTGTCCTCGGTGCAGAACGACAGGAACCACTCATTGTCGCCTTGAGCGATCGCCGCATTTGCCTTCGTCAAAATAGATTGATGGAAGTCTGACATCGCCGTTTCTCTTGGCTACGCTTGACGAGATCCATCCGCGCGGGTGGAATTCGAGTTCAGCTCATGCGCCTGACGGCTCGGATCAGGCACCAACTGAACGCCGGTTGCTAACATGTTCTGCCTCGTTCTTGTGTTCTTGATACGCTTTCTGATACAGTCGCTCTAGTTCATGCCACCTCTTGTGCTGTAGCCTCTTCGGCCAAGGAAATAGCGGTAAAGAATAAACATGACCAAAATCTTTGTGAGGTCCTATGTATGTCATAAATCCCTTGCATATTTCAATTCCTTCATCAGAAAATGCGTTTGCACAAATTTCTCGAAAAAATACTCCTTTTGAGGCTAATTGCTCAAGATTCTCGTAAAAAGCCTCAATAAGCTTCCGTCTATGTGGGCGATAGCCGGGAAGGACACCTAAATGTGAAAAATATGCGTTATATACTCCGGGAAAATCGAACGGAACAACAGTATCAGTTTTAATTTGGCTATCAAACAACTCGCCAGCTTTTGCTAGGGCGTAATGATCGTCATTGAGAGCAACTATGCTCCAATACCCAACTATATTTTTTGGCCCCGCTGTGAGCAGCGCCCAACCATCTGGATGAGCCATAAACACCGGAGCCCATTGCTCAACCGTTCCCTCGCGAAGTGGCGTAAGCTCTTCACCGATCAAATCTCTATCTTGCTCGATAAGGCGCTTCAACAGAGCTTTCCCATCCCAACGCCAGGTAAGAACATCTTCAATTCTAGATATGACTGGCCTAGATTTCACCTCGTTTCGTCGTTTGATGGATTCTACCCACAATTCGGTTAACTTGGTAATTGCTCCGCCAACAGTGGCGCCAATAATCAGAAGGATGATGTCATTCATGGGGCGATGTGTTGAGGGTTGTTACCACCCTCCGAATCCGACTCGGAGTGGGAAGCGGGTTGTCCAGCGCCGTCTTGTTCGCCGATTGTTTTCTTCTGGGAGGGTCGATACACAACTTCCCCGCCTCCATAGAATCGAGGCTGCTCACTTTGACGCTTGCGCTCATACTCATCGTAGAGGTGTGAAGCCTTCTCAATATCTTGCTCGCTAAGAAACTTCTCAACGGCCTCGGCAACCTTGATTGCAGTCTCGACATCAGCACGGCTTGCTTCGGTTCTCCCGTGGGCAACGTGATTCCGCATCTGGCGCAAATCATCGACCTTCTCGGAAAGATCATTTGGAACCTCAATTCCATATCGCTCAACAGTCCGTAGAGAGACTGGGCGGCTAGACATCATCATCATACGATCTCTACCTTGAGAGACTTCCGAGGAAAACTTCCGGATGACTGTATCAAGGTAGTTGTATGCCGCAAGGAAGGCACCCAATGGATGGACCTTCGACACCTTCTTCAGTCCTTCCAGCTCCTTCTCCTCACGAGGCTTTCTGAGTCGGAACGCTTCTATATCGGCCGCATTGGTGAACTGTGGTAACACCTCATCAAGATCCAAATCATACTGAGCTTGAAGCAGGCTCTTCATGAACTCGTAGGTCGATTCCATGTAGAAAATCGTGGTGAGTTCATTCGGCGAGCCATATCGATGCTGAAGAGCGTTCCGCTCATCAATCAAAAGTTCAACCTTGTTGAGATACGGAAGCGGAACGTTCTTGTCTTTAAGTTCCTTGATCGCGCCATGAATCGAAATTGTCTCCTTGGCTCCCTTAAAAATCGACACATCGAGATCAAGAAGTAGATCCTTGAAAATCAGTTCTACGCTATTCGCTAGGTGAAGGATCGCCAGCTTCCGATCCAGCTCGGCTCCGCCATTGAAATGTTCAATAGCGTGCGCAAAGAGTTCGAGGGAGCTCTGAAATAGGGGAGATTCTTTGGCCATGTTTTTGTGGCGAACGATCAAGATGAGACACGAAGCTCTGCGGAGTTGCCTCCACCGCCTTGTTCGCCATCTATTGGCGTTGTGGTCATGATCGTGCTATGCGTCGATTGCCGGTGATGCGATCTCCACACCACGGACAGTACGAAATCATGATACCCTTTGATCTGGCAATAGTGCCGTCGGATCTGGTAGGCATAATGTAGAGCATGGTTTGGCCACCTTCGTTGAATCTGCTCGCGAAGAGAAATCCCTCTTTGCAAGCGTCAGATATCTGGCCGCACTTACAAGATGGAGGCGACTCCCAATCGGTGTTCTCGTATAAATGGTCTTCTGGGATCATAAAAAAATGCTAGCAGATGTCTTTCACTGTCATGGCTGAGCTAGACCCAACCGTATCCCTTGCAAAATATCGATCCGGGAGGTTTTACCAAGCCTTTTGTGATGGTAAGACTAAAAATAGCATGGAAGGAGTTGTCAGGAATGAGAACAAAGGGGTAGTGGCATTGCGGCGAGGGATTTGACGCGGTGTTTCGGCACCGGGCTTATGGGAGTTTCCTTCGACTTCAAAGTTAGCTTAGGGCCTTTTATCCGCACTCCTGGCATTTAGCCAGCTTTAACCCTGGACTTTGGATACAGTTAAGAATCTGCTCGCCTTCATCCGCGTCGGTTACATCCACAATGCGAGTTACCTTGGCGGCTTCATCGGTCTCTTGGGCGCCCTTTTGACTTTGCGCTTAACGCGAAAGGCCAAGATTGCAGCGACTGCCTTCTAAGACACATCCCGTTAAAACGACCCCAGCTAGAAAAGCCCACTCACTTTATAATATAACGATGTCTATCGTTCGCACATGCATTCTCTCGCTTTGAGCTAACTCGATATAGCTTTACCCCATGAATACTCCCTCTTCCGAAAACATCGCTTTACTTATTGACGCCGACAATACCCCGGCGGCGAAAATTCAATTCATCATCAGTGAGTTAGCCTCCTATGGTGTCGTGAATATCCGCCGTGCCTATGGTAACTGGAAGAAACCGGAACTCGCGGGCTGGGAGAAAATGCTCCTCGAATATGCCATCTGCCCGGTTCAGCACTTTGATCTGGTGAAGGGGAAAAATGGCTCTGACATGGCCTTGCTCATCGAGGCAATGGACATTCTCTACACCAAGAATGTGGGCACCTTTTGTTTAGTCTCGTCAGATTGTGATTTCACTCCGCTCGTCCTCCGGCTGCGTGCAGAGGGCAGGCAGGTCATTGGATTTGGGCAGCAAAAGGCTCCCGCCCCGTTTGTGAATAGCTGCACACGTTTCTTGTTCTTGGATGAAAGCCTGACCACGACCCAATCGGCCAAAGCCCCCACCGAGGGTCGGATTTTAAAGCAAGACTGCAAACTGATGAACATGCTGCGTAGCGCCGTGGAGGCAAACGAAGGCGATGATGGTTGGGCGGTGTTGGGAGGAGTCGGCCAACACATCTCGAACCAAGATTCATTCGATTGCCGAAACTATGGTTTTAAAAAACTCAGCGATCTTTTCAATGCGGTGGATCTTTTCGAAGTCCGAAATATCCCAAGCACCGGGGGGAAGCCCACTTGCTCCGTCAGATGGGTCCGGAAGAATGGTAAAACGCACTCGCCCGCCACCTCTGCCCAGGCCATCCGCTGAAGCGGAAACCTTTCCTTCGCGACGCTCAAAAAACAGCACTGTGGGACAGAAACCGGCGCTTCTCCGCTGCATCATTCCCCTTGCACGTCCCGCCCCTCCGCGCCATCTCAGAGGAACTGCCCTGTCACCACCCTTGGCCGATTCCGAAAACCAACGCACTCTCGTCGCGATCCCCGCTCGGTGGGGATCGACACGCTTCCCTGGCAAACCGCTTCATCTCATCGCGGGAAAGCCGCTGGTTCAGCATGTCTGGGAGCGTTGCCAGGATTGTCGTGAAGTGGACGACATCATCATCGCCACCGATGACGAGCGCATCGCCGAAGCCGCAGCCTCCTTTGGCGCGCGTGCCGTCTTGACCTCGCCCGATCACCCCAGTGGCACGGATCGCATCGCTGAGGCCGCTCGTTCGTTTCCCGATCACCGCACCATCATCAATGTCCAGGGCGATGAACCGCTCATCTCCCCAGCCCTCATTGACGAACTCGCCATTGTCCTGCGGCGCGAGCCCCAGGTGCGCATGATCACCGCTGCCGCGCCGATCCACGATGCCGCCCAGGTCACCGACCCGAATGTGGTGAAGGTGGTCTTTGATGTGAAAGGCGACTCGCTGTATTTCTCCCGCTCGCCCCTGCCCTACGTGCGCAATGCCACGGCCGGTGTGCGTCACTACCGCCATCTGGGCATCTACGGCTTCCAGCGGAGCTTCCTCTTTCAGTTCGTGGCTTGGCCGCCCTCCCGGCTGGAGCAGACGGAGTCCCTTGAGCAATTGCGTGCCGTGGAAAACGGCGTTCCCCTGCGCATCGTGCTCACGGACGACCTCTCGCCCGGCGTGGATACCCCCGAGCAGGCCGCCGCCATCGAACAGCAACTCCTTTCCCAACCCTCCCCCTGACCGACCATGCCTACCTCCCAACAAAACCAGCCCATGAAGTACATCTTTGTCACCGGAGGCGTCGTCAGCTCCTTGGGCAAGGGTCTGGCCGCTTCGGCGCTCGGCACCCTGCTGGAGCTGCGGGGGCTGAAGGTGATCATGCAGAAGTTTGACCCGTATCTGAACATCGATCCGGGCACCATGAACCCTTACGAACATGGTGAAGTGTATGTGCTCGATGACGGCGCTGAGACCGACCTCGACCTCGGCCACTACGAGCGCTTCACCCACACCAATCTCTCCCGCCTGAACAACCTTACCAGCGGTCAGGTTTACCAGAGCGTGCTGGCTAAAGAACGTGCTGGTAAATACCAGGGCCGCACCGTGCAGGTCATCCCGCACGTCACCAACGAGATCAAAGACCGCATCAAGGAAGTTGCCTCCAAGATGACCGCCGACGTCATCATCACCGAGATCGGCGGCACCGTCGGTGACATCGAAGGCCTGCCCTTCCTGGAGGCCATCCGTCAGTTCGGTCATGAGATGGGCCAGGGCAATGTGCTCTTCGTCCACGCCACCCTCGTGCCATACATCAAGGCCGCTCAGGAACTGAAGACCAAACCCACCCAGCAATCCATCGCCAAGCTGCGTGAGATCGGGATCGCCCCCCACATCATCCTCTGCCGCACTGAGCATCCACTGGATCAGGACGTGCGTGAAAAGATCTCCCTCTTTGGCAACGTGCCCATCGAGGACGTCATCGAGGTCCGCGACGTCAAACACAGCATCTATGAGGTGCCGCTGAAACTGCACGAAGAGCGTTTTGACGACGTTGTGTGCAAGCAGCTCAACCTCACCACGCAGGAGCCCGATCTCAGCAAGTGGCGCCACTTCGTCCAGCGCGTCATTCACCCCACCCACCACGTGCGCATCGGTGTTGTGGGCAAATACATCGAACTCCAAGACGCCTACAAGAGCATCTACGAGGCACTCACCCACGCTGGCGCAGCCAATGACTGCAAAGTGGACATCGTGCGTGTGGACGCCGAGGCCATCGAGAAAGGCGGCCCCGACATCTACCTCAGCGGCCTGCAGGGCATCCTCATCCCCGGGGGCTTCGGCGACCGTGGCACCGAGGGCAAAATCGCCGCCACAGGTTATGCCCGCCGCACCGGCATTCCCTTCTTTGGCATCTGCCTCGGCATGCAGATCGCCGTCATCGAGTTTGCCCGCAATGTCTGCGGCCTGAAAGACGCCAACAGCACCGAGTTTGATAAAGGCACCCCCGCTCCCGTCATCAGCATGATGGAGGAGCAGAAAAAGGTGAAGCAGCTCGGCGGCACCATGCGTCTCGGCAACTGGGTCACCAAACTGACCGAGGGCACCAAGGTGAACGAACTCTACCAAGAAACCACCATCAACGAGCGTCATCGCCATCGTTATGAGGTCAATGACGAGTTCAAAGACCAGCTCGAGTCCAATGGCCTCGTCATCAGCGGCGTCTCTGAGAAAGGCGAGCTGGCCGAGACCATCGAACTGCCGAACCACCCCTTCTTCGTCGCCTGCCAGTTCCACCCCGAATTCAGCAGCAAGCCCAACGATCCGCACCCGATCTTCCGTGGCTTCGTTCAGGCTGCCCTCCAGCACCACGGTACTCCCGAAGAGCTGGCCTAAGCCTCGACGACTCAGACCGAACTTTCTACGCAGCGGCGTCATCCCGATCTCCGGGAGACGCCGCTGTTCTATTGGGGACTCGCAGGACCACCGAACCAAACGGTCCCATCCCGTTTGGCAGACCTTTTTCCGTTTGTCGATAAAGGCCCGACCCCAGCGACCTAACACATTGTGTTTCAAAATCATCCCGCTGCACAAAACCGCGAGCGAGTGGACACAACTGACTACAAAAGCAGGCGGTAGCCTCACTGGGTATGGAGGCACCTCGGCTGCATTCGTGCGCAGCACGACCTGACGCGTCATCCGTGATGAAAGGTCTGGGGCGAGCCGCCCCGACTCCTTGGGAGCACTGCGCACCGTCAAGTGATGCGGGCACTCCTGCCCGCAACTCCGGTATTCCCCAAGGTCTGACGATGTCTTCCGCCCCCGCATCATCTCCACCCTCTAGCCTTCAAGTTCTGCCGATATCGTGAAACACGTTTTTTGTTAGTCTTTCTCACTCCCCTCATCGGGTGGATTAACTTTCGGAAATGCAAGCGCCCAATGGCGAGGTCACACCCTAGAACCAACCGATGATATGACCCGACATCATTCAGGTGGAGTCTTTTAAGACTATCGGTAATAATTACATGAGATTATGACGCGCATTTGCGTTATCATCGACAATTGTGTCACTTATTAACGGCATCTGCGCCAAAGGAGACATCCCTAATGCTAAAAACTTGTTCGTACTCGACAAAACTGTCGGCCATAAGGCTGTTGACGTACTCGACACCATTGTTTCTCATCAACTAGTTCGGCGAAGAAAGACACTATGTGGCCATTCGATCAACCACCCAACTGCGCAACGATGACGACTACACATGTTATGCAGAATGGTGCCGCTATTACCCGCGCCTACCATGATGAGGATGATCACGGATGGCAGTTTTGCTCAGAGCATATCACGCACCCCAAGGATGCTATGTTAGTTTCGCTTCAGGAGATCGTGAATATAGATCAGAGCGTTACTGAGATTGCCGACTTGCCTCCGGGCTGGATGGCGCAGCGCGAGCGTATCGGCTCCGCATGGCACCGTATCTTGCAGTATGCCGATGCTACTCAAGTGATCATTGATTGGTCACTCATTACGAGCGAAGAAGCTTTTTATGATTCGGTCTTGTCTCAGTGCGGATCTCCTACATGGCATGGCCGCAACCTAGATGCACTTGCCGACTCATGGATCACAGGCGGCATAGATTCTGGAGGACCGCAATATGCCTTCGGTTTCTTTGCTTCTGAATCCACCTTGCCTGATTTAATTGCATTCCGCGACTCCGTTCTCAAGATCGCAGAAGAATCAATCGACGAGAACGGCGGTCGATACATCCAACAATCCGAACAAAGCGGTGGAGGCAACGGGCTAAAGCCCGTGCCTCACCTTTAACGTTAGGCAGAAACACAAAGACAATGCATTTCCCAAAACAACTGAATATCACACTCGGCTCTACTTCAGCCTTCGACGTAGAGACCTATCTCGTCGAGACCAATGATTATGCTATCGCCCGAAGCACTGAGGGCGCAATTGGAGTCACTTGGAATCGAAGCGATGAGCGCCCACAAGGATTTCCCAGCACTTACAAACATCAGCAGTGGTTTATGCTGCCTGAACCCATCGCACGGATGGTTCTTGCTGGTGCGGATTTGTTCGTCGGTGCTGCTCAGGCAACCGAGGACAGCAACGGCCGTGAGGCTCAGTGACAAAGAGCCTTAGAGGACCCAAGCCAAGGATTATGAAGCCGCAGCGCTACAACATGAAGCCGAACAAGGCGCGGCTGGGCAACCGCTGGGGCTGCTGTATCGGCCATGCTTTCCGTAACTTTAACCCGCCATCCCGTCTCGACGCTCACCTCCGCCCCAGCGGTGCCAGCGCTTAGACGTTCTGCCAAGAAATGAAGACGCCGCTGATTCATGTTCCTTCTCTAGGAAGCCTTCACTCCAAGGGCTACTGGGTCTCACTTTTCGTCTTGATGTTCGGTGGCTCATTAATCTTCCTTCACTATGTTTTCATCGTGACAATGGCAGTCCCAATGGTCGGTGCGTTCTCCCGTGAACCAAAGTTGATTTGGAGAGCTTTTGCTATCGTGACTTTACTTTTAGCGATGGCTTATTTGACGTTTCGATTCCTCAAAGAGGGAAGCCAAGGTTTAATTTTCTTTTACGGAACGGATTCATTCGGACTTTCTCTCCCGGAGATAAACCTTTTAAGCTTTTTGGTTGTTGCGTCGATCTTTCTGCCCCTATCGGCAGCCTGTGCGATTCACCGTATTCGCCAACACCAAAAACGTGCAGAAGAAATCAATAGTGACCACAGCGGATAACGTCCTTCGTTCACTTCGCTCTATAAGTCCTATGCCGCCGATTCGACGTCCACCGCCGTCCAAGCGGTCGCCTCAGTTTGATCGTTCGCCTAACTCAACGCGCCACGCACAATGAAGCAGCCCAACTCCGACTGGTTTAGTCCACTCGACCCAGCGGTCATCACCACCGAGGCTGTAGCTCAGAGACGCCAACCTGTTACCCGAATTGTTCATGAGGACGGTCATGGTGGCTGGCAGTTCTACGATGACATTGAGCCGTTGCGTGGTCCTGTTGTACTTCCGAAGCCAGATATGCTGGCATTAGACCCTTCGCTTGCTTTAGTTACTGATCTGCCCGTGGGCTGGGAGGCTACTAGAGAGACTGTTTCTGACCCGTGGGTTCGCTCAGAGTTACCATGATGAATAGCCGCAGTCTACCAACGAAGGAGAACAAGGCACAGGAGGCAACCGCCGGGGCTCTGTGCCGGAGATGTTCTATTTTAACTCCACCCCTCACCGCCGATTCGATGTCCACCCCCGCCCCAGCGATCGCCTCAGTTTAACCGTTCACCCAAGACTCTGCGCTTCATGTCCATCTCAACCAAAAGTCGCCGCAAGCTTGTCCGGGATGGGCGGCTTTTCGTTTGGTGGGTTGCCCCAGACTTGGACAGCACCGACATGGTCCTCCATGTGGTCAGTGACGATAAGCGTTTCATTACTCATTATGTTCTGGGACAGGACGATACCACCAGTCTGTTAATCGTGCTTGGGTCGGAGTTTTCAGGCGCACCAACAGGCGGTTGTTGGACTCGATTTCGTTGTCCGCGCTTTGACATGGATGGCGTCATTCTACCGTCGGGAGTCCGTAGTCTGATCGATTGGTGCCTCACTTCTGACGCCGCCAGACACCCGCTGGAGCATGGAGAGTATCCGGGGGCATTTTACGGTTCACAGCCTGATGTAACCGGATTCTCCAACAGAGTTTGACAGTCTTTCCAGATGATCGTTTCTTCCTGTCATAGACTACTCCATGCCTGTTGGCTCATACAGAGCTCGACCACTGGCAGCAGCCTGCCCACTATCACGCCTTCACCCGGTGGAGCTAACACTCGCAGCCAACCAAGGGTGAACAAGGCGCTGGTGCCAACCACCTGGGCTGCCCTGTCGTCGGAGCGCTCCGTAACTCGAACCCGCCTTCCCGTTTCCACGCTCACCCCGCCCCGGCGGTCGGCACAGCTTAATCGTTCGCCCAACCCAAATGAGTGACGCCACCAGAATCAGCGCAGGCAGTGTCTTGGGTTCCTTGGCGCTGGGACTTGTCGTTGGATTGGGTATCGGCGGTCTTAGTGTCCTCTTTACAGGCCCAGGCCATGGTTGGGGTTCTGGAGTCATCTCGTCTTTGAGCATCGTAGGCGCACCGCTGGCCGGTGTTGCATGGGCCATGCGAGGCGTGGCACTTGGGAGGACATTTGCTGTGTCCGCCCTGCTGGTAGGATTCGTGACAGATGTATGGCTTGTGATCGCGACAGTCGGCGAAGGAACCTCTTATTTGGGCAAGGTTTTGAGTGCGACGCCTTTGCTGCTGCTCTGGTTGGTGCTTTTCATTGGATGGCAGCTTGTCGCAGCCATTGCGGTTCAGACTCCCACATCGACAACCTCACCATGAACACAAGGCCGAACAAAACGGATGCAGGCAACGGCTCGTAACCGTCTGTCGTGTCAGCGAATTCTTGCGCCCCGCCGTCGCCACAGCTTATCGTTAGGCAGAAATATATGAACATCAAAATCGACGATCTGTCCGACCCCGAAATAGCTGCATTCCTCGAAGAGCACATTCAAGATATGCGCTCTGTCTCCCCGCCGGAGAGCAAGCACGCGCTGGACCTAAACGGACTATGGAAGCCGGAGATCGCGTTTTGGACCGCGTGGAATGATGTCGGCTTAGTCGGATGCTGCGCACTAAAGACCATTTCCAAGCATGAGGGAGAAGTGAAGTCGATGCGCGTATCAAAGCTATATCGAGGTCGAGGTTTGGGGCAGACGCTTTGTAGGCACTTGATTTCGGAGGCACAGAAGCGTGGCCTAGATACCTTATTTCTCGAAACAGGATCGATGGATTTCTTTATCCCTGCGCGAAAGCTATATGAAAGAATAGGATTTGTTTATTGTGGGCCATTCAGCGGATACAGGCTTGATCCTAATAGCGTGTTCATGACGCGAAAGATATAAGAAATGAAACCTGAGCCTAACAACGCGATGGAGCCAACTCCGGTAAGTGTCACAGGCCATGCTAACGCATGGCCTGCGCCACTTACCTCTGCGGCTCATCTTAGACGTTAGCCCCAGAAAAGAAACACTCCCTCTTCAAAGATGAAATACGACGACACGTCTTGGCACTCTGGAGGCAAGTTCCCTGAGGATTTACCACCAGAAGCTGGTGCCACCCACACCGGCATGTTTGTTGCATGGGCGCTACTTTCGGGCCTTGCTGGCGACGTTCATATTGAGGACTTCCCTGAGAGCATTCCGATGCTCAGAGATCGCACCGTGACACCAGGAGCATTTTTCTTGAGTAGCTGTGATGGTAAGTTTACGGACGAAGATCTGAACGACGAGGGGAATGCTTTCACAGCCAGCTACTTCGACTTCGAGACTGGCAAGTATTTATGCGATTATGGGGACATGCTCGGACGGCAGCTGCCCGAGCTATATTATGTGGCTGATACTTGGGACAATTTTGATTTGCTGAAGCCAATCATTGACCAACGATATGCAAACTGGAAAGCCGCCAAGGACTAACAAAAGGATGCAGGCAACGGCTCGTATGGCATCTGTAGTGTCATCGACGCCTCCCGCTCACGTCGCCTGATCCGGGGCGTTAATCACACCATCGTGAGCGAGGAAGTCCAGATTCGAGCCCTTCGAGAGGAGGATGATCTTTCAGCCATCACGGCCCTTCTTCATGCGGCCTACGCGCCTCTCGCTGAGAGAGGGTTTCGCTACCTGGCCTCCCATCAGGATGATTCGATTACGCTGCAGCGACTGAAGGCGGGATGGGCTTACGTGGGTACGCTATCGGGCCAAATCGTTGCCACCATCACACTCCGAGCCTCCGAAGCCGATTCCCCCTGTGAATGGTATCGGGAACCGTCTGTGTTTATTTTCGGTCAGTTTGCCGTGCATCCCGCTTTTCAGCGCCGAGGGATCGGAGAGCGATTGATCCAGAGGATGGAGCATGAGGCCGTTGTTCGAGGCGCGACCGAGCTTGCCCTGGATACTTCGGAGGGAGCGACCCATTTATGGGACTGGTATTCCAGCCTGGGTTATCGATTCATTCAGCATGTATCCTGGCGTGACACCAACTATCGCAGCGTGGTCCTTTCCAAATCCCTGACACGATGATCGCATCCCTCAAATCATCAACGGCCGAACAAAACGGATTTAGGCCATGGCGCGAAGGCGATCTGTCGTATCAGAAACGGCTTGCGCTCGCCGTCGCCAGATTCGAGACGTTGGTCAGAAAGACATGCAGACGTGCCCGCAGTGCCACAGCCCACGAATGACCATGGCGGGTGCCGCTTTTTGGACGTCTTGCTGTAAAGATTGCGGATTCACTTCCTGCGGCACAGCATCCTTTCCACTCGAAATCGAGATCGAACATGAATATGATTTCGTGTTCCGCCTTTCCTCCCCGAAGCAGATTCCTATCGTCCGCTCCATCGCTCGAGAATTATCGAACCGATCCACAGCTGAGTTATTGGAAGCATACCGGAAGGATGACGCGTCGATTACCGTTCCGTGTCTTGCCATGTGGCGCGCGCGAGACTACGCCCAAAAAGCGAAGCTCCAAGGAATCGAAACGACGATAGCATATGAAAAAGGAGCCTAACAATGCGACGGGGCGAAGCCGATTGCTTATCACCATCAGTGCTATCTCCGTGCTGCGCACGGGCGCCGATCACACCAAGCAAATGGCTCGCTCATCTCGACCATAACATGGGAATCTTCACGAAATCGAAAGTGACAGTCAACACATCATTCACTGCCAAGAGAAGGTGGTCCCACCTCATCATTGCGATCGTTCATTTTGGTTTCGCAGCTCTTTTTGGCTTTTGCTTTTATGGTCGGTTCTGGGCGTGGCGGGAGGAGATCGCTCAAGTGGAGACGAGCTTTCTCACACCCGATGGAAGCAATGTGAACTCAGGAGGGATGGTGTGGGCGCTTCCGTCACTTGTCTTTGCCTGTCTTGGCGTGATTCGCATTGCGCGATATGCACTTCTAACCAATAGAATCTCAAAAGCCAAACAAGAGGACTAAAAAACGCTCTCCACAGAAACCTCTGAAGCAGCCGAGCAAAGCACCATGTCATTCCGATGCTCTCTAAAGAAAGGACATTCCAAGTGATAGGCACTAACGTTTTCCACGAGTGGTTTCCTCTTGGCGTGTCGATTGATCTTGTCGAGGGAGACGTCTCCATCGTAACGGACGCGGTCCGGGCTCAAATCAAGCGGTTCACAGGATCTGAAGAAATTGAGGAGTTCGAGTGTCACCCGACGGACTGGAATGCCTTGTATCGCTCCGTCAATTCATTCACCAATGTGCCGACCAAGTTCTTCTGCATCCCAACCAAAAGCAGGTGGACTGCGCTCTGGACGAATTGTTTCCTCTGTGATGGCTACGATTCGCTGTGTTACTGCCTGACGAGCCAACATGGTTTGCGAACGATTCACTGGAAGGCGTCTGATACCCCCTCTATGTTTCAGCCAGGAAGCACTTTCTGCCATCGGATGATTGGTTCAGATGGTACACTGTTAGAGAGGACTGTGCATTGCTCGCAGCAGGACTCGAAATGGGAGTTCCACGAGATTGGGGCACCACTCCCTGAAGAAGATTTGAGTCTCTATAAAACGAAATTGAAGAAGGACCGATTTAGCGAACGGATTGCCATCGAACTGCTGGAGCGGCTTGGAGCAGAACCACGAAACGAACTGTTTTACGACTTTTCTCGCCCTGTCCGCTTGATTGAACGGAGAGGTTACCCTGATACTATCGCTTGTGAAAACTTTGACTACATTCGGATGAGGGTCGGTCAGCACAAACTGTTAGCAGGCCATTGATCCTGACGTCCGACCTCCTTTGAGCGGGAAGAAATGTGAACCATCAACCGGAAGGCGCAGCACGCCGTCGGTCAGACCCGGGATGGCAAGATGACTTGGACATTCAGCGCAGAATGAAAACTCGGCACCACGAACACTTTGAAGCGGACCCGACTCCGAGTCACGAGGTTGCACGACGTTACCGCGAAGCCCTCGACGACGATGATCAAGAAGCAAGCCTTGCCTTGCTACATTACCGCGGAGGGGAAGACGAGTTTAAGCTTGGCAGCGAGTACTGTCGCAGTAACGATGCTGCGGATCGTGCCACAGGAGCTGATATGCTGGCGCAGCTTGGGTGGAGTGATCGCACCTTTCAGAATGAGAGCGTGGCGATCCTGACTGAGTTGTTGGGCGATTCAGACCCCTATGTTATCCATTGCGCTGCCGTCGGCTTGGGCCACCGCTCAGCCCCCTCAGCGATCCCGAGTCTCCTCGGTCTATGCGGCCACTCTGACGCGATTGTAAGGTATGGTGTGGTATTAGGACTCTCCGGGCATGAGGATGACCGAGCTATTGCAGCGCTTATCCAACTTTCCAAAGACGACGACCATGATGTGAGGAACTGGGCCGTTTTTGGGCTCGGCTCTCAGATCGAGGCAGATTCGCTGGAGATTCGAAAGGCGCTACGAGAGGCATTGGCTGATCCCGACCATGAGATCCGTGGCGAGGCCCTCGTTGGACTCGCGAAGCGAGGAGACCCCTGCATTGTCCCTGACTTGCTCAACGAGTGGCGCGACCGTGAAGTTAGCATCCTGAGCATCGAAGCGGCTGAGGTAACCCACGACTCTCGTTTGTATCCTCGTTTGAAGAACTTCACCGAGATTTTCACTCTTGATGATGCCCCTTACTTTGCAGAACGATTGGCCGCCGCGATTGATGCCTGCAAACCCGTGGCATAAAAAATGAATGTCGCAGACCTGACCTCTTTCCTAACTTTGATCACTTTTGCGATCGGGACACCAGTTTCTGCAAACAGTGCGGGAGCACCTCTTTGGGTCACGCTAAGTCTGATTCTCATCGGCTCAGTAGTCGGTCTGGGAACAGCTTATTTAAACGGGCACATGATGTCTTATTTTCTCGGAACTCAAGCAAAGCCGGGCCCAAACAACCAAGGCCATCTACTCCTCTACATACTATTTCCATTCTTTGCATTGATAGCATCCATTGCGGGAGCGGTTGGTCTTGGCCATCTCGCAGCACTCACGCTCAACTCACGACAAATAAGGGGGGCCTCAACAAGTCACGACAACACCCAACTTGGCGATAGCGTCGCTCGCTCAAGGCGTTCATTTTCGTCTCGCCAAACGGATGGCTTTTCTTTGACATCAGCCTACTCAATAACACTTCATGCGACACCTTCAGTATTCCATCAACGTCACCTTGGACGGCTGTGTCGATCATCGGGCAGGCGTCACCGATGAAGAACTGCATCGTTTTTGGGCTGAGAAACTTGCCCAGGCCGATGCCCTCCTCTTTGGCCGGGTGACTTACGAGATGATGCAGATCGCGTGGCGGTGGCCCGCCAGTGGGCAGCGCCCCGAGTGGATGGCGGAGTGGATGGAACCCTTTGCCCGCACGATCGATTCCGCTAAGAAGTATGTCGTGTCCACCACGCTGAAGCAGGTGGATTGGAACGCGGAGTTGCTACACGGAGATTTGACCACGGCAGTGGAGCAACTCAAGCATGGCGAAGGCAAGGGGCTGTTCGTCGGCGGTGTGACGCTCCCGCTGGCCTTGGCAGAGTTGGGGTTGATCGATGAATACGAGTTCGTCGTGCACCCCAGAATCGCAGGTCATGGGCCGACGCTGTTTGCGGGGCTATCGAAGGTTGTGGACTTAAAGCTCGTCGGCCGCCGGGAGTTCAACTCGGGCGCGGTGGCGCTGCGGTATGAGCCGAAGCGGTAGCTGGACGTTTTCCACGTGCGGCCACGGCATGAAAAATTATAGCTCTAGTCATTGAAGTTGAGAGCTTAGAATTCGGTGGTTGGGAGTCTTGAGAGGTCAACTATTCTTCACGTCTGAAAGATAAAGGCCCGGCCCTAGCTGAAAGGAAAAGTAACTCTGGATTTACGCCTGTTTCAAAAGCCCCCGTGCTTCACCTCACACGATATTGCATGCTTACCATCGGGAAAGTGTTGCGATACGCACGAAATCCCAAATCTCCCCAGGTAGTCAAATCACTCATTTTCAACGCTTTATATTGCATCACGAGTGTGGCTACGTCCATGCGAAGGGAAGGGAGTAACTCTCCAGCTGGTGGAATGCTTGGCTGGGGGTGTCTGCATTTTGATCGAATGAAAGACACCCCTAACTGCATCCAAGGCGGGTGAAGTGAACTAACCCACCCTATCATGAAATCTCTTTCTCTTCTTTTATGCGCCACGCTTCTCGCGATGGCTGCGCCGGTCCCTACGGCGCGAGCGGAGGTGAATGTCTCCATTGACTTCTTCTTCGATAACCTCAGCCCGCATGGCGACTGGATCTATGCGGATGATTACGGTTATGTCTTCCAGCCCGCCATGGCTTCCCAATCGGATTGGGCTCCTTACAGCGACGGTTATTGGGCCTACACGGATGCTGGCTGGACCTGGATTTCGGAGGAGCCCTTCGGCTGGGCGACCTACCACTATGGACGCTGGGTGCGCATGCAAGGCAGCTGGGTCTGGGTGCCGGGCTATGAATGGGCACCTGCCTGGGTGTCCTGGCGCCAAACCGATGACTACATCGGCTGGGCTCCTCTGCCCCCTGAGGCGCGGTGGACAGCCAGCATCGGCTTTAACCAATGGTCGGACGCCTACTATGATGTCGGTCCCGCCTACTACAACTTTGTCCCGTTCAATCTCTTTGCCCGCCGCAGTTCTTTGAGGCCGGTCATCGTGGATCGTAGCCGTAACATCACGTATGTGAATCGGTCGGTAAACGTGACGAACATCACGTATCGCCAGAATGTGGTGAACAATATTTTCGTGGGCGGTCCCGATCCAGATCGCTTTGACCGTGGGGATAACCGCATCCGCCGCTTGCGCTTAAGCCGGGATGATGACCGATTCCGTCAGGACTGGATTGATCGTCGTGATGGACGTGATCGGGACTTCCGCAGCCTGTCCCGCATTGAAGATGATCGTTTGTTAGTCGCAGCGCCGAGCATTCGTCGTGATGACGCCCCTGCTTTGCCATCTCGCGTGAGCCGTCGTATCGAGCGCCCTGAAATTGACCGCGGTTGGCGTGGCGCAGGCGACTCCAAAGCCATTGAACAACTGCGTGAGCGTCGTCAGGCCGAGTTTGCCAAAGCCAAACCAGCTAACCTTCCCGCGAAGGGCCTCGAGATTGCCACCAGCAAAGCCCCACCACCCGCTGTAGGCCGCCTGCTGTCTGTTCAGGAACGTCAGCGCAATACCCAGCGCCCAAATCCACGTGAGGTGGATGAAGAAGTCCGCAAGGGCCTGCCCCCTGGAGCCGCCAGCAAGCTGGGTAAAGCAGATCAGCCACCCGCCGCCAAAGGTGAAGAACGGGAGGGACGCACCATGACCCGCCCTGATGTGGATCGCACTCCCCGTGATGATGCTCGAGATGAACGGGATCGCGGTCCAGGCTCCAGAATGCCTCCCGGCGCTGACCGGGATGAAAGACGTCCCGGCCCTGGGGCAGATCGGAATGAAGATCGTCGCCCGGAAGGCACCATGCGTCCTGAAAGAGACTCGAATGACCGTCGCCCTGGAGTAAAGCCAGACGAAGCCCCTCGTCCACGTTTAGCCCCTGGCGTGGTGCCAGACGAAACCCCTCGTCGTCGCGGCGGAGCGTCTGATGAGCCCGATACCAAAAAGTCCAAGGTTCAAGACTCTCCTCCATCCCCCAAAACTGACAGCGAGCGGAAAGCACCGGCACCCAAAGCGAAGCCTGAAATGCCTCGCGTGAAGCCCGAAGCCACTCGCCCCGTGCCTATGCCCGAGCCGAAGGCGACCCCGAAAACCCGTCCGATGCCGAAATCAGAAGCTCCAAAAGCGAAGACGGTACCGATGCCCAAGCCTCAACGCCCCTCCGTTGAAAGCCGCGACACACGGGTGAAGGCTCCTGAGGTGAAAGCCGCCAAACCGCAAGCCAGACCTTCAATCCCGCAAGCGAAAAGCGCCCCTAAACCTGAAGTCCGGAAGAGTGCTCCCCAGCCTCGCCCTCAGGTGAAACAAGCGGCACCTAAACCCGCTACCAGACCGCAGGCCAAGCCCGAACGGAAGAAAAAGGGCGATGATTGATCGGCTCTAATTTCCTCCATCAGTCGTTCTCACACCGCCGCCTGCTATTCAGTCTCTCTTGGAGAGTTTGGATAGCAGGCGCAGTATTTCGATGTAGAGCCAGACCAGGGTCACCAACAGGCCAAAAGCCGCATACCACTCCATGTATTTGGGGGCTCCATGCGTGCAGCCGTTTTCAATGAAATCAAAATCCAGCACGAGATTCAGTGCAGCGATGATCACCACAAAGACACTGAAGCCGATCCCGATCATGCCGCTTTCATGGATGTAAGGGACCTGAATGCTAAAAAAGCTCAGCACCCATGTCACCAGATACACGAGAGCAATGCCGCCCGTGGCCGCAAAGATACCGAGCTTAAAGTTCTCCGTCGCTCGAATCAGACGCATGGAATAAGCCGCCAGCAGAGCGAGGCAGGTGCCGCCCGTCAGCAAGATCGCCTGGAGGACGATGCCCTGAAATTGCATCTCGTAACGCGCTGAGATGCCGCCCAGGAAAAGGCCTTCGGCCAGAGCATAAAAGCTACCTGTGACTGGCGACCACACCGGTTTGAAGCTGGTGATCAAGGCCAGAACGAAGCCGCTGATGGCTCCACCGATGACCCACGGCATGGCAGAGCCTGGTTGAGCATGGGCCATGTTCCAGGTGTAAAGCGCCGTGGCAAAAGTCAGAAACAGGAGGATGCCGGTCTTATTCACGGTTCCCTGCAGGGTCATCTGCTGAGCACCTCTCACAGCCATGGAGGACTCGAAGGTGGACTGATTTAAAACCGGATTTGAGGTGCGCATCATGGTGTGAGTTTTACGTCGATAAGGATGATTGCCTACACTTTTTCAGGAAAATAAACGCAAGCAGAGCTTCGGCCAAGTTGGTATCGGATAGGCAGAGGTGGGTGTTATCCAGGCTGGAGCCATTGCACGATGAGGGAGAGATTGCTAGGCTGCTCGCATGTCCGACTCCCCCGTCCGCTTTATCCAGATTGATGATGCCGCCCGCGAATCCAATGCGTGGACCAACAACGAGTGGCTCTGCAGGCCGGATCTCGTGGAGGCAGAAAAGCTTCTTCTGGTGCGGGCCAACATGGCCCCCATGCACTGCCATCCCTTTCACATTCATCCCCATCGAGAGGAGATTATCTATGTGCTCTATGGGCGTGCGGAACAGTGGGTGGGTGAGGAGTGCCGTGTTTTGAAAGCGGGAGAGATGGCTCATATCCCCGCAGGCGTCGTTCATGCCACTTACAATCCCCACCAAGAACCCTTGGTGTTTCTCGCCATCCTTTCACCAGCTAAGCTCCCTGATGAGTTAGCCGCCGTGCCTGATCCGCAAGATGTTTCGGATCAGGTTCCCTGGGCTAATTTGCGAGCAGGACGCGTCGAATGCCGCACCGTGGAGGGCTGAGTCTTCCCCTTTACGGGATCTTCAGCGTCTTTCCGGCGCGGATGAAATCGGAACTCATGCCATTGGCAGCTTTGATCTTGGCCACCGTGGTGTTGTTTCGCCGTGCAATCGCGCCCAGGGTATCTCCACTCTTGATGGTGTAAGACTTGCCCCCTTTAGAACTGGAGGACTTCTTGGAAGATACCTTCATCACCCGGGAAGGCTGCTTGCGCGAGACACTGCCACCATGGGATGAAGCCCAGCGTAGTGCATCCGCTTCGGACGCAGCTTTCTCGCCCTCGGAGGCCCAGGCCACCATGTAGTTTCCAGTGGCTGGGTCAAACGGGTAATCCTTCCGCTCCATGCTGTGCGCAGGGGTTTGCGCAGAGCCTTGCAGATTGATTGTGGGCAGATTTCGTGGCAGACCTTTAGGTCGGCTAGTGCCGCATGAGACCGCCAGAAAGGACAGCAACAAGAGACAGGACAGGCAGGAAATGCGAGAAAAGGAAATCACGGGGCGCAGAATGGATGCATTGCTCGCAACTGGCAACTGCGACGATGTCAGGAATGTGAACCTGAGCATCGGCTTGTCTTGGCACTTTTTGCGATCTCAGGGCTTGGTGAAATAGACATGCTTGCCTTGCTTGGCAGCTTGGTGGGCCCCCTTCGTATCCTGAGGGATACCAGGATCCCCCTGCTCTGTTAACCAACGATCCAGCTCTGAGCTGAGTTTGGCCTTGATCTCTGCGTATTGCGGGTCCTCGGCCAGATCCTTCATCTCAAAAGGATCCTCGGCGGTGTGATAGAGCTGCTCGGCTGGGCGGCTGACATAGCGCTTCACCAGGGAGTAAACTTCGGGCTTGTCCGCCGAGAAAGCCACCCAGGTCGGCCAATACGCATTATGCTCCACCGCGCCTCCCAGCTGACCCATCAGATGTTTCTCAATGTAGATCTCGTTGGGCGTCAGATTGCGAATGTAGCGATACTGGCCATCCGAGATGGTGCGGATGGGATAAGCCGGCCCCTCGGGGATGTTGTTATGCACACCGTAGGCAAAGCTGCGATGCTGAGTCGCCTTGCCACGCAAAACCGCCGCAAAGCTGCTGCCGTCGAAAGGATGATCTTTGACCGAACCACCGGCCAGATCAATGAGCGTCGGGGTGACATCTGCATACTGCACCATGGCATCCGTCCGCTGTCCTACCGGCACCTTTCCGGGCCAGCGAGCGATCAATGCCGTATGCAGCCCCGTATCCCAATTCGTCCACTTGTTCCCTGGGAACTGAGAGCCCTGTTCGGAAGTGAACATCACCAGCGTATCCTCGGCGTGACCTGTCTCTTTCAAAGTTTGGAGGATCTCGCCCACCTGACCATCCATAAAGGTAATTTCCGCTAAATACCGACCGAAGTCCTGCCGGGTCTTCGGTGTATCCGCGATGTTCGGAGGGAGCTGAATCTTCTTCGGCGGATATTGGCTGGGATCGCCCATCACCCAGGGCACATGCGGCTCCACCAGGGCCACGACCAAGCAGAAGGGTTGCTCCGCATTTCGGCTCATGAACTCACGCGCACCCGCGAGACTGTGAGGCTGGGTGGGGTTGCGAACACAATTGGGATCGAATCCAGGCACGGACTCAAAGGGGAACGACTCCTCAGGCAACACGTGAACCTTCCCGGCAATGCCGACGCGATATCCCAGCGGACCGAGATGCTGCGGCAGGCTACGTGTTCCCGTGCGACTGGCACTGTGATTCCAGGCACAGCCGTTGCGCATGGGAAACTGGCCAGTGTAAAGCTCGGCACGGCAGGGCTGACAGATGGCCTCACTGACATAGGCACGGTTAAAAACCAGCCCCTCTGTGGCGAGTCGGTCGATGTTCGGCGTTTTGGCATTCTTGCCACCATAAACCAATAGATCATTGTGAGTGCAGTCATCCGCAAGGATCAACAATACGTTAGGCTTATCGGCAGCAAGACTCGCCAGCGAAATCCAAGAGAAGCAGAGAAGAGAGAGCAGTTTCATGGCTCGGTCGGGACTAAACTAAGGTTGTTTCGGCAGCCGGGCAGCCTCTGGCTGCTCCTGGAGTAAGTTTCTGAGTTCTTTCACCACGCTCGCCTGGCTTTCCGCCAGATTGTGGGTTTCTAGAGGATCTTCCTGATAGTCATACAGCTCCAGATCCGCGGTCTCAGGAGCAGTTCCAGGTTCTTTCCATTCAACCAGCCGATAACGCTCGGTGCGGATGGCACGTCCCATCACCTGCTTGCCATCCCGCTGCCTTGGGAAGGCATGAGTGGCATAAGCACGCACACGCACGCTCGGGTCTTTGAGCACGGGCACGAGGCTGGTTCCATCCAGAGGTTGAGGGCCCGGATGTTTCGGTAATCCAGCGAGTTCGACCAGGGTCGGCAGCACATCCACCGTCTCCGCAGGCTGCCTTGTGTGGCTGCCGGGCTGAGTCACTCCTGGGGCGATGATGAACAGCGGAATGCGGTTGGCCTGTTCATAATTGGTGTGCTTGGTCCACATGCCGTGATCTCCCAGATGCCAGCCATGGTCTCCCCAGAGCACGATGATCGTGTTCTGAGCCAGTTCCAGACGATCCAGTTCATCCAAAACACGGCCCAACTGCGCGTCCATAAAGCTGACTGCAGCATAATAGCCGTGAATCAAAGTGCGCTGGGTGTCCTCCGTGAGAGGCGGGTTCTCAGGGATTGGTGTGTAGTTGTTCAGCTCCCCCAGAGTCTTGCCTGCATATTCAGGCGCCCCATCTGGAGGCGTGGTCCGCTGGGCCAAAGCAAAGGCAGAGCGATCATGCATCTCCCAGTATTGACGCGGTGCAGTGAAGGGTAAGTGAGGCTTCACAAACCCGAGCGCGAGGAACAAAGGTTCATCAGGCTTGGCCTTTGCCGCCTGCAAACTGCGGATTCCCGCGTCGGCAATCCGGCCATCTGCATAGGCGTTGTCCGGCACGTCCAGGTTTTCCCAAGCGGCTCCCTTGGGTAGGGTGCGGATCTTACCCAGCTTCTGATTGCTAAAGAAAGCCTCTTCACGAGTCAGCTTGCCATTGGCGGAGTTCACCGGGTCCAGATACTCCACCACCTTGTCCTTGATAGGAGGGACACTCCAGGAGGCTTCATCATCATGATTGCCATGCCCGGTATGCAGGATCTTGCCGATGGCCTCGGCACGCCAGCCATGCTGCTTGAAGTATTGAGGTAGAGTCACCGCATCCGGCACCGCTTTGCGGAAGTTATCCGAGAGATTGTAGATACCCAGCGAGGTGGACCTCGAACCTAACAAGAGGTTATTCCTGGAGGGTGCACACACGGCTTGATTGCAGAAAGCCAAGTCGAAGCGCATGCCACGCGCTGCCAAGCGATCCAGATTGGGCGTTTTAGCCAAAGCGTCCCCATAGCAGCCAATGTTCGGCTTCAGGTCATCCACGCAGATGAGCAGGATGTTTGGCTTATCGCTCGCCGCATGGAGCGCTTGGCTCGTGGCTGCGAGCAGCAGTGCCGAGAATGTGAAGAGTCGTTTGATCATTCGTTCTCCTTCTTTTTACGCTTCCCAGCCTTCTTGGCAGGCAGCGGATCGCCATGCGGCAGTCCCCAGATCCAAGGGATGACCTGGGATTTCTTGGCCCAGACAAGCCACTGTTCTGACAGGGTCTTCACTCGCTCCGGCTGACTGCTGGAGAGATCATTCTGCTCGGTGCGATCAGCCTCCATGTCATAGAGTTCCCACTCGCCACGCGGTCCCTTAGCCACCAGCTTCCAGCGGCCATCACGCACCGCACGATTGCCTTCATGCTCGAAGAAGATGGGGCCTTGGCGATTCACCGATTCACCGGCCATCGCAGGTTTTAGACTCACGCCCTGGAGCGGTGTGATCTTGTGCCCTTGATACTCGCTGGGATAGGTTGCCCCGGCGACATCCACACAGGTCGCCATGAGGTCGATCAAGTGAGCAGGCTGGCTCTCCAAATGGTCCTGCCGAGGGGCGGGAATGCCTTGTGGCCAATGCGCCACCAGGGGGGTGCTGACGCCCCCCTCATGCACCCAGTGCTTGTATTCGCGGAAGGGCGTATTGCTCACATTCGCCCAGGCTTCGCCATAGCCGTGATAGGTATCCGCCGGCCCAGGCAGCACACCATAACCTTGGCGGATGGGATACCCATCGCGGGTTTGTTTGGGAATCATGTCGGGCTGTAGATCCGCCGCGGCCATGGCGGGTAGAGAGGGCTTGTCCGCACGGGGGGTGAAGGGACCATTCCGGCCCATGGGCTCTGCACAACCGCCATTGTCTTGGAGGAAAAGGATCAGCGTGTTCTCATACTGCCCTTGCTTCTTCAGCTCCGCCACGACGCGACCCACGCCTTGATCCAGACAGTCAATCATGGCGGCAAAGACCTCCATGCAGCGGATCTCAAACTCTCGGTTCCCCACCTCACTCCAGGCCCCGCCCGCCTGAGCCGCCACCTGCCAGGAATCCGACAGCAGGCCGAGCTTCTTCATCTTCGCCACACGAGCCGCGCGGATAGCATCGTAACCGGCATCGTATTTGCCTTTGTATTTGGCAATGTCTTCCGGCTTGGCATGCATGGGCCAGTGGGGAGCGGTCATGGCCATATACATGAAGAAAGGTTCTTTCTGATGCTCGCGGCTGTGATCGGCCACGAAGCGCACCGCGTTATCCGCGATGGCATCCGTGTAGTAGAAGTCCTTCGGCTGATACTCGGCATCCGCAAACGGCGAGATGAAGGTGTTATCGCGCGTCAGCGTATTCGGATCGTAAAAGCTCCCTGCGCCATGGATCGTGCCATAGAATCGATCAAAGCCGCGCTGGAGCGGCCAGTTACTCTTGTCCTGTTCCCCCGCAGGCTGGGTCTTCTTCGTCACGTGCCATTTCCCCACCATGTAGGTGCGATAGCCCGCAGGCTTGAGAACCTCCGCGATCGTCACCGAATCCCGACTCAGCTCCCCGCGATAGCCATCCAGGCCCTTGTCCTCCATCATGTGCCCAATCCCAGCTTGGTGCGGATACAGACCGGTGAGCAAAGAAGCCCGGGTGGGGCAGCAGCGACCCGTGTTATAGAACTGTGTGAAGCGTACCCCCTTATGTGCCAAGGCATCGAGATTCGGCGTCTGGATCTCACTGCCGTAGCAACCGAGATCCGAATACCCCATGTCATCCGCCATGATGAGGATGATGTTAGGCCGCGATGCTGCCAGCACCTGACTGGCAGCGAGAAGGACGAGACTGAAGAGCGTGGTGAAGCGCATGCACCCTATGACGACAAGAATCCTCCACTCTTACGCCCTGAGAAGGCACCGCCACCTATCTGGAATCCAAGTGGGCTTCCATTCGACACGAGCCATCGCTCGTGTTCGCGAGCAAAGACATCGTGTGGACATGAAACACTCACCCTCACCCAGCCTCTCCCTCAAGGGAGAGGGGCGAATCGCTTGGTCTGCTTTTATCGAAGGCCCCCAGACATCCTCCCTCTCTCCGCTTGCGGGGGTGAAACCCGCGTAGCGAAAGGGCTGGGGTAGGGGCGTGCTGAGAGGTCTTCCCTTTCTGAAGCCACGGGCCCTCAGCCAACTTTGATCAGCCCGCCGCCTCACTGGCCGCTTTGATGGCCTCCAGTTCCTCCCAGCGGGCATAAAGGCTCGCTACCGCCTGTTTCGCCTTCTCCAGCTCGGCAATCAACCCCTCGGCCTCAGTGGAGCGGGTGATGTAGAAGGAGGGATCGTTCAGCGTGCCATCCAGTTCCGCCACCTTCTCCTCAGCGGCTAAGATGGTTTCCTCGATGACTTCCAGTTCACGAGTTTCCTTGAAGCTCAGCTTTCGAGGTTTGGTGTTCGTTCGAGCCGCAGTGGGTTTCTCCTGCTTGGCAGGTGCGGACCAGAGTTTATCCCGGGCCTCACGCTCCTTACGCTTCTCCAGGTAGTAGCTGTAGTTCCCCTCCTGCACATGCACGCCACCTTCCTCAAAGGCCACGATCTGATCACAGACACGGTCCAGGAAATAGCGGTCATGACTTACCACGATGGTGCTGCCTTCGAAGCTGGTCAGGGCTTCCTCTAAAATACGCAGACTTTGCAGGTCCAGATCATTGGTCGGCTCATCCAGCACGATCACGTTGCCCCCGCGCTTGAGCACCTTGGCCAGCATCAGACGGGCGCGTTCTCCACCCGAGAGACGATCCACCCGTTCATTGGTGCGATCATCGTTAAAGAGGAACCGCCGCAGGTAACCTCGGGCCCCCAGCTTCTGCTGACCAAAGAAGACGACATCATCCTGATCCGCCACTTCCTCCAGCACGGTGCCCTCGCCATTCAGCTGCATGCGGGTCTGGTCGATGTAGTTAAACACCACCTTCTTCCCCACCGTGGCCTTGCCTTCATCCGGTGGCCGCTGGCCCATGCAGATGCGTAGCAGCGTGGTCTTCCCCGCTCCATTACGCCCCACGATGCCCGTGCACTGACCGGGGCGGAAGACGATGTCGAGGTTCTTGAAAAGCCACCGCTCCCCCGTCTCTGTATCCACCTTACCGCCGACGTTTTCCAGGTTCACGGCGATGTCTCCCATCTCCGCCGCTGGGGGTAACAACAAATCCATCTCCCGTTCTTCAGGCGGGGCCTCCTGCCCCTCGATGGCATAAAAAGCATCCAGGCGGCTGCGTTGCTTCGTGCCTCGGGCTTTCACCCCTGCACGCACCCACTCCAGCTCTGTGCGCAGGAAGCGCTGACGGCGACGCTCCGCCTGTTCAGCGATGGCTTGGCGTGCAGCTTTGCTTTCCAGGAAGGCCGTGTAGTTCCCCGGGTGGGAATAACAGACGCCATCCGCCAGCTCGATGATTCGTGTGGCGATGACATCCAGAAAGTAACGGTCGTGAGTGACAAAGATCACCGCCCCTGAGAAGTTCTTCAGCGTGTCTTCCAGCCAGCGGATGGAGTCGGAGTCCAAGTGGTTGGTCGGCTCATCCAGCAGCAGCAGATCCGGCTGGGCCACCAACGCCCGACACAGAGCCACGCGGCGTTTTTCCCCCCCGGAAAGCGGAGCCACCTTGGCATCCAGAGCCGGGGCGGATAAAGCCGTGGCCGTCGCACGAATCCGGGCCTCCAGGTTCCAGCCATCGGCCGCCTCGATCTGGTGCAGCATCTCCGCCAGTTCGGCCTCACTCCCCTCCCCTGCTTCATAACGCGTCAGCCAGCTCATCAGATCCGCCGCGCCGGATTGGATGTTCTCCAGCACCGTCTTCTCCCCATCCAGTTCGAATTCCTGCGGCAGATAGCCCATACGCAAACCTCGACGCAGGGACAGATCGCCACTGTCCGGCCGCTCCACACCCGCCAGGATCTTCAGCAGGCTCGTCTTACCACAGCCATTGCGGCCCACCAGCCCCACTTTCTCCCCGGCAGATACCGCCAGCGTCACGGCCTCCAGCAGGAGCTGGTTGCCGTAAGAGAGCGCGAGTTCGGTCGCAGAAAGGAGAGCAGCAGTCGGAGGAGGCATGAGAGGGCCTGAGACATACCCAGGAGAAAGCCCCCTGCCAGAGCGAATGCAGGCGCCATGGTCAATATCTGCTGCATCATGTCGGATCTTAGCGACGTTGTTTTCACCTCGCATGAAATCCTTCCTTTTCACCCTTGCCGCCGCCTTTCTCCTCATGACCACCGCCCCTGCTGCCGAAGCCCCCTATCGCCACGTCGTCCTCTTCAAGTTCAAAGACAGCGCCAGCCCCGAGCAAGTCCAGGACATCGAAAAGGCCTTCGGTGAGCTGGCGACGAAGATCGACACCGTCAAAGGGTATGAGTGGGGCATCAACGTCAGCCCTGAAGGTCTCAACGACGGCTTCACCCACTGCTTCTTCGTCACCTTTGCCGACAAAGCCGGACTGGAAGTTTACCTCCCCCACGCCGCCCACCAGGAGTTTGTGAAACAGCTCAAACCCCTGCTCGATAAGGTCTGCGTGGTGGACTACGTGGCCAAGTAGAGACGCCAAACGCACGGTCGCTCGAGGCTGCTCTGAGGAGGTCAGGCAGGTGTCCTACCGTCAAGGGATCGTCACTTGCCCCCTCAAGGGGCAAGGCTCCACCTAGCGTCATTCGCGTGACGGAATACCGCGTCACCTCGATGAACTGATCCAGCGAGGAAGCCATGCCCTAGCTGTCCATCCCAGGTCCCGTGCGAGCGGCTTTGGAACTGCCCAAGCCCATCACCCAGGTATCAATCCGTGTGCTTGCCAAGCTGCCTGAGCGTGCTGCTCTAAAAGATTGCTACCTGAGTCCGTTCCGGCGGATGATTGCACGTCTCACACTCCATGAAATACCACTTTGCCTCTGACAATACCTCCGGCGTCTGTCCTGAAGCCTGGCAAGCCATGGCGGAAGCAAACGTGGGCTACCATCCCAGCTACGGAGCCGATGCCATCACCGCCGAGGCCTGTGAGAGCTTCCGCCGTTTCTTCGATACCGACTGTGAGGTCTTCTTTGTCTTCAACGGCACCGCCGCCAACTCCCTCGCGCTGGCCTCTCTCTGCCAGAGTTATCACAGCGTCATCTGCAGTGACTTGGCCCATGTGGAAACCGACGAATGCGGGGCACCGGAGTTCTTCTCCAACGGCTCCAAGCTTCTCACGGCCAAAAGCTCGTTAGGCAAGCTGGACCCCACCGATGTGGAGCGCCTGATCACCCATCGCACCGATCTCCATTATCCACGCCCCAAGGCCCTGAGCCTGAGCCAGAGCACTGAGCTGGGCACCGTCTATCGCCCGGGCGAGATCGCCGGACTCTGCAAGCTGGCCAAGAGCCACGGCCTGCATGTGCATATGGACGGAGCCCGCTTCTTCAATGCCCTGGCTGCGCAAACAGCCACTCCTGCCGACCTCACCTGGAAAGCCGGGGTGGATGTGCTCTGCTGCGGCGGCACCAAGCTCGGCATGGCCGTGACCGAAGCCGTGGTCTTCTTTAACCACGACCTCGCTCGCGACTTCGAATACCGCTGCAAGCAAGCCGGCCAACTGTGCTCGAAGATGCGCTTCATCTCCGCCCAGTGGCTGCGCATCCTGAATGATGACACCTGGCGCCAACATGCTGCCCGGGCCAATGGGCTCGCCCGCAAGCTGGCCGATGGTCTGGGCCAACTCCCCGGCGCTCAAATCCTCTACCCCGTGGATGCCAACGCTGTCTTTGCCCGCCTACCCGAGACCATGAAATCCGGTCTCAAAGAACGTGGCTGGATGTTCTACAGCTTCATCGGCGGTGGCTCACGCCTCATGTGCTCCTGGGCCACCACCGAAGCCGATGTAGACACCTTCATCGCCGATGCCCAAGCCTGGGCGTGAGGTAAATAAGGAGACTTGGTCCTAGCGACAGGAGCATTAAAAAGCCGGGGCCCGATCTCAATCAGGCTCCGGCTCTGTGAAGTAGCGGGGTTTAATTAGAAGCGCACTTTCACACCCGCATAGGCACCAGTATCATAGGCAGGGAAACCAGCGGCTTCTTCATAGTTGTCGCCGAAGAGGTTCTCCACACGGGCAAAGAGCTCGACGTTCTTGTGCACCCGCCAAGCGACAGACAGACGGGCAACGAGGTAATCCTCGAGATCCGTTTGAGCAAAGGTCACAGGATCGAAGTCCTCGCGGTCCATGACATAGGTGGCGGAGAGGCTGACGGTGACATCTTCCACCGGTTTGGCGATCACCCCACCGGAGATGGAGTGACGCGGACGGCGCACGAGGCGCAGATCGGCCAGAGTGTCGTCGGCATCAAGGTAGGTGTAGTTGGCATAGAAGCCGAGCTGATCGAGCGGCTGCCACTCGGCACCGAGCTCTACGCCACGCGTGCGGGCTTCTCCAATCGCGAGAAGGGAGAAGGTGGACAGATCAAACTGATAAGTGTCCTCGATGTCGTTGTGGAAGTAAGTGGCGCTGAACTTGGCTTTGGCGGCGGGAATCGGCTGCTCAAAGCCGACCTCGTAACCCCGGCTGCGCTCAGGCTTGGCCAGTAGGGCGTTGCCAAACAAAGCGGGTTCACGATCCTGCGGAGATGGAGGGGAGAAGGCGGTGCCGTAGTTGGCATGGAGGAGGGTTTGCAAGACAGGCACGCGGTAGCTCAGGCCGACGCGCCACGTGACGGCGTCCTCGAAATCGGAGTAGTTATCGTAACGCAGACCGGCGACGAAGTTCAGTCCCTCCGCAATCTCCATCTGAGACTGCGCATAGAGAGCCCAGTTGGTCTCATGCTGGCTGATGTCCTGGATACCAGTGTCATCATTAAAACGATCATAACCCATATCTTGAAACCAAGCCCCAGCGGTCAGCGTCCACCAGTCGGTGGCTTTGACCTCGCTCTGATATTCCAGAAACTGGGTCTCCACCGTGATGCGATTGTTGGGGCTGAAGGAGCTGGTGGAGCCTGTAGCTGCCTGACGGAAAGCATTGTAGGAGTAGGTCAGCGTCTGTCGCCAATTCTCCGTGGTATCCCAGATGAGGCGGGGCGAGATGTTCCAATACTCGGTGCGGAGTTGAACATTGGGATTGTTAGCCAGACGATTGCCTGGATTTCCCACGATGGCTTCATAGTAGTTACCATCCAGTTCAAAGCGCAGCGTCTCGGTGATCTGATACCCCACGCGCCCCGCTCCCCCGGTCTGTTGGAACTGGCTGTTGATGCGCTGTCCCTGGAGGTCCGAGCGATTGAAATCAAACGCCCAGTCCAAGTCAGCAGCAGAACCCAACGTGCTCACGCCCTCGCGAAAGCTGCCGTAGCTACCGGCCTCGAAGAACGCGGTGGTCTCGGGTTTCTCCACACCGCGTCCGCTGCGGGTGATGATGTTGATGACTCCACCGATGGTCTTACCTCCATAGAGGCTAGAGGCGGGTCCTCGTAGAACTTCGATTCTCTGGATGTTATCCAGGGGAGTGGTCTCGATGTTGTAGAGACCGGCTAGGTTCATGGGGATGGGGCGTCCGTTGATGAGCAGCGAGGTATGCTCCGATTTGGTGCCACGCATCAGCACGGTGGTGATGGTGCCAGGCCCTCCACGGTCGGCGAGAGTGAGACCGGGAACCCGGCGCAGAGCTTCCACCAAGGTGGGGTAGTTTTCGCGCTCCAGTTCCTCACGATCAATCACAGTGACGGAGGAGGCGGTCTTCCATGACTCGGTTTCCGTCTTCGTGGCGGTAACGACAATCTCGGGGAGGAGCTTGGTATCCTTGGTTTCTGGAGCAGCTTCTCTCGCCGGTTCAGCGGAGAGCAGCAGATAGGGAGTGATTGCGATAGCGATGCCAGCCGTGCCGATGATGGAACGGAGGCCATAGGTTTTTGATGTCATTAGGTCTTGCTAAGGTGCGGCAAGAGCGAGCACACAAGCCGAGGCGGCAGCCTGAAACAGACTGACCTAGCTTGGGCATTCGATCCCACCCTTCATTGTTGCGATGAAGTGTGAACCCGCCTGTCTCCCCATGGAGGAGCGGGTGTGAGCATTCGGAGAGAGATATTCGGACTCCGGGTTTGTGAGGATGACTCCTCGCCTTTTTCACTCGCCTTCACCGGCAGTTACCCACCGATTGACTTTGCCTGCCGCTCATCACTGAACCGCATGTTGTGAAATTGTGACCCGATACCGCAGCGCCACTGTGACCGATTCTCACGGTCTTCCCTGCATCTACGAAAGGCTGCCATGTCATTCATGCATGACGTGGACTTGATAAAGAAAACGCATCAGGGGCTGACGCGCCGTGCCTGCCCATAGCTGGGGTCTGAGGCGCGTGCAACGGCAAATCTTTATCGCCCGCCTGGCCGGTTAAAGATCGAGCCTGGACGTTTCGGCTCGGCCTGGGGGGAAGCTTTCCGCGTGGCCTCACCTGAGATCCGCTGCGCCTCTTTCATGGTCTCCACACTCGGCGGAGCCCGATCATCCTTATCATTGTCCATGCGTAGCAGATTGGACGACCATTTGGTGTTATTGATCGGACCGGTGCCTCGGTATTCCAGCAGTTCGCTGAAAGGAAGGAAAACCAATCCGGGCAGCCCACGGATGCGCACTTGAGCGGTGACGTCCACATCATCACGAATGAAGTCGATGCGGCCGCTGAGGGCCATTTTAAACACGCTGGTCAGAGCTTCGAAGTTTTTGGTCACCACAAAGCCATCCGCCACTTCAAAGGTGCAATTGCCTTCTTTGGCGACATTGTAACCTTTGATCGTGCCAGGCAGAACGCTGCCTAACAAAGGGGTTAGAGGCCCCAGAATGGGCACGGTGTACAGGTTACCATTCACGATGATGGCTGCACCACCGCCTTTCAGGGCCATCCAATCATTCATTTTCCCTTCGAACCGAAAGTGGCCGGTGATGTCACCTTCCGTATCGTTGTTCTTCGAATAGATCTGGGCTAACTGCGGCAAGCTCACACCGTCTAGGCGCAACTCTCCCTGATAGGGCTCCGGCTGCACGCGTTCGTTCAGTGATCCTTTGAGGGAGAAACGCCCGCCTAACAAAGCCGACCTGATATCGAAGGAGGTGGTGCTGCCCTTACTGGCCACATTGGCAATCACATCCTCGAAGGGCATGTCCTTACTGAACACCTCATACGGGAATTTGCCCGCTTTGACGGCCACACTGAAGTCGTTCGTCCCAGGAGCCAGATCTACATTTCCCTTCGCATTCATCGGCTGGCCAAAGAGCCGACCATCGATATCAAAGCGTAAGTCATCCCCTTTGAAGACCAAGTGGCCTTCCGGCGCTGAAATCAGATGGTCTTCTCCCATCAACACATAGTGGCCCGTCCCTGAAGGATGACGAAACTTCACTTCAAAGTCATTCCGAGTCGAATCCTTGTAATAGATGATGCCGTCCATCTCCACCGATGTGGTGGCTGGAAGACGGTATTTGGCGATCGCTCCCGCCACTTTGGGAGCAAAACAACTCGTCACGGCAACAGGATCTAGGCCTGCACGGATGCCTTCCAAGCGAACCCACTTTTCACGATCATCCACATGCACGTGAGCCACCTGCCCTACCCCTTCCTCGCGCTCAAGCTTGCCGTTACGGAAATGCATCACCGGCCCCTGGAACTCCACATCCGCTTCCATCAATTCCAAGTCCACGCCTCGATAACGGAAGTGACGGAGTTCACCACGCCCGGCGTTTAAGCATTCTTGCAGGTCTGCTTTGGGCCCAGAACCTTCGATTTCAAAGTAGATGTTCGATTTGGAGTTAAACTGAAATCGCGAGATAATCTCACGAGTCTGCGGCATCTTTGCAAACGGCAAAAACGCATTGGGGTCCATGCGCAGCACCGCACGGTAACGAAACCCTTCCGTATCATGAGACAAAGCCTGGGCGGACAATGTCCCCGTTTCATGCTTCAGCAGGAGGTCACGGATATAGACTCCTTCGGGGGCGACTCCGATATTCGCTTCAAGGCCGTCGAAGACAGCTCCACGGGTGCTGAAGCGCCCACAATCCAAACGCCCGGTGGCGATGAGCGGCCGCTTACCTTTGGCCAGAGGACCATCCACGAACCAAGTGCCGTTGAGAGCAAGGTGTGGGGTGCCGTAGAAAACAATCTCGCGCAGATTATCGCTGTTCAAAAAGGCCTGAGCCAGATTCGGCAGATCTGCACTGGAAGTCATTTGGAAACGCAGTTCTGGGGTTCCCATCCGCCAGGTGGCACTGGCATTCACCTGCCCTGTCGGATCCTTCAGATACAGCCGAGTCAGATCAATCAGCCCCGCATTGTATTCAGCTTCCGCGACGAGATCTTCGCAGACGTAGGTATCGTAACGCAAACCGGAGACTTCAAAAAACAACCGTGCCACCAACTCCAGCGGTCGATCCATCGCGCCATTGACCTCCAGACGGAGCTTGGGCACCGAACCGAACTTAAATCGGTGCAGCCAATCGAGCCCTTTTTGAATGCGCCGATGATGGGAATTCAGCACCTCCATCTGATGACTGACGGAAAGGTTGGGCAGTTGCATCTTGGGCGCATCATCCGCCTTCTTTTCCGGCAGCGTCAACATGCCGGTGATGCTGAGATGAATCCCAGATAAGACTCCCTCCGCCTGACGAATCTCCAGCACGCCTTCGCGAAGAAAGGCACGTGCGCTGAAGTCTTCCATGGTGATCATGGTCTGAGCGCCCCCAGCATCATCGACAGGCAAAGAGACACTGGCATGGCTGAGGTCGAGTCCATTGACGACAAACTTCTTTTCCAGAAGCTTTCCATAGTCGAAGTCCAGGTTCAGACGATCTACGGAAGCTAAAACATGCGAGCGCTCCGCATCTGAAAAGAGCCGCACATCTTTAGCGATCAGTCCGCCAAAAGGATTCAGCAGGAGCTTTTTGAAGTCCATGTGCAGGCCCCGCTCAGCAAGCTGCCCCACGATGAATTCCCGCCACTGCTTGGCAAAGGAGTCCGTCCCTGCATAGACTGCCGCCGCCAGCAAAATACTGGCGAAGCCGAGCTTAAACAGTCGTCGGAGCAGCCTCTTCATCGAGACGATAAACTAGCCGCCTGAATAGCCCTGACAAGGCGACTGTCACTCGAAGCTGCATTTCTCGCCTCGCTGGGAGACTTTTTCCTGATTGCTGCTTGGAGCAATCTCGCGGAGCTTGAAGATTCCATGCGCCAATCCACCTATATTCACGCCTCTCAAAAGACCGACGTTATCACTCGGTGGCGTGGGATGGGAGCCGTGTTAGCCATTGCCTTTTACAGCCTTTTCTTTGCCGCGCACCAACAGTTCCGCGACAGCCCCATCTACGTGCGTGACGGTCTTTTATTCGGTGCTGAAAGTCAGACCGTTTTCCAAGACCTGACCACGACACGCACTGGTAATCACCGCCAGATTGGCCCGGAGCATTCCGTCTTTACTCTTTTGCATCAGGGCCCCACCCAAGCTCTAATTCACGGGTGGCAATGGCTCGGCCAAGATCTCAATCAGGCCAAAAAATACAGTGTCGCCCTGCTGACCTGCCTCGCAGGTGCCCTGACGGTGGTCATGGTTTATCATTCCCTACTCTGGAGCGGCGTTGTTTCCTTGAGGGCCGTGATGATCTCGGTGATCTGTGGTGCCAGCACCTGCCTGTTCGTGACAGCGCCTTTACCAGAGGTGTGGGTCTTCGCCGGACTTGGCCTGGCTGCTCTCATGGCTGTTACCGCCAGGGGCGCTCTGGCTCCCTGGTGGTTGCATGGTCTTGTCAGTATCTACGCCATAGGCTGCTTCGTGGGTAACGTATTGCCAGCCCTCCTCATGGCCCTGGCTCGCTGTGCTTACGATAGCAGTCAGCAACAACGCTTCATCGTCCGCCCACTTCTAGTGGTGCTGGTGGCCATCACCGTCAGCTTCGGTCTGGCGAATCTGCAACGCGTGATCTATCCCCAATCTACCCCTCTCCCAACCCGGCTGACCGACTGGAAAATCCGCAGTGAACCGTGGATCTCCACCCGGGAGAATGCAGGCCTGGTCTCACGGGAGGTTTTTCTAGCCAACATCGTGGCACCCAGAGTCGTCTCAACGGAAGCCGATAACGGGTTGGGAAACCGCCGCCGTGTCGTGCTGGCGGGAGCTGCCTGGCCCAAGCTCAATTTTCAGAACGGCATCATGGCGGGCTGGCTGCTCCTGCTTGCTCTCGCCTTTGCGGGGTTGGTGTGGCGTGCTCAGATGGACCCATTCACCTTGGGCATCGTCAGCATCCTGGTCTGGTGCCTCGCAGCACTACCCTGGTATGGAGATCTAGATCGGCTCCTCGTCCAGGCCTGTCTCTGGACACCAGCCGTGGTCATTGCCGTGGGGCTTGGTTTAGAGCGTAGCTTGGAGCATTGGCCACGGGCTAAACTGCCCATTACCTTCCTCCTGGTCGCCTTCGTCTGCACCCAAATCACGCGCAATTGGATGTTTCTTCAGGAAGTCGTCGCTCAGTTGAAGTCGAAGGTCGGCTAGACGTTTCCTGAGATCATTTGCCGGGCTTGGATAACTCAGCCACCTTGGCCGCTAACTGGTCAAACGAAAGGCGGTCACGGTTATTCTTTCCCACATATCGAAAGACTTCCTTGCCATCTGGGCCGATCAAAACGGTGGCGGGATAATGCACCACCTGGCCATGAAAGGCATAACCATCAGGGATTTCAAAGGCTTTGGCCAATGCCGCATCGGGGTCACGATAGATCGGCGTCTTGGCGAGCTCTTCAGGCGGCAGTTGATCCGCCCATGCACGAATCTCTTCTTCCGTATCCGGTTTCACAAACACCTGGATGACGTTCGGCAGAGCGGCCGCCTTGGTCATGTGTTCTCGGGTATGGCGCAAGCACACCGGACACTCCGTCTTCAATAAAAAGTGAAGAGCCACAAATTGGCCTTTGGCCGCTTGGAGTGAAAAGGAGCCCGTCTCACTCACTGACTTGAGGGTGAAATCGTCAGGGGGAGCGGCGAAGACTCCCACACAGGTGACCACCCACAAAGCAAAGGATATAAAAGTTTTCATAACGGCTCCTTTGAGAAGCCGCATCCTCTCTTTTATTCCAAACTAAGGAACAAAAACGCATTCACGCCTTGGTCGCCAAAGCGAGCACCGATTGGAAATGAGGGCTCTGACTTTCACGATGAACCACGCTGCTTTCCGCATCCCGGAAACCGGCACGGCCTAACAACTCATGCAACTCGGCTTCCGAGAACCCCAACCAAACATCGGCATAAAGCTCACGAGCTTTTTCAAACTGGTGCTTGAGCAGGTCCAGAATCACAATCCTGCCTCCTGGCTTGAGGATGGCGTGAGCGGCCTTGATGGCCCGCTCAGGATTTAGCGCATGATGCAGCGCCTGGCTTAAAAACACGAGGTCCACCGAGGCGTTTTCAATCGGAGGCTCCTCAATATCCCCCAACCGATACTCGAGATTGGAGAAGCCATGCTTGGAGGCCAATTCTGCACCATAAGCCACCATCTTCTCACTGTTGTCCACAGCGATAACCTTCTGCGCCCTCTGAGCCAGCAATTGCGAAAGCGTCCCCTCGCCCGCCCCGAGATCGGCAATGATGAGAGGCGGCATCAGTTTCAGCAGCGTTTCCCCCAAGCCCTTCCAAGAACGCCCGGGAATGTAATGGCGACCAAACTTTCCCGCCAAGGTATCAAAGTAAGCCTGAGCCGCACGAGTGCGCTTACGCAAAACCACTTTGAGAGCGGCAGCGTCTTTTTTCACTTCTTTCAGTTCTGCTCCCGCTGCCTCAAGCAGCGCCATGAAGTGCTCATGCGCACTCTTCTCTTTGCTCGAAGGTTCATCCAACTGATAAAGACGGTTTTTACCGCTGCGACGGTCACTCACTAATCCGGCTGACTTGAGCTTGGCCAACTGAGCGGAAATGTTCGACTGTGGTAAGGCCAAGACTTCCTGCAACTCGGCCACACTGAGCTCCTCCTGACCGAGGAGCAGCAAAATCCTCACCCGCGTCGGGTCGGCAATCAAGCTCAGTGATTTCAAGATGGATGGCATAACCAGATCTTATCAACATATGATCATTCATCAATATTTGATGATCATCAACGACGAAGAGATCTCTGTTCCCACTAGCGAGCATACTTCCACATCCACTCCGCCACTGTGGCATAGATAGGAAAATCGGTGATGAGAACATTGTCGTGGTCTGCGCCAGGAACCTCCACCCATTGTTTGACCAGGGATTCCGGTAAAGCTTCATAGAGCCTACGTCCAGACTCCATCGGCACCACATGATCCTGGGTGCCATGCGCAATGAGTGTCGGCATCCGCAAACGAGCCGCATGAACCCTTGGCTGAATGGCCGAGACAGCTAGGCCAGAGCGCCAGGAATAGGCCTCACTTGCAGCTCCCGCCCAGAGCCCGCCCAACCAAGCTCCTGTCATCTTCTGGGCTTGAACCTCAATCGCGGGCCCCAACGCATCGAAACTCGAAATCACCACTAAGGCACGCCATGGAGCATCCGGCTGATCCGCCGCATGAACGGCCACCGAACCACCCATGGACATCCCAAGCAAACCCGCAGGTTGTGGTGCAAAATGGAATCGCTCACTGGCCTCCTTCAACAAGCGCACAGGTAACCCAGCCTCTCTTACGCCATAATAGATCATTTGGCCCGGATGTTCTCCATGCGCAGGCATGTCAGCCAGCAGGCAACGAAATCCCACCGCACAAAGGCGTTCAGCGATGAGCAAGTAGTCCTCTTTACGGGCCTTACGCCCATGCACGAGGACCAAAGTTCCCACCACTTGTCCCGCGGGCTTCAACTCGATACCTCGATCCAGCATCTGCTGACGAATCTTCAGCCCTCGCTGTCCGAGCTTACCCTCAGCGACCGGTTCACATAGGATGGAGGGCGTGCCGTCACTCAGAGACCACTTTTCCAACCGCACCCCATGCGATGCGGGGTCGGCAAGAAACTCGAGATGGTAATCATGAAGGGGCCGCCCCCGGGCTGGCTAACTCCTCCCCAGCCATCCAAATCAATGCCCCCACGATCAGGACAGAAATCGCGAGGATCAAGATAACCACATTTCGAAAAAGCCTGAAAGACATCTTTATAAAATACGAGCGCCTCCCTGAGGGAACAACATCGCTATTCCGGTATCTGAGTCAAACTCCACACTTGTGGATTTAGCTTCAAACTCTCAAACAGCATACCATCACCGACGGTGATCCAGACGAATTCATCAGGGAGTGAAGGTGAGCTTCCCATCCATTTTCTTCTTCCCATCCCTCATGTCATCTTATTAAACTGCTGATATGTCAGACCAAATTTGGCACCTCATCAAAGCTTCCGACAATCAAGAGTTTGGCCCGATCACCACCGAGACGCTTCTCGGCTGGGCCAGTGAAGCGAAGATTTCGCCCATGGACAAGCTCTCCAATGACGGACGCCAGAATTGGCTGAGAGCACCGATGGTGAAGGAGTTGCAGATGGATTGGCTCATCCAGATGCCCGACCAGTTCCTTTACGGTCCGACCAATGTGGCGACCATCCAAGAGTTCCTCGCCTCAGGGCAAGTGGACGGCAACGTCGTGCTCATCAATTGCCTTGATGGCTCCGAGTCGCGCTTGAATGAACAGCCGTTCTACAGCTTCAGTCCCCAACACATGCGGAGTGCCGAGACCACGCACGTTGGCACCCAGTGGCCCGACGCGCAGCGGGGCAGCACGGACACCATGCTTCATCAGCGCATCAGTCTCCTCGAACGACAGATCGTTGAATATCAGCGCAGTCTAGATCAGTGGGAAACGCACTATCACAGCCTACGGCAGCAGTTCTTGGAGGCTACGGGACGCGAGCCTCTCTGAGCACGCGGCTTGATTAGCCCCGAGTTTCAAAAATGGGCAGTCGCAACTTCCAACGCATGGCCGCTAAGCGGAGGACGAGGATGACGCTCATGGCTGCATAGCGATGCCAGCCCGCAGACGGCAGCCACTGTTGCATCAGAATGAACACCATGGCTCCGATACAAACGGCCGTGGCGTAAAGATCCACTTCGGGACGAAACACCCACGGAATCTCGCCACGGAGCACGTCCCGCAAAATGCCTCCCGCAACGGCGGTCACAATCCCCAACAAGACCGCAACTAAGGCAGGCGCCTCCATAAAGAGGGCTTTCTCAGTGCCGACGATCCCAAACAACGCTAGGCCAAAGGCATCCGCGACGGCTAACGCACGGGCTGGCATTGGCATGAAACGAGCGAGGACGAAAGTCCCCACCGCTGCGACAATCGACCACGTAAGATAATCCGTGGCCTGGACCCAAAACACGGGACGAATGCCAAGGCAGAGATCTCGGACAGTCCCCCCGCCCACGGCGGTCACTAAGGCAAGAACCACGGCCCCGAAGAGATCCATCCGTTTGCCCTCCGCCGCTAAAACGCCAGAGATGGCGCAAACAGCACAGGCAGAGTATTCGATCCAGGGAGGCATGCCCTATTCTGCCTTGTTTTTCACCAAAGCGATAAGCAAAGCGACGAAATCTTCTCTCCATTCACCCGCTGCCTTTGGCTCAAACATGAGGGAAAAGACTCTCAAAAGACGGAGCTTGTGAAATTTTTCACAAATTCGGGTTGCCCGTTGTAAAGCCTTCCTGATAATGACCGAGCCCCATGGCAACACTTCTCGCCAGCTTTGATCTTACCCTCCTCATCACTTCAGTGGTGAAGATCGTCTTTCTGACCTTTTTGGTCATCCTGCCCATGGTCGCCTACTCCGTTTACGCAGAGAGGCGCTTCTCCGCGATCATTCAGGATCGCGTGGGCCCCAACCGGACGGGCATCCCGCTGACGCTTTTCGGCTTCAAAAAAGACATTCAAATCTTCGGCATCGGCGGTCTCGTTCAGCCCCTGGCGGATGGTTTGAAGTTCCTGCTCAAAGAGGATTTCACCCCCCGCACGGTGAATACCTTCTACTACTGGCTGGCCCCCTGCCTGACCATGGTGCCTGCACTGATGACCTGCGTGGTCCTTCCTTTCGGCAGTGAGCTGGATTTGAGCTTCTTAAATCCCCTTATCGTCGCCGCTGGCGGCACGGGTTTCACGGCTCCCATCAAATCGGTGATTGCCGATCTCAACGTTGGGCCGCTTTTCGTCTTCGCCATCGCTTCTCTGGGCGTTTACGGCATCGTTCTCGCAGGCTGGTCATCGAATTCTAAATACCCCTTCCTTGGCGGCGTTCGTTCTTCGGCTCAGATGATCTCGTATGAGCTGTCTCTGGGCCTTTCCGTCATCCCAGTTTTGATGGTTTTTGGCGAACTCAACCTCTCCAAAATGGCCATCTATCAAGATGCTAATGGCTGGCTTCTGCTGCCACTGTGGGGCAACGGCCTCACTGTCGGACGTTGGGTCCTCTGGGTGCCGATGCTGATTTCTTTCTGCATCTTCACGGTGGCCATGTTTGCCGAAACCAACCGCCTTCCCTTCGATTTGGCCGAGTGCGAAACCGAACTCGTCGCAGGTTATCACACGGAATACAGTTCCATGAAATTTGCCCTCTTCTTCATGGGTGAATATGCCGCCATGATCATTGGGTCAGGCATCGCGGTGACACTCTTTCTGGGTGGCTGGAGTATTCCCTTTGCACCTCTCTTGGGCCTGGAATACACTGCTGGCGCGACTCCGATCTGGCTCGGTATCCTTCATATCGCCACCTTCTTTGCCAAGATCGTCGGTTTCATTCTCTTTTTCATCCTGATCCGCTGGTCCCTGCCGCGTTTCCGCTTCGACCAACTGATGAAGCTGGGATGGCTGTTCATGTTCGAGCTCGCTCTGGCCAATGTTGTCCTGACCGCTGTGCTCATGATCTGGTTCCCGCTGAAGTTTTAAATATCCGTTCCGATGGCAACGATTATCGTCCAACGCCCCAAGCTTGCCTGGCACGAGAAGTGGTTCATTTCCACACTCTTCAAAGGTCTGAAAATCACCTTGGGCCATGCTCTGAAAACCTTCCGTGAAATCACCGGGCGCAAACCCAAGGTGACCATGGAATATCCCGAAGAAAAGTGGGATGCCAATCTTCCGGCTCACTACCGCGGCGCTCCCGCTTTGGTGACAGATGAACACAACCGTGAGCGTTGCGTGAGCTGCCAGCTCTGCGAATTCATTTGCCCCCCCAAAGCCATCACCATCACCCCAGGCGAAATCCCAAGTGACGATCCATGGGCTAAGGTGGAGAAGCGCCCGAAAGAATTCGAAATCGACATGATCCGCTGCATCTACTGCGGCATGTGTGAAGAAGTCTGCCCTGAACAGGCCATCTTTCTGCGCAAAGACTACGCCATCACGGGCGAATCCCGCGCTGAAATGGTGCACGACAAGAAGAAGCTCTATGAGATCGGTGGTCAGCGTGTGGGCCTCGTGAACAAGTGGAATGAACTGAAGTAGGCCATGCCCTCGATCCTCTTTTATCTCTTTGCCGCTATCACCTTAGGCTTTGGCCTGCTGGTTGTCACCGCGCGCAACCCTGTCACGAGCGCTCTGTCCCTCGCGATGAGCTTCGTTGGCTTGGCAGCTCTGTTCCTCAGTCTGGATGCCTATTTCATCGGCATCATTCAGATCTTGGTCTATGCTGGTGCCGTCATGGTGTTGTTCCTGTTCATCATCATGCTCATGGACATCAAGGCCGAAGAAGGCAAAGCGCCCAACCTGCCAGCCATCGCAGGCGGAATCGTCCTGGCCGCCATTTTGGCGCTTCAAGTCGCCACCGTATGCAGTTCTTTTGATGCAGGGAGTGTTCCTTTGAAGGACGCTGCACTCAACCTTGAGCAGGCATCGACCTCGTCTTCAGCGAAGTTGGCCACTATTTCCAACGATCTCAAAGCAGGCGTGCTTCCCGATGCCAAGCTCATGGGTCTGAATCTTTTTCACAAATACGGCTTTCACCTTCAGGTCGTCGGTTTGCTGCTCTTGGTGGGCACGATCGGTGTCGTGGTGCTGAGCAAGCGTGAGAAAGGAGTTAAGGACGCCTGATGATCACCCTGAATCATTACCTCATCGTCAGCGGGCTGTTGTTTGCCCTCGGGTTAGCGGGCGTCATCGCTCGCCGTAACATCCTCATCATCTACATGTGCCTCGAGATGATGCTGAGTGCTGCCAACCTGACCCTGGTCGCCTTCTCGCGCTTCCGTTTGACGGATGGTCTGCCGGACTACGCTTCCCAGTCTCTTGTCTTCTTCACCATCACCGTAGCCGCTGCTGAAGTGGCTGTGGGTCTTGCAATCATCGTGGCTCTCTTCCGTGCGAAGCAGAGCGTCGAAACTGAATCTGTCACTAAGCTGCAAGGCTAAGCGCAACTGACTTTCTAGCTCATGCCCGCCCAGGACGCCGCCCCCACACTCCCTACCCTGCTCCTGCTGCTGCCGCTCTTCACGGCGCTGACGGTTCTGCTCGGCCACAAGCTCTTGAAAGGCGCTTGCGTGGTCCTGTCCGTCGCCTCCGCCGCGATCTGCTTCGTCATCAGCTTGATGCTCCTCCACTCCCAGGATTCTTCACCCATCCTGCTGCCCTTCTTGGAGGTGGGTAAACTCCGCATCGCCATTGATGCCCTGATTGATCAGCAAAGCCGCGGCATGATGCTGATCGTCACTTCCATCGGCCTTCTGGTCCATGTCTTCTCGCTCGGATACATGAAGGAAGATGAAGCCAAGATCCGGTTCTTCGGTTCCCTTTCCCTCTTCATGTTCTCCATGACCGGCATCGTGCTGGCTGGAAATCTGATCATGATGTTCATCTTCTGGGAGTTGGTGGGTCTGAGTTCCTACCTGCTCATTGGTCACTGGTTTGAAAAAGCCTCGGCGGCTGAAGCTTCCAAAAAAGCTTTCCTCACCAACCGTATCGGTGACTTCGGTTTCATGATCGGTATTTTGATGCTGTTCACGGCCAACTTTGGCGATGTCAGCTTCACCGGACTCAAAGAAAGCTTCGCTTCTGGTCCTCTTCATCAGGTAGCTGCTAGTCAGACCACGTTCATGGCCATGGCAGCCCTTTGTCTGTTCATGGGAGCAGTCGGTAAGTCGGCTCAGTTTCCTCTCCACGTCTGGCTACCCGACGCCATGGAAGGCCCCACACCTGTCTCCGCTCTCATCCACGCAGCCACCATGGTCGCTGCCGGGGTCTTCATGCTGGTGCGTTGTGCGTTCGTCATCGAAGCTTCCCCCAACGCCGCTGAGATCATCGCTTGGATCGGTGGTATTACGGCCATCCTGGCCGCTCTGATGGCCACACAGCAGAGCGACATCAAACGCGTGCTGGCCTACTCGACCCTGTCCCAACTGGGCTACATGGTTATGGCAGTCGGTCTCCTCGCCATGCAGGTGGGTGGTCACAACCACGAAGCAGGCCCCGGTCATCCAGCCATGTTCCACCTTTACACCCATGCCTTCTTCAAGGCCATGCTCTTCCTGGGCTCGGGTGCCGTCATCTATGCCTGCCATCATGAGCAGGACATGTGGAAAATGGGGGGTCTGATGAAGCACATGCCTGTGACCTTCGTCACCTTCGCCATTGGCACGGCTTCCCTGATGGGTGTGCCTTTCATCACCAGTGGTTTCTGGAGTAAGGAAGCGATCCTCGGCCTTGCTTTCGAAGTCAAAGGTGGCAGCCCGCTGTTCTGGATCGGTGTAGTGACCGCCATGCTGACCGCTTTCTACATGACGCGTTTGTTTGTCGTCGCGTTCCTGGGCAAACCTCGCACGGACTCGGCCCATCATGCCGTGGAAGCCCCCATCATCATGGTGCTGCCGCTCCTGATTCTGGCACTTCTGACCATCGTTTCGCCATGGCATTGGGCTACCTCCCTCTTTGAGGCGATGGAGCCTCACCATGCCCAGCCGCACTCCACGGTCATGATCGCTTCCATCGGTGCCTTGATCTTGGGAACAGGTGCCGGATTCTTCCTCTACAAAGGGAAGGACAAAGACCCTCTGAACATCAAGCTGTTCGCTAACAAGTTCTACTTTGATGAGATCTATGCTGTGATCGTGAAGGTCCTGCAAGACGCTGTGGCTTGGATTGTCGCAGGTCTGGAGCGCCTGGTGGTGGACGGCATCATGGCACGTCTCCCAGCTTATCTAGCTGCCCGCGTTGGCTCAGCCGCTCGAGTCCTTCAGGGCGGACATCTTCAAGGCTATACCTTCTTGTTGGGGCTGGGCGTGTTGCTCGTCATTTATGTTGTCGTGTTTGTTTTGCCCGATGTGGGCCATTGATGGAGGATTGGAATGAGCGTTCTCGAAATCGTCATCCTGCTACCTATTCTTGCCGCCCTAGCCATTTGGCTCGGTGCTCCGGCTCGTGCGACCTCCGTTGGGGCTGCTATTCTCAATTTGCTGATCCTTCTTGGACTGGTCTTCCAGTTCAAATCCGCTTCGGCGGGTGGAGCTGGCTTTGCCTTCCAAAACGCTCGCGTCGTTCTGGAAAATCCCGCCATTACTTTTGGCGTGGGGGCCGACGGTGTCGCCTTGATCCTCGCGCTGCTGACCGTCCTCGTGACGTTTGCCGCCGTCTGGCAGATCGCTGCTGATAAACCAGCCATCTATCACATCGCTTCACTGCTGATTGCAGGCGGAGCTTTGGGGGCCTTCCTCTCCACGGATGTCTTCTTCATCTATGCCTTCCATGAATTGGCATTGATCCCCACCTTCCTCATGATCGGTCTCTACGGTCATGGTGAAGACTCCCATCGCAAAGCCGTGGCTTGGAAAACCACCATTTACCTCGGCGCAGGCAGCTTGATCTTACTCGCAGGTCTGGCGTGGGTCGTTCTGGAATACAGTGGGGGTCAGAAGCTGACTTTCGATCTGAACGCTCTGCGTGCCCAAGCGGCAGCCACTCCGTTACCAATTGAAAAGCAGGCTCAGATTTTCTTCGTGCTGCTCCTCGGTTTTGGCACGCTGGTCAGTCTCTTCCCGCTGCACAGCTGGGCAGCACCCGCCTACGCCACTGCGCCTACCCCAGTGGCCATGCTCCATTCCGGTGTGCTGAAGAAATTCGGTCTCTACGGTCTCCTTCGCATCGCCCTGCCCCTCCTCCCCCAAGGTATTCATGTGGAGTGGGTGCAGCAGGCCCTGCTCTTCATGCTGCTGGGGAACATCCTCATCATGGGCTTTGTCACCATCGCTCAGCGGTCGCTGGATCAAGTACTGGGGAACTCCTCCGTGATGCACATGGGATACATTTTCCTGGGGCTTGCCGCAGGCTCAGAACTCGCTCTTCAAGGGGCTGTCTTGCTGATGTTCGCTCACGGGATCTCGGTTGCTTTGCTGTTCGCTCTTGCTGGACGCATGAGAAATCAACTCGGCACGCTAGAGTTCGAAAAACTGGGTGGGCTGGGCTCTCACGCTCCTGTGTTCACGATCCTGTTTGCCTTTGGGACATTCGCTTCCATCGGTCTGCCAGGCCTTGCAAACTTCTCGGGAGAAGTGATGATCTTCCTCGGGGCCTTCGGTGGCAATGGCAACACCCAATTCGGTCCGCTTCAATGGACCGTCGTCTTTGCTGTGTGGGGCGTCGTGATGTCTGCCGTTTACATGCTCCGCGCTTATCGCAGCATCTTCCAAGGCTCCGCCAAAGCGGGTCTGTTTATGAATGATCCTGCCGTCAGCCAGCGCATCCCGTTGATTCTCCTGGCCGCAGCTCTTTTGATCGTTGGCTGCTGCCCCTGGCTGTTGCTGGGCCTCATGAAGTCTCTGTCTGCTGCCCCGGTGGCTGCGATGTAGAAACCGAATTTTCACCTCGTCCATGTCCGTTTTCTCCGTCGAAATCTTCCTCGTCGTCTTCGCTCTGGCGCTGTTGTGCCTGGAAGCACTTGTCCCGACGATCCATCGCCGCACACTCTCCGCACTCAGCATCGGAGGCGTTGCTCTGGCGTTCGTCCTATTCCTCTTCGCTTCTAAAGCCACCGCAGATCTGCCTGCGTTCGTTCAGCCCTATCATCAGCTGGATTCACTGGCCGTTTTTTACAAAGGCTTCGCTCTGATCATCACGCTGCTCGTGCTCTGGCTGACGGTGGAGAGCTCGACTTACCTGACTCGGTTTGTTCCAGGTGGTAACTACAGTGAGCTTTTCAGCCTGCCTCTCATCGTCTGTGCAGGCATGATGTGGATGGCCTCTGCCAAAGATCTGGTCACCGTCTTTGTGTCGTTGGAACTCGTCACAATCTCCTTCTACGTCTTGGTCGCCTTTGCTCGGAAAAACGGTCTCGCCCTCGAAGCTGGTGTCAAATACCTGATCTTGGGAGCGCTCAGCACCGGTGTTCTGGTGTATGGTATTGCTTGGGTCTATGGGGCAACAGGCTCCATGAGTTTTGAAGGAATTTCAGCCGCTCTGGCCTCGGGTTCCATTTCGAAAAAAGCCGTGCTGCTAGGAGCCGCCTTCTTGTTGGCAGGTCTTGGTTTCAAAGTCGCCGCAGCACCGTTTCAGATGTGGGTTCCTGATGTATATCAAGGGGCTCCCATTCCAGTGACAACCTTCCTCTCGGTCGGTTCCAAAGCAGCAGGTTTCATCGTTTTGACTCGGGCTGTGGCCGCGTTCACTGCACCGGGTTCGATCATTGCGACTGAAGTGCAGCATCTTCTGATCATTGGAGGCAGTCTTACGATTCTCCTCGGCAGCTTGCCTGCCATTTTCCAGACCAGCGTTAAGCGCCTTCTGGGTTACTCCAGCATCAGCCATGCGGGTTACCTGCTTCTGGCTCTCGGTGCTGGTTCCGCACGCTTTGACCTGAACTCAGGTGGTGTGGTGGCCTTCTACTTGGCCACTTATCTGCCCATGACGGTTCTCGGATTCTTGGTTCTGGCCTTGCTCCGTGCCAATGGCAGCGGTGAAGACCTGCGTGATTTCCGCGGTTTGGCCAAGCGCAGCCCTCTGCTGGCACTGCTGATGACTCTGGCCTTGGCTTCTTTGGCTGGTCTGCCTCTGACCGCAGGTTTCATGGGCAAACTGTTCGTGTTCCTGGGTCTCATGGATCAGGCCGCTTGGGGTGCCCTGCTCTGCGCGGTGATCGGTGCGGCGGCTGGCTTCTACTACTACTTCCGTGCGATTCTGGCCATGTATTCAAGTGATGCCCAATCCAGTGCCAATGCCCTCAATGTCTCGATGGGGGCCAAGGCAGGTGCGATTGTGTTGGCCGTGGTGATTGTGGTCGTGGGCGTGTATCCGAAGCCGCTGCAAAAGCTGCTCACTCCTGCCCCAGTGGCAGTCGCGAGTCACTGATAGGAGTCACTGTGCTTTGTCGCAGAGCCCTGCAACAAGTAGCCCGTAGAGACGTTTGTTCTGGCTCACTCTGTATGAAGCCAGCCATTCTTTGTCTTTCCCTTTCCCTAGCTCTTTGCCTCAGCCTTCAAGCCGCCCCCCAAGACGACCAGTATGTCTTGGGACCTGACTCCCAAGTCCAGGCAGGTGTGCCTCAAGGGAAGGTCATTCAGATGCCAGCTTGGAATGACTCCAAGATTTATCCAGGCACCACACGCGACTGGTGGATTTACGTCCCTGCCCAATACGACAAAACAAAGCCAGCGTACGTGATGGTCTTCTGTGACGGGGCTGGTTTTGTGAAAGCCGATGGCACATTCCGCGCCCCCGTTGTCTTTGATAACCTGATCGCTAAAGGCGAAATGCCCGTGACGATTGGTATCTTCATTCAACCCGGAGTTTTCCCCAACCAAGACCCTAAAGTCAAAGCCCGCAGCAACCGCAGCTTTGAATATGATTCACTCGGGGATCTGTATGCCAAGTTTCTGTTGGAGGAAATCCTGCCAGCTGTGGCCAAGGATTACAACCTGACGACCAATCCCGACGAACGCGCCATCTGCGGCAACAGCAGTGGTGGCATCTGCGCCTTTACCGTGGCCTGGGAAAGACCTGACGCTTTTCGAAAAGTGGTTAGCCACATCGGTTCCTTCACCAACATTCGCGGAGGCCATGTCTATCCAGCTCTGATTCGTAAGACCGACAAAAAACCCCTCAAAGTGTTCCTGCAAGACGGACGCAACGATCTCGACAATCAGTTTGGCAATTGGCCTCTCGCCAATCAGGACATGGCCGCCGCGCTGAAGTTCGCTGGTTATGATTATCAGTTCGTGCTGGGTGAAGGCACGCATAATGGTAAACACGGGGCGTCTATGCTTCCCGACACCCTTCGTTGGCTGTGGAAAAAATGAGAACCCCTCGTTTCATCTCTTTTTGTTATTCCAACTTCGCATGAAACACTTCGCTTTTCTTTCTCTCGCCTTCTTCCCCCTGTTATCAGATGCTCAAGACACGTCTTTGCACGAGTATTTGAGTGATGATCAGCCTTGGGTGGAAGCGGTCAGTGGCTACACTTTCACCGATGGCCTCTGCACGGATTCCGCAGGCAATCTTTACTTCACCGATGTCAAGGCAGGCAAAGGCATCTACAAGCTCGATGCCGCCACTGGTAAAACCGACCTTTTCCTCGATAATCTACCCGGCATCAGTGGGCTACAGATCGGCCCGGATGGGCGTTTTTATGCCTGTCACAATCGGGAGCAACGCATCATCGCCATTTCCATGAAGGGCGAGGTGGAGGAGCTTCTAACGGGCGTCAAATGCAACGACCTCGTCGTCAGTAAGAAAGGCCATCTGTATTTCACGGAAACTCCCACCCAGTGCATCCATCTCATCACGGCGGATAAGAAGCACATCATCGCGGATGAAGGCCATGTGGCCAAGCCGAATGGCATCACCATCTCGCCGGATGAAGCCACACTCGCCGTCTCCGAATATGGCGGCAAGCACGTCTGGACATGGCGCATCGAACCCGATGGCACTCTGACCGGTGGCGCGCCCTTCATGACCATGTGGCTGCCTGTGGGTAAAGAAAGCGCCTCCGGGGATGGTTCCACCACGGAAGCCAATGGCCGTTATTTCGTCACCACCGAGCTAGGGGTTCAGATCTTTGACCCTGCTGGACGTCTCGCTGGAATCATTGCCAAACCCGTACGCGATGGCAAGGTCGTCAGCGTCGAGTTTGCAGGCAAGGATCATAACATCCTGTATGTTGCCGCTGGAGATAAGATCTTCGGTCGAAAACTCAAGGTCAGCGGCTATTTCAAGTAAACCCATTGCGCTGCAATCTGGTATCAAAGAGACACTTTAAGGAAGGGCACGAATGAACTTCGTGCCCTTCTTCGTATGAGGTCAGATGCGCTATCTTGTTCTCTGGATCAGTTTCATCACACTCTGTGCTCAGGCTCAAGAGTCCACCAAACAGCTCCGCGCGGGCGCAGCCACCAGCAACATCACGCCGAACATTGCTGGGGCTATCGTCGGTGGCTTTAGTCCATTCCCCTCCACACACATTCACGATGAGCTGCATGCCCGTTGCCTAGTCTTGGACAATGGCGAAAAAAAAATGGCCATCGTGGTGTGCGACCTCCTCGGTGCAGCTCAGCAGATGTTTGATGAAGCGGCTCGCCTTGTGAAGGAACAGACAGGCATCCCCAGAGAATGCCTACTGATGTCGGCCACACATACGCATTCGGCGAGCAGTGCACTCAGCGAGAATCGCTACTCGGTGAATGAACCTCTAACCGAATACCAAACCTTCGTCGCACGACGCATCGCCGATGGAGTCACCCGTGCGGTGAATAATCTGGCTCCCGCTCAAATCGGCTGGGCTGTGGGGGAAGAACCGGATCAAGTCTTCAACCGTCGCTGGTTCATGAAGGAAGGCACCGTGCCTCCTAATCCCTTTGGTGGCATCGACAAGGTCAAGATGAACCCGCCGCGAGGAGAAAATCTCGTCAAACCCGCCGGACCGACAGACCCCCAAGTCTGCGTGGTCTCTGTCCAAACGCTCGAAGGCACACCCTTGGCCGTGCTGGCCAATTACTCCCTGCACTATGTCGGTGGCGTCGGCAATGGCCACGTCTCGGCGGATTACTTCCCTGTTTTTTGTGACCGCTTGCAACAGTTGTTAGGCGCTGACAGGCAAGATCCCCCCTTTGTCGCCATGCTCAGCAACGGCACCAGCGGCAACATCAACAACAACGACTACTCAAAACCCGCTCAAAAATCGGCGGGCAGTTATAGCAAGATCCGCGAAGTCGCCGACGATGTGGCTCAGGCTGCCTTCGAGGCCATGAAGGGCATCACCTACCACCGCTGGATCCCGTTGGACTCTCAATTCATGGAGCTTACTTTAGAAGCTCGACGTCCAACGCCGGAGCAGTTGGCCCGTGCCGAAGAATTGGTTCAAAAACCACGCCTCATCGGCGGCCGTGCTGCGCTTGATGTAATCTATGCGGAACGAACCCTCAAGCTGCGTGACGTTCCCCCCACCATCACCATCCCCCTCCAGGCCTTGCGTCTTGGGGAAGTCGGTATCTGCGCCATTCCTTGTGAAACCTTCGTCGAGACAGGACTTGAGCTCAAAGCTAAGAGTCCCTTCAAACCCACCTTCACTCACAGCATTGCCGGAGGTTATTACGGCTATCTCCCCACACCGGAACATCATGCTCTCGGCGGATATGAAACTTGGCTAGGCACGAACCGCCTGGAAGTCCAAGCGAGTGTCAAAATCACGGAGGGACTCCTCAAAATGCTCGAGACCTTGAAATCCAAACCCTAGCTTTCACGCGGTTAGGACATTTTTAGACCAGTCGCCCTTACGCAGAGTCCGCCTCTGGATTCATGCGCAAAAACATTTTGTCCCCGCAGGTTTTTGATCCAAATAGGTTGGAATCAACGTTTTCCACCGGCGTGAATCCACCAACCCAAAAACCTAAAATGACTTGGCTTACCTTTGCCCTCCTCACTGTGCTCTCTTGGGGCGTCTATGGCATCCTGCTTCACAAGGCACGTAGCCTCATGCCAATGGGACCTGAAACGCCTAATGCTGGGTTGAAAGCCTTCCTCTTCGTCTGCGTGGCGTATGCGTTAATTGGCGTCATTGCAGCTTTCGTTTTGAAAGCCCGGGGCACCAACTGGAGCTTCGCAGGACCGGACGGCAATGGCATCCCGATGAGCTTAATTGCTGGCCTAGCAGGTGCTCTCGGTGCCTTCACGTTGGTCTTGGCCCTGGGTGCCGCCGCAACACCAATTGCTAAAGGGGGAGGTGGTTTCGGCCTCGCCGCTGCAGCCGCAGTCATGCCGATCGTTTTTGCGGGGGCTCCGATTGTGAACACCGTTGTCGCCATGTTCGTTCACCCCCCCGAAGGTGGTTGGGCTAAGCTTCCCCCTCTCTTCATCGTCGGTTGCTTCTTGGCGGCCGGAGGAGCTTTCCTTGTCGCCAAATTCGCCCCTTCCAATCGCGGTGGTAGCAGCCATGCTCCTGCCAAGCCTCAAGCAGAGGCTCCCGCAGCGAATCCTTAACCGTGCCGATGATCAAAGCCGCCATCCACGTCATTCGTCTCCTGCGCGAGCAAGGTCATGAAGCACTGCTGGCTGGCGGCTGTGTCCGTGACTTCCTCCTGGGTAAAGAACCCAAGGATTACGATGTCGCCACCAGCGCCACCCCGCAGCAGGTGATCGCGCTTTTTCCGGGCGCACTCACTGTCGGAGCTCACTTTGGAGTGGTTATTGTTAAGCACAATCATCATCAGATCGAAGTGGCGACCTTCCGCACGGACGGCAGCTACAAGGATGGCCGTCGGCCTGAAAGCGTGACGTTTGCCACCACTGAAGAGGATGCTCAACGTCGTGACTTCACCGTCAATGGACTGTTTCGTGATCCCATCGGTGATCGCATCATTGATTATGTCGGTGGGCAGGCTGATCTCAATCGCAGGCTTCTCCGGGCCATCGGAGATCCCCATCAACGTTTTGCAGAAGATCGCTTGCGCCTGTTGCGTGCGATTCGTTTTGCCACCGTTCTCGACTTTGAAATCGAGCCCGCCACTTGGAAAGCGGTCTGCGATCACGCTGAAGCGATCAACACCGTCAGTGCCGAGCGCATTCGTGACGAATTGATCAAAATCTTCCTGCACCCCCAACGCCTGCGCGGATTTGACCTCCTTGTCGAGAGCGGCTTGATGCAACAGGTGCTGCCTGAAATCCTCATCCTGCAGGGCGTCGAACAACCGCCTCAGTGGCATCCAGAAGGTGATGTCTTCATCCATACTCGCTTGATGTTGAGCTTGCTCCCCCAGCAGGTTTCCCTGCCCCTGGTGCTGAGCGTCCTCCTGCATGACATCGCCAAGCCCGCCACCTTCACGGTGGATGAGACGGGGCGCATCCGATTCAATGGCCACGATAAACTAGGCGCCGAAATGACCGGTGACATCCTGCGCAGGCTCAAGTTCCCCAACGATGTCATCGAACCCACGCAGGTGGCGGTCGAAAATCACATGGCCTTCAAAGACGTGAAAAAAATGCGCAACAGCACGCTGAAGCGCATGATGGCACGGCCCACTTGGGAAGACGAGCTGGCCCTGCATCGGGTTGACTGTCTCGGGTCGAATGGCCTGCTGGATAACTATGAGTTCATGAAGGCCAAGGCGGAGGAGTTTTCACAAGCACCGCTGATCCCGCCGACTCTGATCAATGGGCGTGATTTGATCGAACTCGGCTGGCAACCTGGCAAGCAGTTGGGGATCGTGCTCACAGCGGTTCAAAATGCTCAATTGGAAGGATTGATCAACACGCGAGAGGAAGCTCTCGAATGGGTGCAAAACCATCACAAAAACAGTCAGCCGTAATCCGTATTCGGTAATCAGTGGACACTGAACACTGATTACCGAATACTGAACTCTATCATGGCTGAAGTTCCCTCCACACGCATCCTCCCGCTTGGCAGCACCGCTCCTGAATTTGAATTGCCTGCTGCTCTGGGGCAAACCTACACGCTGGATGATGTGCGAGGTCCACGGGGCTTGCTGGTGATGTTTGTGTGCAATCACTGCCCCTTCGTCATCCACCTCGCTGCAGCTCTGAGTGAGTTCGCCAAGGAGCTAGAGACTCAGGGTATTGGCGTGGTGGCCATCACCTCCAACGACATCGAAAAATACCCAGCCGATTCTCCCGCGAAAATGGTGGAGTTCAGCGCTCAATACGGCTGGAATTTTCCTTACCTTTACGATGCAGATCAAAGTGTGGCCCATGCCTACGTCGCCGCCTGCACGCCTGATTTTTATCTTTTCGATGGCGAACTGAAGCTGACCTACTGTGGACAGTTCGATGGATCACGACCTAAAAACACCACGCCGATCACGGGTGACGACCTCCGTGCAGCAGTGCAAGCTCTGCTAGCGGGAGAAGCGCCCATCCAGACGCAACGCCCCAGCACCGGTTGCAACATCAAGTGGAAACCGGGCAATGAGCCGGATCATTTCAAGCTGCACTAAAGCAGTCGGTTCCTGCAATTTCCCGCGCAACCTTGGCGGTGTTTGTGCGTTGTAGCACGATTACTGCATGGCACCGCTTTCTCTTTCCGACGTCCTCTACCATACCGCCAGCCAAGCTGGATGCCGGGATCAGTCCCGGCTACGCCATGCTCTGGATGAGGCTACGGATAAGCGGCAGCCCCTGATCGATGCCGTGCTGGATGCCAATGTGGTGGACGAAGAATCCTTCTTTTCCCAACTGGCCCATGCTCTGAATATCCCTTTTGCCAAAGACGATTCGGAAGCCCAGGAAGGGCTGCACAACCGATTCCCGGCCAAACTCGCCCTCCGTCATCGCATTTTTCCGACCCACGTCAGCGCAGTCGAAGCCACGGTTTTGACTTACAACCCCTTCGATCTCAGTGCCCGCCAAGCGGTCGGGCAGGAACTGCAAAAGCGAGTTCATTGGCAGATCGCCAGCCGCCACCGTATCCTGGAAGCGTTACATCAAGGCTACGGCGTCGGTGCCGAGAACTTTGAGGAACTGCTCGAAGGTCGCGAAGGCAACGACGCTGACGATGACATGAAGCAGGAGGTCAATGTCCTGGACGAAGCCGATGAAGAGGCGACTGTCATGAACTTCGTGAACCAGATCTTCCGAGAAGGTCTGAAGGAACGCGCCACCGACATTCACGTGGAGCCTCTGGAGCGTGATTTGCGCATTCGTTACCGGGTGGATGGCAAACTGATCGAAGTGCCCGTGCCTCCTAACATGCGATTACTCCAAGCCTCTCTGGTCTCGCGCCTGAAGATCATGGCGCACTTGGACATCGCGGAGCGCCGCCTGCCTCAGGATGGACGCATTAACCTGGAGCTGGATGGCGAGCCGATCGACGTGCGTGTCGCCACCATTCCTAGCGTCAATGGTGAGTCCGTCGCCTTACGTTTGCTCACTCGCAAAAAGTTCGACATGTCCGCCATCGGGCTGGACGCCGAAACGGAGGCCAAGTTCCGCAAACTCATCGCCTCACCGAACGGCATCATTCTCATCACAGGCCCTACTGGATCGGGTAAAAGCACCACGCTCTACACCCTGCTCAAGGAACTCAATACGAAGGACCGCCGTATCGTTACCATTGAAGATCCGGTGGAAAACAAGCTGGACGGCATCATCCAGATTGCCGTCAAACCCGAGATTGATCTCACCTTCGCCGCCGGGCTGCGCAGCATTCTCCGTGGCGACCCCAACGTCATCATGGTGGGGGAAATGCGCGACCAGGAAACGGTGGAAATCGCCATTCGCGGCGCCCTCACGGGTCACTTGGTGTTCTCCACCCTGCATACCAACGATGCGGTGGGCGGTATCTCTCGCTTGCTCGACATGGGCATCGAGCCCTTCATGGTTTCCTCCTCGGTTCGGGCCTTCCAAGCACAGCGCCTCGTCCGCACCCTGTGCCCTCACTGCAAGGCCCCAGCTCACCATGAAGACAGCTATCTGCGCGCCTGTGGTTTCCCCATGGAGTGGCGGGATAAACTCTTCACTCCGGTGGGATGCCGTGCCTGCCGCAATACCGGCTTCACTGGACGTCTGGCCATCATGGAGATCTGCATGATGACCGAGGCTCTTCAGGAGAAGATCAATCTCCGAGCAACGACCATGGAACTTAAAGTCCAAGCTCTCAAAGACGGCATGGTGCCGATGCGCCAGTATGGCTTTAAGAAAGCGGCTCAAGGCATCACCACACTGGAAGAAGTGATGACCGTCACAGCGGCGAGTGAATGACATCTCAAGCACGATTGCGTTCCCCGTTGCAAAGACTATTCTGCACTATGACTCTGTCTTCAAATCCACCTGTTGATTTGCCCATCGAACAGCTCACTGTTGCCCAAAAATGGGAACTTTTTCAAGCGTTGTGGATTGATCTGGATGTCGATGCCGAAACACAAGGAGAAGTTCCGTCTTGGCATTTAGAACTCCTCGCTGAGCGGGAGCAACGTCTCGCATCGGGTGAAGCCAAACTCTTACCTCTGGAAGACTTTCTGGAAGAGATGCGCAAGACCATGCCATGAAGGTTTTAGTCACAAGCGATGCGCTGGGAGACTTACAACAGAGTTATGCTTTCTACGAACGGCAAGAGAAAGGTTTGGGGACCTATTTTCGTCAATGTATAACCAAAGATTTGACTGATCTGCAAATGACGGCGGGAATTCATAGTGCCATCTGCGGTTATCTCCATGTGAACTCAGTGAAGTTTAACTCCATTATCTATTACCGTGTCGAAAAGCATATCGCTGTGGTCAAAGCGATCGTCGATGGGCGAATTGCTCCCGAAAAGCGTGACCGCATCCTCAAACGTCGGATCTGACTTTATTTAGCTGTCCTATGCCCTCTTTCTCCTACACCGCGCTGAATGCTTCTGGCCAGACCATCACTGGCAGCCTCGCCGTTGGGTCCAAAGCTGAGGTGTTTCGTAAGCTGGAAGCGCAGGCTTTAACCCCCATCAAAGTGGCGGAGGAAGCCAAGTCCGCACAAGCCAGTGCGGCAGCCGCCGCTAAGCTGGAGGACAATCAACCCGTGCGGCTGAAGCGAGCCCAAATCATCCTGTTCACGGAAGAGCTCGCCGACATGTTGGATGGGGGGTTGCAGATTGATCAAGCCTTGCGGGTGATCGCTGAACGCCAGGAGGATGTCGCTCTCCGTCGTGTCTCCACCATTCTTCGAGACCAGCTCCGCGAAGGCTCCACCGTGGCCAAGGCTTTGAAAAAAGCCTCCCCAAGTTTTGACGACCTTTACTGCAATCTCGTCGCCGCGGGAGAGGTCAGCGGCTCCCTCTCGGAGATCTTGCGTCGTCTCGCCCAGAACCTCGCCGTCATGGCCGAGCTCCAAGCCAAGGTCACCTCGGCGATGATCTACCCGGCGTTCCTCGTCAGCGCCTGCGTCGTTCTGATGATCGTCTTCATGACGGTCATGGTGCCTCAAATCACGGATCTCCTGGCTAAAAGTGGGCAAAAACTGCCCTTCGCCACCCAGATGCTCATCAGCTTCAATACCTTCCTGGCTCAATGGTGGTGGGTGATCCTGGCCGTGCTGATTATTACCGGACTATCTTTCAAAGCCTACATCGCCACGCCCAGGGGCCTGATGTGGTGGCATGAGACGAAACTGAAGCTTCCTCTTTTTGGCCCCGTCATCGCGACCCGCTTTTATGCGCAATTTGCCCACTCCATGGGCAGCCTTGTCGGCAACGGCGTGCCATTGCTCAATAGCATTCGCCTCGTCTCCAAAATCTCCGCCAATGTGTTTATCCAGTCCCTCCTAGCCAAAGTCACGGGCTTAGTGGCGGAGGGGGGAGCCCTCTCCAGCTCCCTCAAGAAAGTGTCCCATTTCCCGCTGATGCTGGTGGATATGATCGCTGTCGGCGAGCAGACCGGCATGCTAGGTAAATCTCTGGAAAAATGCGCGACCCGGTATGACAAGGAATTGGATAAACGCATCAAGCGCATGACAGCCCTGATCTCCCCCATCATCATCGTCTTCATGGCCATCATCGTCGGCGTTGTGGCCTACTCCATCATTTCGGCCGTCTTCCAATCCGTCAATGGCATCAAGAGCCGCGCGTAAACGTACTGCATTTTACTTCCGCTTCACTTCATCCTGCAAATCTTGTTAATGTCGTCGAATTCCTTCGTTATCGCGATCACACCATGAAAATCCCAAACCGTCTCCAACGCCTCCCGCGTCAAGCCTTCACCCTCATCGAGATCGTGATCGTGCTCACGATCATTTCCATTCTCGCAGCAGGCTCCATTTACATGCTGAAAGGCAACGTGGATGTCGCCAAAGAAACCCGTGTGGATGGTGACCTGCAAAACATCATGACCCAGCTTCAGCTTTATGAAGCCCGCAACATGCGCCCCCCGACCACCGAACAAGGCCTGAAAGCCCTGGTGGAAAAACCCACCACTGAACCCCTGCCTGAGAAGTGGACCGCTCTCATGGAGGAAGTGCCCAAGGATCCTTGGGGCCAGGAATACAAGTATCGTTACCCAGCTCAAAAGTCCAAAAAACCCTTCGACGTCTGGTCCGTGGGTAAAGACGGTGTCGATGGCAATGAAGACGACATCGGCAACTGGAAGGCTGGGGCGAAGTAGTGCCTTCAAACAAGAAGTGAGGTCAACTTGGCCTCACTTCTGAGAGCGCCGTGTTAGCGAAACCAAACGTCATAACCGGGGTTGAAAGAACTGATCGTCATCCATGATGAATGCTCGCTTCAGCATTATGACTCACTCCGGAGTTCCTGCATTCCGCCCTCGTTCCCCCAGGGTGTCATTTGTCATTCCTCATTCGTCATTTCACTCCCCTTCCCGATCCGGCTTCACCCTGGTTGAGATCGTCATTTCACTCACCATCATCATCGTCATCGCGGCGGCGTCGGTGCCGATGTTTCGCGGCATTCGTGACGAACAACTCGCCCGGGCTCCTGTCTCGGAGTTAGTTCACCTGGCAAAAGAAGCTCGGCTTCGCGCCATGAAAGAAAAGCGCCCTTATCAGGTGGCTTTTTATTCCGGCGGCTTCGTCGCCTCCCGTTACTTTAGCCCCTACCTGCAGCTCAGTGAACTCACGACCTTCATGCAAGAAGTCGAGAGCGGGTCCTTCCGCATGAATCCCAATGCGGACGATAATGATTCTGATCTGGATGGCGGCGCTGGTGAAACACCAAAAACTGATCTCCCGCTGGCCCCAACGGCTCCCAAACTCGACGACAACTGGGAGGAGCACTACGACCTCCCCACCGATGTGCAGTATTCGATCAAGTTTTGGCACGATCTCGAGGAGACCTACATCGAAGGAGAAATGGTGAAACTCTGGGTCTTTCAACCCAGCGGCATCTGCCAACCCCTCAAGCTGCATCTGCAAAGTCAAAGCGCGACCTTTGATGTGGAGTTTGGGGCTCTCACGGCCGACATCACCCGGGAGGTCATTGATCTCAAATGAAGACCTCGCCTAACAGATCACGGGAGCTTCGGTCTCCAGGGGGTTACATCCTTCTGGAGCTCATCATCGCCTTATCCATGTTTGCCATCGGGGTGTTGGGATTGGCCCGTGCGCTGAACACCTCCTTGGATGTAGCTAACATTCTGAATAAAGACCAGCGCGTGCGTATTGGGCTGCGCTCTTTTCTGGAAGAGATGCGGCGCAAACCTCTCGCTGAAATGGCTGGCACCATCACCGACGTGCCCACAGGGGTAACTTACACCAGCAGCATCGAACGTGTTGCCCTCACCACGACGCGTGGAGACACACTGAACGATCTCTACAACCTCAAGGTGGTGGCCACCTACACCGCAGGTAACGAACAACGCGAAGAAAGCGTGGACGTCTATGTTTACAAACCTGCCGACAAATAACCTCTCTCAGCCCCAAGACAGGCCGAGACATGGGCCTTCTCTTGCCACCAAGAGACCTGCCTTTACCTTGATGGAGGTGGTCATTGCATTGACCATCTTAGGGATGATCACAGGCACGCTGTTTGCCATCATTCAGGGCAGTGTCCGTGCCGCTTCACAGATCGGCCAGCTTCAACGGGAAAACGATGCCATCAATCGATTCCTGGATCTCTGCCGCAAGACTTTCACGACACTACCGGGAACGGCGACACTGACCCTGACAGCTTTGGATCCCAATACCCCAGGTTCATCCGCTCAAGAACTCACCATCAGCGGTTCAACGCATTGTTTTAGCTTTGGCACCCGTCCGATCACTTATGAGGACACCATCCTGGGATTGCGACCTGACCCGAATGGTGAAGTGGATCAAAACGGCTTACTCGTTCAATACCTCTGCCTTTCTCGCGAAGACCTCATTCCTGAAAGCGACAGTAATATCGCCCTGCGACAGGAAACGACCGGCCTAACGGCACCCGATGAACAAGGTCGCTATTGGATGCCGCTCTTGCCGGATGTGGTTCAGCTCAAGTGGCGCTTTTACAAAGAAGATGACGATACCTGGCTGGAGGAATGGTCCGATTCCGATTGGCCAGATCTCATCGAAGTCCAACTCGTCATGCGCGACCGCACCACCCCGATTCGCATGGTGTATAGCGTGCCCACACTGGAAATCGTCGCCGGGAACCCCGCCTCCAATTCCAGTAGCTCTAACAACAACACCTCTTCTGACTCCAATGCCCAAGGTGGCCAATCAGGAGGCGGCGGTGGCCAAGGGGGAGGACGAGGAACCCAAGGTGGGGGCCGTGGAGGTGATAATCAAGGCCGCGGTGGCAACGACTCGGGTGGCAGAGGTGGCAATGGCGGCCAAGGCAACGGCCAAACCGGAGGACGCGGAAACGGACAAGGTGGTGGAGGACCATCGGGAGGAGGCCGCAGCTCGGGCAGTGGCGGCGGGAACTTTAACGGAGGCTCTGGAGGTAGCCGAAATCCATGAAAATGATACCTTCCAAGCCCCTCGCCCCCCATCGGGGTTCGGCCCTCATGCTCATGGTCTGGGCGCTTGTGCTCATGTCGGTTACGGTCATGGGTTTGGTCCAGTATCTCAATTACAGCGTCGCCGAGGCCTCCCTGGCTGCTGCGGATTTTCGCGCGCTACATCTCGCTGAAAGTGGCCTCGCTGTCGGCCTGCATCCCAATTCCCGGCGGGGTGACAAAGTGCTGAAACAAAAGATCGGCACGGACAGCGGATTCGATGTGGTGATCAACTATGAAGGCGCTCGTATCCCCATCAACTTCATCACTGATGACCGCCTGCGTGAAGCGGTTTATGAACTTTTCGTTCGCTGGGGCTTGAATAGCGATGAAGCCAGCATCGCCAGTGATTCCCTGGCGGATTGGGTGGACCGGGATGATGAGGTGAGGAGCAACGGAGCCGAAACCGCCTTTTACGAAAGCCAAGGAGTCTATGAGATTCCCCGTCAGCAAGGGTTTATCAACGTGGATGAAATGCTGTTGGTTCGCGGCATGGGCATTGTGGATCGCCTAAAGCCGGATTGGCGTGAGTTTTTCAGTGTCTATGGCAACGGCACCATTGACCTGCGCACAGCCTTCAAAGAAACCCTCATCGCAGTGGCAGGCGCTTCCGAAACGGACGTCGCAAACTACATTTCCCGTCGTGATGGTGCCGACGGCATCCCTGGCACCGAAGATGATCAACGCATTTCCGATGGAGAAGCCTATCGTCTGCTCGGCCTAACCGGAGACCGCGCCAAAGCCATGCAGAGCATCCTCACCAGTGATGATGACCTGCGCCGAATCACCAGCACCGGGTATGTGGGCGATAAACGCGCCCAAATCATCGTGATCGCCCGGCGGGGAGATGACCGGTCTTTGACTTATCTCGCCAGAATTGAGGAATGAATTTCTCTCAACGCCACACAGGATTGAAATGTAGGCTCGATCCTCTCTGCAAAACGAGAGACCACGACTAAGTCAAATGAGCCATTGATTTTAAGTGCGTTCAGCGGCTGTTCCGAAGTAAAGTTAAGCAGACACCGCTGCCGGAAAAGACTCTCTTTGACTTCAAGATTCCACCGCAACTTCTTGCCAACTCCCGCGTTTTACCCACTTCACGATCCCCCGCATGTCGTTTGCCGCCTCCACCCTCCTCCTTCCCTCCCCGGATGCCACTTGGCGTGTTTGGAAACCGCGGAGCACCAGCGGAGGGGAAGCGGTAGAAACGCCCAGCTCAGTCGCTAATCAGGGAAAACCACTCGTTGTCGGTCTTCCGGCTACGGCTTGCCGGACCGTGGGCATGATTTTACCGAATGCCGACCACGAGATTCTCGAACAGATCATCATCACCCAACTGGAGAGAAAAGGGCTGAAACTAGAGGGAGGAGCTCATCGAAATTTCCGTTGGCATTTACTGACCCAAACGGCCTCCCTCGCCACTGTCAGCGTGGACATTCTGGCAGATCCCTTTCCACAAGATCTAGCGCTTTCTCAGGCCTCGGACTATACCGCCGCATTACGGCTTCTCAGCCTACCTAACGGTCACCTCGTCATTGCCGAAGAGCATGGTGCTTTGGTCCTCGCGGCCAATTACCAGGGCAAGCTCTATCACAGTCACCTCTTTGCTCCGGCCACCGCAGCGGCCGATGAGATCGCCCAGGATATCACCCTTGCTCGGCTAGCTCTGGAACAAGACCTCGGAGTCGGCAGCATTTCAGGGATTACTCTCGTGGGTTCAGCCTGGGTGCCCGAGATCACAGAGACACTGACTTCCTCGACCGAACTCCCCACGCGAGTTGTTCCGCATCTTCCCCCTAACAATGAGCTGGACACCAAGAGTTGGCCCCAGCTCCTTCCAGCCAGTGTTCGGGTTGCTCAAACCAGCGCCTCCCGTCGGGGTAACCTGATCCGCTTCAGCATTCTGGGCGGCTTGCTCTTCGTGGCCATGGGCTTCCTCGCCTTCGCTTATCTGCGTTTTCAGGAAAAGACAGCCTCTGAATTGGAAGCCGCCGTCGAAGCCACGGCTGAACCTGCCATGCAGGTCAAAAAAACCGTTGAACGATGGAAAGCACTCGCACCAGCCATTGAGCCCCGACGTTACCCCATGTTCATCTTGGCCGAAATCACCAAACTGATGCCTCCCAGCGGTATCGTGATCCGTGATTTTGAGATCAAGGACAATGAGATCGATATTCGTGGGGAAGCACGGGATGCCCAGATGGCTTTCCAGTTCGTCGAAGACCTGCAAAAACACAGCGTGCTCGGTCAGTATTCCTGGAGCAAACCTCAGCCGACGGTCCGTGACAAGACGGCCCAATTCCGCGCCCAGGGCAAACGCCAATAACCCGCTCAGGATTTCCCACGATCATGGCTCAGAAACTGACTTCCCGTGAAAAAAACCTGCTGCTGCTTTGCGTCAGCGTGCTGGTTTTTATGGCCTTCGCCATCCTGGTCAATGATTTCATGCAACGCCGCACGGCCGCACTGCAAAAGATCGCCACGCTTCAGGCACAGAAGAGTGAAAACGACACCTGGATGGCAGACCGTGCCTTTTGGGACAAGCGCCGCAACTGGCTGGTGGAAAAAATGCCGACCACCGAGAGCCTTGGCCGCGCCCAGGGCCAACTGCTGGAAGATCTACAGAACCAAGCTCTGGAATATGGCATCACCTCGGAGCAGCCTACGCTTCCCCCGTTGGCAGCCCCGACTGAAAGTTACCGTGAAGTGACAGTGTCTATTCGCCTCCGGGGAGATCAAACCACCGTGCTTCGCTGGCTCTCCACCCTGCAATCGCCCGAAAAATTCCAGGCCGTCCGCGTCTTAGACCTGGAGATTGACACCCGATCCCGAGAAAAGACGCCGCAAGTGGTGTGCAACCTCACCGTCGCCCGGTGGTTTAAGCCTGAAGTCGCACTCTAACCCAGCCTTCCAGCCATGAAGACCACGACCACGCTTCTCCGCTTATTGACGCTGCTGTCTCCCACAGTAGCGTGGGCTGCTGAGCCTGATCCAGATCTGCCTCAGCCTTTCGATCCCAATGTGCTCGCTCCCGTGGTGACGAGTTCGCCTTTTACCCGCATGGTCAACATGTCGGATAATCTGGTGCTAACAGGAATCGCCTACATTGATGGCAAACCTGTGGCGACCATTTTCAACATGGAGACGAAAGAGTCTCACATCGTTGGCACCGAGCCTAATTTCCAAGGTTGGACGCTGCAAGAAGCTCACCCAGCTCCTGATATTTCCCGCAGTCAGGCCAAGATCAGCATTGGCGGTGAAGTGGTCAGTGTTCGCTATGCATCCTTAACGGCCAAGGATATGAAGCCGAATGGCAAGCCCGAGCAGTCCGAACGGTCTGACAGAGGAGGGCCTCCGGGAGGTGACCGGTTTCGCGGCAACAGTCGCGGCCCTTCCGACGAGGATCGCAAACGCTACGAGTCTCTCTCGGAGAAATCGCGCGAAAAATTCCGCGACATGATGCGTTCCAAATTCAGCGATGAGAAGTTCCGTAATGCGCCCGAAGAAGAGCGCCGAAACATCATTCGCAAGGAATTCGAGCGAATCGAAAAAGAAGATAAGGGCGGACGTTAAGCCTGTCTCCGCCCTCTCTCTGCCAACAGCCCACTGTTTCTCCCGTCCCCTTTTCTCATGCATCTCTCCCGGTCCTGCCTCCGCACCGCTTTAACGAGCAGCCTACTCGCTCTCCTCTCCCTGTCGGCCCCGGCCCAAGAGAACGCTCCAGAACCGAATCCCCCGGCACCCGCCGCTGACGATGCAGTTCCTGCGGCTCCACCGCCTGAAGGTGCGCGGCCTCCAGGAGCACCTGGCGAAGGCGGTTTTGGCCCTCCTGGAAGTGGACGTTTCGGGCCCGGCGGAGGCTTTGGTCGTCGGCGCGGTGAAGGTGGAGGCTTTGGACCGACTGCCGCAGGAGGCATGGCACCGGGCGGCCCTGGAGGAGAAAACGTGCAGAGTACTCTCGCCCAGACGATTCGCATGGAAGGCGATAAAATCGTCCTCCAGTTCCCAAACAATCCGGTCGCCGACATGCTGAGCATCTATGAATTGCTCACCGGCGTCACTCTCATCAAGGACACCAATATCTTCACCGATGGTGCCCCCGTGAGCCTCGCCACCCCTCACGCGGTGAGCAAGGATGAAGCCATCAAACTCATTGAGGCGACTCTCCTCACCAATGGTTATGCCATCGTGATGGAACCCGGTGGTAAAAGTGCTCGTATCCTCCCTGCTCGGAGCCAGAGCGCCAACGCTGTTCAGTTCTCGCATGGCGTTCACTTCTACACTTCCCCTCAAGACCTGCCTCCAGGTGAGACCATCGTCACCTACTTCATGCGCTTGGATTACCTCGATCCTGAGGAAGCAGCCACGATGTTCTCCGGTCATGTTGGCCTCAGCGTCTATGGCCGCATCACCCCCGTGCTGACACCTCCGGGTTTACTTTTGACCGAGAGCAGCACGGTGATCAAACAACTCATCAGCATTCGCGAAGCCATTGATGTGGGGGATACGGGATCGTCCTTGGTCACCAAGTTCATTCCTGTGGAATATGCGGATGCTTCAACAGTGGCTCAGATCATCCAGGCGACCTTGACGGCTCAGGCCCAAGAAAAGGAAAGCAAAGGCGTCAATACCATCCGCGGCAATGCAGCCTCCGATGGTAAGAGCAACAATAACGAACGGCGTGAAGAACGGAGTGAGGCACGTCAACAAGCACCGATGATCATCAATGGCCAAGTGATGCAAGCAAGCGCACAGGCTCCGGTGCCAACCGCTCAAATCATTGCCGACACTCGGTTGAATCAAATCCTGGTCATCTCCGCACCCGCCGACTACGCCTACATCGCCAGCCTCATTGCCGAATTCGACAAGCCACTCCAAGTGGATGAACCTTACGAACGCAAACTTCGTTATGCGGCTGCTGTGGACGTCCTCAGTGCCATCGCCGACCTTCTACAGGACACCAGCACTGGAACCATTCAACTCCCGGGTGGAGGATCGATCCAACAGCAGCGTAACCAACCCCTGGCCTCCAGCAGCAGCCAGCTCCTCACGGGCCGCACCACCACAGGCACTCGTGGCGGACAAGTCCTGAGCACCAGCACAACGACCTCTGAAGATACAACTTCGACCGCCACTGCTTCGCGGGCGGACTTGATTCAGGGCCCCACTGAAGACAATGCCCCAATCTCCGTTCTCATCGGCAAAACTCGAGTCGTCGCTGATCCTATGTCGAACACCATCCTCGTGATGGGGCGCAAGGAAGCCATTGATAAGGTCAACGGCTTGCTCGACAAACTCGACCGCAAACCCGCGCAAGTTTATCTCTCAACTGTCATTGGCCAACTCACCTTGGACGATGGTTTCCAGTTCGGGGTGGACTATCTCAGTGCGCTAACCAACAAAGACGGCACCAATTTCAGTGCCGGTGGAATTTTCAGCCGCACCGACTTGCTGGGTAGCAGCACCACGGCTCGTGCTGTGAATGACCTCCGCAACAACGTCATCACCAATGCGTTTGGTCCCGCTGCCGGCCTCAATCTCTACGGCGCCATTGGTGACAGTTTGGATGTCTTTGTAACTGCGCTGGAAACGACGAATCGCTTCAAGGTTCTCTCTCGCCCCAGTGTCTTCGCATTGAACAATAAAAAAGCGACCATCACGTCAGGACAGTTGATTCCCGTCCCAGCGCAGACACTCACCAACACCAACAATAATAACAACGGCAACAACGTCACCACCACCATCGAGTATCGCGATGTGGTGCTGAAGCTGGAAGTCGTTCCCCTGATCAATGAAGATGGCGAAGTTACTCTGACCATCGCCCAGGTCAATGACACCGTTGTCGGCACACAGTTGGTCGAGCCCAACTTGATTCCCATCATCGGCACCGAACAGATCGTCACCTCTGTCACGGTTCCAGATCGCAACACCATCGTTCTGGGCGGGCTCATCTCGGAGCAAAACAAAAAGGAAACCAGCGGCGTTCCTTTCCTCAGCCGCATCCCTGGCGTCGGCAACCTCTTCAAGGACAATCAAGATAGCAACTCTCGTAGCGAGCTGATCATCTTCATCCAACCGCAAGTGGTGACGGATAACATCGGTCTCCGCAGCACATCACGCGCTGAAGATTTCCGCACACAGGTCGGCGCAGATGCCGCAGAGCGTTTTCCGGAACAAGTCTCCCCGTACGGCGTGCGGCCCATCACGGATAAAGAGGCCCAGGAACTCCAGGATAAGCCTGGGTTCTTTTCTCGCATCTTTAAGCGCGGGAATCCCAACAAGGTCACCGCACCGGCTCCCAGTGCGCGGCGTTGATGTCCATTGACTGGATTCCGTGCACAAGACTGGTCCCGGGGGTGCTTTTCAGATTGCTATCCTCGGCCATTCTTTCGCAGACTGGGCCAGTCCCATGAAAATCCTCGTCACCTCCCTGCTTGCTCTCGCCGCCTTGGTTTCCCTTTCCCAAGGCCAAGTCACAACTCCAGCGCCTAAATCACCGGGCCCCGCTGTCATCCTGCCACCGCAAGCTCCCGATGTGCCAGCCATTAAGCTCGGTCCCGATGGCCAACCCAAAGCCGGGTTTCTCCCCGCTCATGAACGGTTTGTAAAAATCGCTCAGGAAGGGAAAGCTCAACTTGTTTTCCTTGGGGATTCCATCACCGCAGGTTGGGCAGCCAAGAAAGACATTTGGGATAAAGCCTTTGGTGCTTGGGAACCTGCCAACTTCGGCATTGGCGGTGATCGCACCCAACATGTTCTGTGGCGCATCCAGAACGGCGAGTTGGAGACGATCAAACCTAAGGCTATCGTGCTGATGATCGGGACCAATAATGTTGGAGCCGATTCCGCCGAGGGGATTGCCAAAGGCATCACGGCTATCGTCAAAACGATCCGCGAGAAGCAACCTCAAGCCAAATTGCTCCTCCTCGGCGTCTTCCCCCGTGGAGAAAAGGCCTCTCCGAATCCATCCCGCGACAAACTGAAGGAAGTGAACCAAATCATCGCGAAATTGGACAATGGAGATAGCATTCACTACCTCGATATCGGTGACAAATTTCTCCAACCTGACGGCAGCCTGACCAAAGAGATCATGCCCGATTTCCTCCACCTTTCACCTGCTGGCTACCAGATCTGGGCTGATGCGATCACACCGAAGCTGGGCGAGTTGATGAAATAACCTGAAGAAAATTGAAAAAAATCAGCCGCCTCGTGGGTTGCTTGTGCCCCACCCTGAATTAAATCCCTCATCTCCATGAAACTCAACCAACTCACCTCCCTCGTCGCATTCCTCGGCCTCGCCGTCTGCGCTGTCGCCGAAGACAAACCCGCCGCCAACGACGGCTGGGTTTCCATGTTCAACGGCCAAGACCTCAGCGGCTGGAAATCCAACGAGGAAACTCCCGGTAGCTTCTCCGTCGAAAACGGCACCATCAAGGTCAGCAATGGCCGTTCCCACCTGTTCTACGTGGGTCCTAACGGCGATGCCAAGTTCACGAACTTCGAATTCAAAGGTAAGGTGAAGCATATGCCCGGCTCCAATTCCGGTCTCTACATCGCCACCGAATACCAGGATAAAGGCTGGCCAGAGAAAGGCTACGAATGCCAGGTGAACAGCACCTCGCACAAAGACCCGAAAAAAACCGGCGGTCTTTACGCGGTGAAAGACGTTCTCGACACTGCTCCTGTGGGTGATGACGAGTGGTTCGACTACAGCATCAAAGTGGAAGGCAAGCACATCACCATCTCCATCAATGGCCAAGTGACCACCGATTGGACGGAGCCTGAAGGTTGGGATCCAGCTACCGCTCTGAAAAACATGCCTGGCCGTAAATTATCTCCTGGCACGATGGCTATTCAAGCCCACGACCCCAAGAGCGTCGTATATTACAAGGACCTTTACATCCGTCCTTTGTGATCCATCTAGGATGGCAATCCGCCTCCTTTTATGTTACGAGCGAGGGCTGAAAGGCCCTCGCTTCTTTTTTCCCCGCTTGTCATCCCATGAGCCAGATGCTCAGTCCAGATCTCTCTGTCACCGAAATCCGCTGCTACTTCGTGCGGAAACGTAACTGCCTGCTCGTGCGTGGCCGTTTCGGCCCCCTCTACATGGATTATTACCTGCATCTGATGCAGCACGGCATCAAGCACCCAGAGAAACTGGATGAAATGCTGAAGGATGGTCTCGCAGGGATTGCCCTCCACCTCGCCTCACGTCCCCACGATGAGAACTGTGCCTGGACCATCAATATTCATGATCCCCTGCTGAACATCTTCGTGACAGGGAACACTCACCCAGGCCGAGTCACAGGCAGACTGTTCACGGAGGATGTTCGGGACACCGGGCATTCCCTCTTCATCGCCCAGACCACCCGAACGCACATGCAGCCGCGGCAAAGCATGATCGAATTCCAGGGGAGGGACGTCTTGTCGGCCGTCGAGCAATTCTACACCCAGAGCGAGCAGCGCCCCACACGTCTTTTCAGACTGCCCGACGAGGATTTTGTGCAAATCTCCGCCGAACCCGACGCCGATGTCGAATGGCTCAACAGTCTGACCGATACAGATATCCCCAAGCTGGATGAGTCTGAACATTTAACCTTGCTCGAAACCCGTAACTACGTCTTCGACTGCGGATGCACGGCTGAACGCATGTTCCCCATGTTGTCTCGGCTGTCGGACGAAGACATCGATTATGTATTCGAAGATGGAGAAGCCACCATCACCTGCCCACGCTGTGCGGCGGTCTTTAGGACACCTCGCTCGGACTTTGATGAATGGAAAAGTCGCCTCGATAGCTAATCTCAGAAGCCTGTTTTACTTTACCCATGTCCGCGCCAGCCTCACCCGCCCTAGCCGCCCCGAATTACAAGATCGGTAACGAAAAGTTGATCAAGGTACTTCCGAATGCGGCCCGCAAACTCACCAGCCTGCTGACCAAGCAAGGCCGGGCTGAGCATGGGGCATTACGGATCGCTGTCGTGGGGGGGGGCTGCTCAGGACTTCAGTATAAGATGGATCTCGTCGATGGCCCTGCTAACCGAGACATCATGGTCTTGTCTTCGGATGTCCGTGTGGTGATCGATCCCAAAAGTGCGCTATTTGTCAGTGGTTCCGAATTGGATTTCAGCGATGACATCCAGCAAGGAGGATTCAAGGTCACCAACCCTAACGCCATCGTGACGTGTTCCTGCGGTGAGAGCTTCGCGGCCTAATCAAGCCCATGCCGGACGCCTTTGCTCTCCTCAATCTCCCTCCCCAGGCCGCCCTCACGGAGGAACAACTCCAGGCTGCCTATCTGACAGCCTCTAGGGCAGCCCATCCCGATCAAGCAGGGGGCGATACCCAACTCTCGGCCGATCTCAACGCCGCACTGGAGATGCTGAAGTCGCCCGTGACGCGCTTGAAGCACCTGATCGAGCAGCACTCCAACACTCCTTGGCGGGCGGTTCCCCTGGATGCCTCCCTGATGGGATTGTTTGAAAAGCTGGGCCCCCTGCTCCAATCCGCCGGAGCCTTCCTCAAAAAGAAGCAAACCGCGACCACAGCCCTGAGCAAGGCTTTGCTTGCCAGTGAGGAAATGCGCCTGCGGGAAGCACTCGAAAACCTAGGCACCAGCATCGAAGAAGCCTGGCAGGAACTCGAAGCCCAACTCCCCCGCTACGATGATCGTATCGCCGCAGGTGAAGGCTCTGTATGGATCGAGCTTCAAGCCATCCAGGCACGATTGGCCTATCTCAACAAATGGCGAACTCAGATTCGTGAGGTGCTTTTGGGGCTGATGCTATAAGTGAGGCTGGACTTTGCCTGCATCACCTCAGGAAAATAATGCTGGAAGGGCACTTCCGAATACTTTTACCGCCTCTGTGAGTTGCACGCAGCGGATTCATGCCGACTGTGCCCGCCCCAACTCCAATCGTATTTATATGGCCGACATCAGCACCAGCGCAGCAGACAAGAAGGAAAAGGAATACTTCACCGACGTGCCCCAGCAGGCTCCGGGCTTCTTCCTCAAAGGTTCCCACCAGTATGACTGGGGTCTGAAGAACCGTCTGAGCAAGGTCTTCAATCCTAAAGACGGCCGCACCGTCATGCTCGCCTTCGACCACGGTTACTTCCAGGGCCCGACCACCGGCCTGGAGCGTGTGGACCAGACCATTCTCCCCCTGGAGCCCTATGCCGACTGCCTCATGCTCACCCGTGGCATCCAGCGCAGCGTCATCCCTGCCTCCACCCAGAAGGCCATCGCCCTGCGTGCCTCCGGTGGCACCTCCATGGTCAGCCCTTTCGAAGAGTGGGAAGGTGACCTCGACGGCAAGAAGGTGAAATTTGGCCGCCCAGGTTTCGAGCCTCTCTCCAACGAGAGCACCGCTCTGAACATTGAAGAAGCCATCCGCCTGAACGCCAGCATCCTGGCCGTGCAGGTCTTCATCGGCAGCGCTTACGAGCGCCAGAGCCTGAAGAACATGACCGACCTTGTGGACGCCGCCAGCCGTTACGGCATCGGCGTCATGGGTGTCGTCGCCGTGGGGCGTGCGATGGCACGTAACGCACAGTATTTCCGTCTGGCCACCCGCATCATGGCGGAGCTGGGAGCCAACGTGGTGAAGTGCTACTACACGGACGAAGGTTTTGAGACGATCACTTCCTGCTGCCCGGTGCCGATCGTGATCGCCGGCGGTAAGAAGCTGCCTGAGCTGGACGCGCTGAAGATGAGCTACAACGCCATCCAGCAGGGTGCCAGCGGGGTG